>JBFWWQ010000151.1:0-8002 GCA_050246095.1 Pseudorhodoplanes sp.
GCCGGCTAGAGACCGATTTCAAGAAAATTTCCGATCGCCGGCAGCGACAGGATGGCGGTGCCGGCCAGCCAGATCCAGAGCGAGGTGACCGTGGAATCGTCCTGGGCGCCGACATAGCGCTCGTACAAAGCGGCCGGAATGCCGGCCAGGATGACGGTCGCGGTGGACAGCATCAGCGAGGAAAAATAGGCGATCGCGCCGGTCGAGCCGAACAAAGGCGCCGCCATCAGATAGACCGAGATCTGAAACACGAAGAAGAAGAACGGGTTGAATATGCCGTTGATCATCGCGAAGAAGGCGATGCCGACATAATAGAAGTTGCGCTCGTTCATGGCTGCTGCATCCCGATCAAGCCGAGCGAGAAGAACACCAGCAGCAGCAGCACGCGCAGCCAGAACATCCAAACGAAGCCGAACAGCCACAGCACCACCGGCGCCGTCGCCTTCGGCGTGACCGCCGCAATGAGCTTCAGCACGGGGTCGGTGATCGCGCAGAAGCCGCGCCAGATGTAGTTCTTGGAATTGGAATCGACGAACAGGCCGAGCAGCGCGCGGCCGAGCATGGTGTACATCACCACCGCCAGGACGAAATTCGGCACCTGGAAATACCATTGGCTCCAGATCGAGGGTATCTGCACGCCGCGCTCTCCTTCCGACGCCGGCTGTTTAGCGCCAATCCGCCCCGCCCGTCCCGCAAAAAAGACGGGGCCCCGGCAGACCGGGGCCCCGCTGTTTGACGCCGTCCGTTCGGACTTAGTCTTTCTCTTGCAGCAACGTGCGGCCGCGCGGCTTGCGGATTTCGTCCACGAAAGCCTGCATTTCCCGCGACGGAGCCTTGGTCATCAGGCTGACAACATAGATCAGCAGGAAGCCGATCGGCGCACCGATCAGACCCGCCGCGATGTTGTTGATGCCGAACCAGCCGACCTTCGAAGCCATCGGATGGCTCGCCGCAACCCAGTGTTCCATGGCGTTCGGAGCTGCCATTGCCTTGGCCAGGTCGACCAGCGGAGCGCCGGCGGGATTGGTCAGGGACGACATTCCGAAATGCGCCACGCCGGCGCCCGGGAAGTAGTGGGTGCAGACGAGGTAGAAGATCGCGATGCCGAAGCCGCCGATGATTCCGGCGATCGCGCCCGCGGTCGTTGCCCGCTTCCACCAGATACCCATCACGAGCGCCGGGAAGTTGCCCGCCATGGCGAGCGAGAACGCCCAGCCCACCATTGCGAGAATATCCGCGGGTCTCGTCGATGCCGTAGCCGCCGCCGCGATTGCCACGATCAGCAACAGGACGCGGGCGACGACGAGCCGGCGTGCCGTCGGCGCGTTCGGATCGATCATCTTGTAGTAGATGTCGTGCGAGAGCGCGTTGGCGATCGCGAGCAGCAGGCCGTCCGCGGTCGAGAGCGCCGCGGCCAGACCGCCGGCCGCGACAAGGCCGGAGATCACGTAAGGCAGACCCGCAATTTCCGGCGTGGACAGCACGATCACGTCGGTATTGATCGAGAAGTCCTGCAGGCGCACGACCCCGGTATTGCCGGCGACCGCCTTACAGGCATCCACCACGGCTTGCAGGCTTGCGGCGTTCTGGCCGCAGACCTTGATCAGGCCGAGTTCGCCCCAGGTGAACATCCAGGGACGGATGTCGGCAATATTTCTGCCGATGATGTTGCTGTAGACCTCCAGCTTCGAGAACGCCGCATAGGCCGGCGCCGAGAAGTAAAGGAGGAAGATGAAGAACAGGGACCACGCCACCGACTGACGCGCCTCACGCACCGACGGGGTGGTGAAGTAGCGCATCAGGATGTGCGGCAGGGACGCCGTACCAACCATCATGCAGAGGATGATCGCGAAGAAGTTGAGAGGCGTGTAGGTCAGCCAGGGCTGGATATGCGGCTTGAGATTGGCCGCCGTCGCCAGGACTTGCTGCAGCATCTGTCCTTCGCGGGCCGTGATGTCGGCAATCGCCTGACCGTAGGTCAGCTGCGGGATCGGGATGCCGTATTTCTTCGTGGACAGGATGACGATCGGGGTCAGGTAGGCCACGATCAGCACGATGTACTGGGCGATCTGCGTCCAGGTCACCGCGCGCATGCCGCCCAGCATCGAGCAGAGCAGAATGCCCAGCAGGCCGACGAACACTGCGAGTTCGAAGGGCATGCCGAGGAAGCGCGATGCGATGATGCCGGTGCCGAAAATCTGCGCCGTCACGTAGGTGAAGGAGCAGCAGACCAGCACAACCACGGCCAGGAAGCGCGCGAAGTTGCCGCCGAACCGGAAGGACATGAAGTCCGGAACGGTATAGGCGCCGAACTTGCGCAGATACGGGCCGACGAGAACCGAGACGAGCACGTAGCCGCCGGTCCAGCCGAGCACCCAGGCAAGGCCGTCATAGCCGAGCAGGAACAGCGTGCCGGCCATGCCCACGAACGAGGCCGCCGACATCCAGTCCGCGCCCGTCGCCATGCCGTTATAGAAGGCCGGAACGCGCCGGCCTGCGACGTAATATTCCGAGACCTGCGCCGTGCGCGAGAGAATGCCGATGATGGCATAGACCGCGATGGTGAAGAACACGAACAGATAGCCGAGAATCCTGTTCGGAACCCCGACCTGTTCGAGAATCGCGACGAGAATCACGAATGCGAGGAAGCCGCCGGTATAGAGGCCGTAGATCTTCCCGAGATTTTTGATGAAATCGCCGCTGTCGGACGTTTGTGTAGCCATGATGCGTCTCCCCCTCAGTCGTCTTCAGCGACGCCGAATTCGCGATCGATGGCGTCTTGCTGCTTGGCGAACCAGAACAGCTGCACCACGAAGGCGATCAGCGAGCCCTGCGCGGCCATGTAGAAGCCGAGCGGGAAGCCGAGGATGACGATCTTGTTAAGCTGCGGCGCGAACATGTGGATCACGTATCCGAAGAAGAACCAGATCGCGAGATGCAGCCACATCAGGTTGGTGGTTTTCCGCCAATGCGCCTGGTCGTTGGCGGAGGCGGTATTGGTCTGGTCAGACATGGGTCGGTCGCCCTCCCTTAAGAAAGTTCGGTCGCCGCGCGCGCGACGACAAGAACGTAAGCCAAGGGGCGCCGGTAGACGGCTGAAGCGGCACCCCCCATTGCCGCTGCTCCACCCCGGTCTTGTCGCCGGGTCGGGAGACGATAGAAAAAGGTATCACTGCGGGATGCAGCGCCCTTATAAGACTTTCGACCAAGAAACCGGTCTTACACAGCGGAAATAATTGCGTATTTCGGCATTTCGGCCTTCGCACTTGCGAGATAGAAGCGCCCGCGGCACAGCCGGCGCACAGCCATCGGGAATCGGTCGCATGGGATTTTTCGATTTCTTCCGCGGCAAGCCGGGCGTCGACACGCCGGCGCTGCTGGCCGACTTCATCGACGAGCGCGCGGCCTTCCTGGTGCAGAAAGGCATGTTCGACTATGCGCGCGCGCGCTCCGGCCACTACGCCAAGGTGCTGCTGGCCGAGAAGGAATTTCACCAGGCGATGAACGAGGCGCGCTGGCGCGCCTATCCGCTCGGGCTCGCCATGGTCGCCGAAATGGTCGAGGGCCAGTTGCGCCGCTACGGTGACCGACCGCTCGCCATGCTCGAACGCCTGACGCCGCTGGTGATGGACGTGTTCGACCGCTACCCGGTCCCGGCGGAGCTCGGTCCGCAGAAATGGGCGGAGGCGCGCGAACGCCTGCTGCGGCGGCTCGGCCAGATCGGCACCCACCCGCCCAAGCGCGTGATCGACATTCCCGAGCGCTATATCGCGACCTATTGGAAGCTGATGCCGTTCGACGAGAGCATCAAGACCAACGACATGCCGACCACTTTGGCCTATCTGAAGATGGCCCTGACCCAGATGGCCGACGATTTGACGCAGCGCATGGACGCCCCCGTCATGGCGCGGATGCTGACGGAAGAATTTCCCGCTTCCCGCTGACCGCGAGGCCGCAATGACCCTGGCACGCAATGCCGTACCGCTGATCGCGCTCGACGCGGTGGTGATCGATACCGAAACCACCGGGCCGGATGCGCGCCAGGCCAGCATCGTGGAGATCGCCGGCGTGCGGCTGGCGCGCGGGGAACTGGACGACGAAACCTTCCGGCAATTGGTCGATCCCGGCACGCCGATCCCGCCGGCGGCGCGCGAGGTGCACGGGATTTCCGACGCCGATGTCGCCGGCGCGCCGGATTTCGCGGCCATGTGGCCGGATTTCCGCGCCTTCACCGGCGATCGCGTCGTGATCGGGCACATGGTCGGCTTCGACCTTGCCGTGATCAAGCGCGAATGCGAGCGCGCCGGCATCGCCTACGCGCCGCCGCCGAGCCTGTGCACGCGCCTGCTCGCACAGCTCGTCGAGCCGGCGCTCGCGGTCTATTCGCTGGAAAGCCTGGCCGGGATTCTGCGCGTCGAGATAACCGGGCGCCATTCCGCGCTCGGCGACGCGGCGACCACCGCGCGCATTTTCCGCGCGCTGGTGCCGAAATTGCGCGAACGCGGCGTGCGCACGCTGGGCGAGGCGCTGCAGGCCTGCCGCCAGCTGCACAACACGCTGGCCGACCAGCAGCAGGCCGGCTGGGTGGAGGCGGCGCCGCCGCTCCAACGCGGCGCGGCGCCGGCGGTGTTCGGGCGGATCGACACCTATCCCTACCGCCACCGCGTGCGCGACGCGATGAGCGCGCCGGTGAAGTCCATCGCGGCCACCGCGCCCTTGCACGAGGCGATCGCCCGCATGGCGGAGGAGAAGATTTCCTCGCTGTTCGTGCATGCGGGCGGGGCGGACACCCCGCTCCTGGCCCGCGACGCCGCGATCGTGACCGAGCGCGACACCCTGCGCGCGCTCGCGACGCACGGCGCCGACGCGCTCGGCCTGCCGACCGGCCAGTTCGCCGCGCGGCCGCTGCTCACCGTCGGCGAGAGCGACTTCGTCTATCGCGCCATCGCGCGCATGAGCGGGCTGAAAATCCGCCATCTCGCGGCGGTCGACGCGCAGGGCCGCGTGACCGGCGCCTTGTCGGCGCGCGACCTGTTGCGGCTGCGCGCGCAGGATGCGGTCTCGCTCGGCGACGAGATCGAGCGCGCGACCACGCGCCACGACCTCGCCGCCGCCTGGCCGAAGCTGCCGCAGGTCGCCGCCGCATTGCGCGCGGAGGACATTGCCGGCCACGCCATCGCGGAAATCGTCTCCGAGGAGGTGTGCACACTGACGCGCCAGGCCGCGCTCCTGGCCGAGCGGCAGATGCGCGAAAGCGGGCGCGGCGATCCGCCCTGCCCCTATACGCTTGCCGTGCTCGGCTCCGCCGGCCGCGGCGAGAGCCTGCTCGCGCTCGACCAGGACAATGCCCTGATCTTCGCACAGGGCGAACCGGACGGAGCCGAGGACCGCTGGTTCGCGGAATTCGCCACCCTGGTCAACGCGATCCTCGACGAGGCGGGCGTGCCCTTGTGCAAGGGCGGCGTGATGGCGAAGAACCCGCAATGGCGCGGCTCGCTCGCCACCTGGCAGGCGCGCGTCGCCGACTGGATCGGTCGTTCGCGGCCGCAGGATCTGCTGTCGGTCGACATCTTCTTCGACCTGCGCGGCGTGCACGGTGAGCGGGAACTGGCCGACGCACTCTGGCGCGGCGCCTTCGCGCAGGCCGCCGGCCAGACGGCCTTCCTGAAACTGCTTGCCGAGGCGGCCGGCGGCACCGAACCGGGCTTCGGATTTTTCGGCCGCATCCGCACCGAGCAGGGCCGCATCGACCTGAAGCGCACCGGCACGTTCGGCATCGTCACCACCGCGCGCGTGCTTGCGATCTGCCACGGCGTCATCGAGCGCGCGACGCTTTCGCGGCTGGCCGGACTGCAGGCCTTGAAGATCGGCGCGGAAAACGACCTCGAAGCGCTTGGGCGCGCGGAGCGCGTCTTCCTCGATCTCATGGCCGACCAGCAGATCGTGGACATCGCCGCGGGCCTGCCGCCCACCAACAAGGTCGAACTGCGCCGCCTCGGCCGCGACGACCGCGATAATCTGCATGCCGCGCTCGAAGCGGTGCGCAATCTCGACGCGCTGACGCGCGACCTGCTGTTCCGCAATTGAGACGCGACACGCCGCGAGGGCCGGCCGAGGAAATCGACTAAGGACCGGCCATCGCACAATCGTGATCGTGCCCGGCGGCGCCTTGCGCACATTGGGCGAACGGGCGGAAAAGCCCGCATCCCCGTCACAACGCGCAAAAGCATGCCCGCCCGCGCACGATGGCGGCGACCGTTTCGGATTAACTGTCGGCGAGTCTTGCGCAGACAGACCCGTGCGTTTGGGGCAAAGGTCGCATTTGACGCAAATTGAACGTCGTCCGGACGTTTGTGCGCTCCGCAGGACAATGACCGCCGAAACAACGAGAATGCCCCCAGACACGCCATCCGCGCGACCCGCGCCGGCCGCAAGCGTCGTGGTCCCCTGCTACAACGCGGCGCCCTTCCTGGACGGATTGCGCGCGACGCTCGCCGCGCAGACGTTCCGCGATTTCGAAATCATCGTCGTCGACGACGGCTCGACCGATGCGCGCACCGTGCAGATTCTGGCGCAGCTCGATCCCGCGATCGCCGTCATCCGCCAGGACAACAAGGGCCCCGCCGCGGCGCGCAATACCGGCATCCGCGCGGCGCGCGCGCCGCTCGTGCTGGCGCTGGATTGCGACGATGCGATCTCGCCGGATTTCCTCGCTGCCACCGTCCCCGCGCTGGAGAGCGCGCCCGCCGATGTCGGCTACGTCTTCACCGACATGCGGCTGAGCGGGTTGAACGACGAATTCTTCCCGCAGCATTTCAAGCTGTTCGACCAGCTTTTCGTCAACCGCATCCCCTGCTGCCTGCTCATGCGCAAAAGCGCCTGGCAGGCGAGCGGCGGCTACGACGACGCCATGCTCGAAGGCTTCGAGGACTGGGAATTCACCATCGGCCTCGCGCAGGCCGGCTATCGCGGCGTCAAGGTCGGCGGGCCGCTCTTCTTCTACCGGGTCAACGACGAAGGCCGCATGATGAGCCGCGCCGCACAGCAGCACGGCCGGCTGTGGAGCTACATCCGCCGCAAGCACGCGGATCTCTATTCGCTCCCCGCCGTGATCGGGTTGTGGTGGCGGACGCGCGGGCAGCAAGGCGACGTCTCGCTGCCGCGCGCCCTGTTCATGCTCGTGCTCGGCGCGACGCTGCCGGCCGGGTGGCTGGACCGGCTGTTCTATCGCATCCGCCTCTACCGGCACCTCTCCCGCATCGCGCAGCGCAACGCCCGCCCGGCCACGGGCTGCTGACTATGTCGCCCGGTACGCGGGCAAGCCGGATGCCTTCCCGGCCGCAAAAAGGGTGGCGAGCCGCTGCCGCAAAGCTTAGAACTCACCGCCATGCCGGCATAGCTCAGCGGTAGAGCAGCGGTTTTGTAAACCGAAGGTCGGGAGTTCGATCCTCTCTGCCGGCACCGTTGCCCGCCTTCAGGTCGAGGGGGCGACCGCGCGGCATCGCGGCCGGTTCGCCGCCTACGCCAGGGCCGCGAGCTGCGGGGCGAAATGCGCGAGCAGCTCCGTCGGCTCGGCGAGCAGCGGCTCGAGTTTTTCCTCGACCGTCTCGCGCAGCGCATACCAGGCGATCACGATGCGGGCATAAAGTTGCGCGAAGCGCGGCCGCCGCGCCAGCGCCAGCGCGCGCGAAGCCACCGCCCCGAGATTGCGGCCTTCCGCCAGCACGCCGCCGGCGCCGTCCTCCAGGATATACGTGCGCCCGACGCGCGAGATCGCCAGCACGCAGTCATGGTCGGGCGAGCCGTCGACCAGGTAGAATTGCGGATCGGCCCGTTCGGTCTCGCCCGTCGACCAGTCCTCGGCGGTGCCGGCCGCCGCATGCGCCGCGAACACGCCGAGCAATTGCTGCATTTCTGCATGCTGCCAGCCGGTCTCGGGATTGTGTGTTTCGAGCGTCACGACAGTCACGGCTTCTCCTTGAACAGCAGGTGGTGGAGTTCG
>JBFWWQ010000152.1:0-7963 GCA_050246095.1 Pseudorhodoplanes sp.
GGGATCCTGCCGCGCCGCAACCTCGACGACGAGCACCACTGGCAGGGCGCCCGCCGCATTCTCGAGGATGCCGGCCTCGGCCACGAATTGCGGCCCGATGCCTGAGCGCGCCGACAACACCGTCGATGCCCTGCTCGGCGGCCGGCTGCGCCTGCTGCAGCCGCGGCGCGGCCACCGCTTCGGGCACGATGCCGTGCTGCTCGCCGCCGCCGTGCCGGCGCAAGGCGGCGAGCACGCGGTCGATCTCGGAGCCGGGATCGGCGCCGCCGGGCTTTCGCTGCTCGCGCGCGTCGCCGGTGCGCGCGCGACCCTGGTCGAGATCGATCCCGCCTTGTCGGCGCTGGCGGCGGAGAATATCGCCCGCAACGCGCTGCCGGGGCGCGCCCGCGCGCTGACGCTCGACGTTGCGGCGCCGGCGCAGGACTTCGCGGCGCTCGGCCTCCCCGCCGGCAGCGCCGATCACGTGCTGATGAATCCGCCCTTCAACGATGCAGCGCACCAGCCCTCGCCCGATGCCCTGCGCCGGCAGGCGCATAGCGGCGGGGCGGCCTTGCTGCGGAACTGGGTGTCGGCGGCACGACGCTTGCTGCGGCGCGACGGCAGCCTCACGCTGATCTGGCGCGCACAGGGCCTGCCCGACGTGCTGCGGGCGATGCCGGATTTCGCCGCGGTGAGCGTGCTGCCGGTGCAGGGAAAGGCCGATCGGCCCGCGATCCGGGTGATCGTCCGCGGCCGCCTGTACGATCGTCTCGCAGACAAGGACGGGGTGTCGATCCTGCCGGCGCTCGTTCTCGCCGACAGCGACGGAAAGCCGACCGCGGAGGCGGAGGCTATTCTGCGCGAAGGCCGCGCGCTGGGCCTGGCGGAAGCTAGTTCGTCTTCGGCTGGCGGCGCGACGCCGATGCCTGCGCAAAGACCGCAATCGTGCCGAGCAGCAGAATGAGCAGATACAGTTTCATGGCTGCCTCCAGGCGCAACAACGCCGGCACACAGGCCGGTGTTCCCGCACATCAGAAGCCGCGAATTGGGTTAATGTCAGGTAACTTTCAGGACCGCGCCGATCAAATATGATTGAACCGATGCCGCAGAACGAAACTTCCGCTTTGTCCCGCCTTCGCCGCTGGTTCCGCCGCCCGCCGGTGGTTCCGGTGATCCGCCTGACCGGGCTGATCGGATTGTCGACCCCGCTGCGCCCGGGCATCACCATGTCGGGCGTGGCGCGGCAGATCGACCGCGCCTTCGACTACAAGCAGGCCCGCGCCGTCGCCCTGTCGATCAACTCGCCGGGCGGTTCCCCGGTGCAGTCCCACCTGATCTTCCGCCGCATCCGCCAGCGCGCCGCGGAGAAGAAGCTCCCCGTCTATGCCTTCGTCGAGGATGTCGGCGCCTCGGGCGGCTATATGCTCGCCTGCGCCGGCGACGAGATCGTGTGCGACGTATCGTCCGTGGTGGGCTCGATCGGGGTCGTGGGTGCGACATTCGGCTTCGACAGGGCGATCGCCAAACTCGGAATCGAGCGGCGCATCTACACGGCCGGCGAGCACAAGGTCTCGCTCGACCCCTTCCTGCCGGAGGACCCCGACGACGTGGCGCGCCTGATGGCGATCCAGCACGACATCCATCTGGGCTTCATCGATCTGGTCAAAACCAGCCGCGGCGTGCGGCTGAAGGGCCCCGAATCGGCCTTGTTTTCCGGCGAATACTGGGCCGGCCGGAAAGCGCTCGAATACGGGCTGGTGGACGGTCTCGGAGATTTGCGCAGCGTGCTGCGCCAGCGGTTCGGCGACGAAGTCCGGCTGCCGGTCATGGCCGAACGCGGCTGGCTGGCCCGCCGGCTTTCCGGGACACGACAATTCCCCGCGGGGCTCGGCGACGAAATCCTGTCCGCGCTGGAAGCGCGGGCGCTGTGGGCGCGTTATGGTCTGTGATCGATCCGGGGACGAACCATGCCTTTGCCTGCCATTCCGCCGCTGCTGATCTGGACGCTGGGCGCGCTCGGGGTGAGCGCCGCAGCGCGCATGCTGGTACGCGAACACCGGCGCATCAACGAAGAGCTCGAGGCCGCGCGCCATTCCACCGTCACCGAACAGGCGGAGCGGGCGTCCGTGCGCAAGCTGCGGCGCGATCCGCGCACCGGCGTCTATCGCCCGGATTAGAGCATTTTCGAGCGAAGTGGGTACCGGTCCGCGTCAAGAAAATGCGATCGAACAAAGGAATCTAAAGCACGTTCCGATTCCATGTAAAACGAACGTGCTTTAGCTCGCCGCGATCTTCCCCGCCTCGGCAGGCAGCGGCGCGCCGCCCTCGGCGGTGCCGCCCCAGGGGCCGCCCGGCACCGGCGCACGCTTGGGAACGTAGGAGGTCCCCTCGTCCGGCGCCGCTTCGTCGTCGAGCGGCGACAGCGCGATCGGCCCGCTGTCGCGGCCGCCCGCATAGCGCACCAGCGCATCCACCCGCCGTTCGATCGAGGGGTGCGTCGCGAACAGGTCGGCGAATCCCTCGCGCGGGTTGTCGATGCACATTTCCATCACGGCGGAATTGGAATCCTCCAGCTCGCCGCGACCCTCGATCTTGCGCAAGGCCGAAATCATCGCATCGGGATTCTTGGTCAGCTCGACGGCGCCGGCATCCGCCAGGAACTCGCGCGAACGCGAGAGCGAGAAGCGGATCAAGAGCGAGAGAAGCCAGGCGACCGCGATCAGCGCCACCGCGATCAGAATGGCGCCGCCGGCGCCCTTGCGGTCGCTCGAACCGCCACCGCCGGAGCGCGTGGATACGCCGCCGCGAAACAGCATGCGGAAGAACAATTCGGCAAAGAACGATACGACGCCGGCGATGACCACCGCGATCACCAGCATGCGCACGTCGCCGTTGCGGATATGCGTCAGCTCGTGCGCGAGCACGGCTTCCAGCTCGGCGTCGTTCAGCCGCGCGACCAGCGCGGAGGTCACCGTGATCGAATATTGCTGCTCGGTCATGCCGGTTGCGAAGGCGTTGAGCGCCTCGCTCTCCATTATGTTCAGCTTCGGCATCGCGATGCCGCGCGAGATGCACAGATTTTCGAGCAGATTGTAGAGACGCGGCTGATCGGCGCGCGTCACCTCGTGGCCGCCGGTGATCGCGTCGATCATCCGCTGGTGGAACTTGTAGGCGATCACGATCCACACGGCGGCGCCGATGGTCGCGAAGGGAAAGGCCGCGATCAGGTCGCGCCAGGCCCGCCCGACGATGATTTCGAGCGGCGCGTCGCGCAGCATGGCTTCGCCGACCAGCGCCCCGGCAAAGACCATGAGATAGACGAGCACGAACAGCCCGAACAGCAGCGCCACCGAGCGGCGCCGGTTCGAATCGATATGGCTGTAGAGCCCGTAGGCGGCCATCGGCGGAGCTTCCCGTTGCGCGTCGCGGTCAGAACTTCACTTGCGGCGTCTGCTCGAGCTGCGGACGCGCCTCGCCGAGGTCGAAGAATTCGCGCCGCGAGAAGCCGAGCGAGGAGGCGAACAGAGCCGCCGGGAACTGCTCGATGCCGGTATTGTATTCCTGCACCGCGTTGTTGAAGAAGCGGCGCGCCGCCGCGATCTTGTTCTCGATATCGGCGAGTTCGGTCTGCAGCTGCTGGAAATTGGTGTTGGCCTTCAGGTCCGGATAGGCCTCGGAAAGCGCGAAGAGCTGGCGCAGCGCGCCGCTCAGCATGTTTTCGGCGGCGGCAACCTGGCCTGGCCCCTGCGCGGCGATCGCCGCATTGCGCGCCTTGATCACCGCGTCGAGCGTTTCGCGCTCGTGCGAGGCGTAGCCCTTCACGGTTTCGACGAGGTTGGGGATCAGATCGTGGCGCTGCTTGAGCTGCACGTCGATGTCGGCGAAGGCCTGATTGACCCGCTGCCGCATGCCGACGAGACCGTTATAGATCATCACCACGTAGGCGGCGATGGCGGCGAGCACCCCCAGAACGATCCAGGTCGTCATTCTCGAAAACTCCTGTTCAAAAGGCGGAATTCGCAATCTGCCCGGATTGGGCTTGGTCGAGACTAGCAGCTTTCCGGTTCAAGTCGCGGCGCCTGCGGCCGTTACCACTTAAAAATCCCGGCTCATTTCTGGCAGACCGGACAAAAGAAGGTCGAGCGGCCGGCCTGCACGATGCGGCGGACCGCGCCCTTGCAGCCGCGGGTCGGACAGGCACCGTCTTCCCGGTCGTAGACGCGGAACGAGTGCTGGAAATAGCCGAGTCCCCCGTCGGTGCGGCGGTGGTCGCGCAGCGACGAGCCGCCGGCGCGGATGGCATCCTGCAGCACGTCCTTGATCGCCTGCGCCAGCCGCACCGCATGCCCGGTCGGCAGCCCCGACCGCTGCGCCAGCGTCGATGCCTTGCGGCGCGGCGACAGCCGCGCGCGGCTGAGCGCCTCGCAGACATAGATATTGCCGAGCCCGGCCACCACGCGCTGGTCGCTGAGGGCCGCCTTCAGGCTCGTCTTCTTGTGGCGGCAGGCCTGCGCCAGCAGCGCGGCGCCGAAGGCGTTGCCGAGCGGCTCCGGACCGAGCCCGCTGAGCAGCTTCTCGTCGTCGATCCGGTTGCGCGCGAACAGCTTCATGAAGCCGAAGCGGCGCGGATCGTTGAAGATGACGCGGGCGCCCGACGACATGTGGAACACGACATGGTCGTGCGCCTGGTCTTCCGAACGCGGATGATGAAACTCGCCCTGCACATTTGCCGCGCCGCCTGCGGCGACCCGGAACGACCCGGACATGCCGAGATGCATGAGCAGCACGTCACCGGACGACAGGTCGGCCAGCAGGTATTTGGCGCGGCGGCCGAGCCCGGTCACGGTCTGGCCCTCCAGCCGTGCGCTGAACCCCTTGGGCAGCGGCCAGCGCAGATCCGGCCGGCGCGCCTCGACCTTGAGGAAACACGCATTCTCCATAACCGGCACGAGGCCGAGGCGCACGGTTTCCACTTCGGGCAGTTCGGGCATTAACCGTTCACTCTACTGGGCTTTTGCAGCAGCGCGTGATAGCGCGGCTGCCGCCGCCGCGCTATGGTTTCCGGCGAAGGAAAAAACGATGCCGCAGACCCATTTTGGCTTCCGCGACGTGCCGCTCGAGGACAAGCAGTCGCTGGTCGACGACGTTTTCCATAAGGTGGCGCGGCGCTACGACCTGATGAACGATCTGATGTCGGGCGGGCTGCACCGCGCCTGGAAAAGCGCGCTGGTAACGGCCGTGAACCCGCCGACCGGGGAACGCGCCTTCCACCTGCTCGACGTCGCCGGCGGCACCGGCGACATCGCCATGCGGGTCGTGGAAGCCGGCGGCCCGGGCACGCGGGTGACTGTCGCCGACATCAATACCGAGATGCTGGCGGTCGGCCGCGAACGCGCGCAGAAGCGCGGTCTCGATGCCGCGATCGATTTCCAGGAAGCCAATGCGGAAAAGCTGCCGTTCCGCGCCAATGCGTACGACGCCTATACGATCGCGTTCGGCATCCGCAACGTGCCGCGGATCGAGGCGGCGTTGCGGGAGGCTTACCGCGTGCTGAAGCCGGGCGGGCATTTCCTGTGCCTGGAATTCTCCTCGGTCGACGTTCCCGGACTCGATTCGCTCTACGACCTGTATTCGTTCAACGTCATCCCGGCGATCGGGCGCACGGTCGCCGGCGATGCGGAGGCCTATCGCTATCTGGTCGAATCGATCCGCAAGTTTCCGCCCCCGCAGACCTTCGCCGACATGATCCGCGCCGTCGGATTCGGCCGCGTCTCGTTCCGGCCGTTCGCAGGCGGCATCGTCGCCCTGCATTCGGGCTGGCGGCTTTGATCCGCGCGCTGCTGGTTGCGTACGTGATCGCCATCGTCAGCCACTTCGTCCGTCTCGGCCGCGCCGGCTTCGTGTTCGCGCGCGAAGGCGTGTTCGGACTGGTCGATCCGGCGCCGCTGCCGTGGCCGGCGCGCGCGGCGCTGCGCTCGGCGCGCCTGATCGAGCGACCGGCGGGCGACGGCAGCGCCATCCGCCTGTCGGCCGCGCTCACCCGGCTCGGCCCCACCTATGTCAAGCTCGGACAATTCATGGCGACGCGCCCCGACGTGGTCGGCGTCGCCTTCGCGCGCGATCTGGAAAGCCTGCAGGATCGCATGCCCGCCTTCCCGCAGCGCGAGGCCGAGCAGGCCGTCGAGAAAGCGTTCGGCAAGCCGCTGCGGGAAATCTACGCGAGCTTCGGCCCCGCGGTCGCCGCAGCCTCCATCGCACAGGTGCACAAGGCCGAAGTCGCGATCGAAGGCGGCCTGAAGCCGGTCGCGGTCAAGGTGCTGCGGCCGGGCATCGAGCGGCGCTTCAAAACCGACCAGGATGCCTTCGCCTTCGCCGCGCGGCGCGCCGAAGCGATGTCGCCGGAGGCGCAGCGCCTGCGCATGGTCGAGACGGTCGCGACCCTGCGCCGCTCGATCGCGCTGGAGATGGATCTGCGCCTGGAAGCCGCCGCGCTCTCGGAGATGGCCGAAAACACGCGCGACGATCCCGGCTTCCGCGTGCCGGCGGTCGACTGGGAACGCACCGCCAAGGAAGTACTGACGCTGGAATGGATCGACGGCACGCCGCTCAACAACCATGCGGCCTTGCGCGAGCGCGGCTTCGATCTGCCCGCGCTCGGCCGCGCGGTGATCCAGTCCTTCCTGCGGCATGCTTTGCGCGACGGCTTCTTTCACGCCGACATGCATCCGGGCAACCTGTTCGTCGACCATGACGGCCGGCTGGTCGCCGTCGATTTCGGCATCATGGGCCGGCTCGGGCCGAAGGAGCGGCGCTTCCTCGCCGAAATCCTGTTCGGCTTCATCACGCGCGACTACCGCCGCGTTTCGGAAGTGCATTTCGAGGCGGGCTATGTCCCCGCGCATCATTCGGTCGAGAGCTTCGCGCAGGCGATCCGCGCCATCGGCGAGCCGATCCACAACCGGACGGCCGAGGACATCTCGATGGCCAAGCTGCTGATGCTGCTGTTCGAGGTGACCGGCCTGTTCGACATGCGCACGCGGCCGGAATTGCTGCTGCTGCAGAAGACCATGGTGGTGGTCGAGGGCGTGGCCCGCACGCTCGATCCGAAGCTCGACATGTGGACGACGGCGGAGCCGGTGGTGCGGGAATGGATCGAGCGCCATCTCGGACCCGCCGGGCGGATCGAGGATGCGGCCGGCGGCGCCGCCCAGCTCGGCCGTTTCCTCGGCGAGGTGCCCGCTTTGCTGTCGCGCGGCGCGAGCGTGCTCGACCAGCTCGACGCCGCGACCCGCGACGGCCTGGTCCTGGCGCCGGAGACGGTCGCCGCCATCGGCCGGGCGGAAGCGCGGCGCAGCCGCTGGACCGCCGCGGCCCTTTGGGTGATCGCGGCCCTGCTCGCCTATGTGGTGTTTGCAATCCTGTAGGCGCGCGGCGGATTAACCATATCCGCCACATTGAGGTAGAGTGCGGGCCGGCCTGATAGAAAGGCCGGCGGCGCCCGGCGGAACGCGGTCATGTATCTGAAGGACAAACGCATCCTGCTCGTGATCGGCGGCGGCATCGCCGCCTACAAGGCGCTCGACCTGATCCGGCGGCTGCGCGAGCGCGGCGCCGTGCTGCGCACGATCCTGACGCGCGGCGGGCAGGAATTCATCACCCCGCTCTCGGTCGGCGCCATCGCGGGCGAGCGTCCTTTCACCGATCTGTTCGACACCCATACCGAATTCGACATCGGCCATATCCGGCTCGCGCGCGAGACCGACCTGATCGTGGTCGCGCCCGCCACCGCCGATCTGATAGCGAAGATGGCCGGCGGCCATGCCAACGATCTCGCCTCCACCGTGCTGCTTGCGACCGACAAGCCGATCCTGCTCGCGCCGGCGATGAATCCGCAGATGTGGAGCCACCCCGCGACGCGCCGCAACGCCGTGCGCCTCACCGCCGACGGCGTCGTCTGTGTCGGACCCAATGCCGGCGAGTTGGC
>JBFWWQ010000153.1:0-7909 GCA_050246095.1 Pseudorhodoplanes sp.
AGTTCGAGAATTTCGTCGAGCCGCTTCACCGCCTGCGGCTTCTCGATCTTGGCCATGATCGCGGCGCGTCCGCGCGCGATTTTCTTGGCTTCGGCGATGTCGTCGGGCCGCTGGATGAAGGACAGCGCGATCCAGTCGATGCCGGCGTCGAGCGCCGCCTCGAGGTCGGAATGATCCTTCGCCGCCAGCGCCGAGAACGGCACCGTGGTTTCCGGCAAGCTGACGCCCTTGCGGTCGGACAGCTTGCCGCCGACCTCGACGCGGGTGATGAGGCGCTGCGGGCTCGCCTCGATGGTGGTCAGCCGCACCTTGCCGTCGTCGAGCAGCAGCGTCTGGCCGACCTGCGCGGCCTGCAGGATTTCCGGATGCGGCAGGTGGATGCGGGTCGCGTCTCCCGGCGCGGCATCGCTGTCGAGCGCGAACGTCGCTCCCTTGGCGAGCATCGCGGAGCCGCCGGCGAAGGCGCCGAGCCGCAATTTCGGTCCCTGCAGATCGACCAGGATGCCGACCGGGCGCCCGAATTCCGTCTCCACGTTGCGGATGGCGACGATCAGCGCCCGCATCCTGTCGTGCGACGTGTGGCTCATGTTGATGCGGAACACGTCGACGCCGGCTTGGAACAGGCGCGCGATCACGGCGGGATCGGACGAGGCCGGACCGAGCGTGGCGACGATCTTGCTGCGGCGCAGGCGTCTCATTTCGGCGGGGCTCCGGGCGTCAGCGGGGCGGTGCGTCCGGGCGGGGTGGTGATCATCGGGCTGTTCGGTTGCAGCGGCGTGCGCGGCTGCTCGCCGGATTCGGTGAGCTGCACGGTCCAGCCGCCCTGCTCGCCGGTATCGACCTCGAAGAAGCCGGTGCGGTCATAGCCGCGCGCGAGGCAATCCTGCGTGCCCCGGATCGTGAACTCCTTGTCGCGCGTGCACATGAAAGCCTGCCCCGACCATTCCCCACCGCGGTCATAGTCGATGGCATAGACATAATAAAATCGTGCGACCAGGGTGCCGCGCATCAGCGTCTCGCAGGAGCGGGCGGAGAGATTCCACCAGCCCTCGGTGACCCAGCCCTCCTGGTCCTTGTAGCCGAGCGCGACGCCGACGCGGCCGCCGGTATTGTTGCAGAGGCGGAAGTCGGCCGCAGCCGGGCTGCAGAAAGCGAGCAGGATCGCGGCAGCGCCCGCCACAGGCGCGGCGCGTCGCCACCCGGCGCGGGAGGGGAGGCGGGGCAGGGACGGACGGGGCTTGGTCCGTGGGGGGCGGGCGGGGGTCACGCGGTTGGGAACTTTGTTCTGGGGGAGCAGGGCCTCACGGCCCGTCGACGAGAATGGCACGGAAATCATTGACATTGGTACAGGTCGGGCCGGTTTGCAGCAGGTCCCCGAGCGCGGAGAAAAAGCCGGTCGAATCGTTGTCGGCAAGAAACGCGGCCGGATCGAGGCCGGCCCGGCGCGCCCGGGCCGCGGTCCCGCTGTCGGCAAAGGCGCCGGCCGGATCGTCCGCCGAACCGCCGCCGCCGTCGGTGCCGTCGGTGTCCCCGGCCAAAGCCGCGATGCCGGCGCTGCCGTCCAGCGCGACCGCGAGCGCCAGCGCGAATTCCTGATTCGGTCCGCCGCGGCCGTTGCCGCGCATGGTGACGGTGAGTTCGCCCCCCGAAACGAGGACCGCGCGCCGGCCTTCCGCCTGCAGCTTGCGGGCGAGCGCGGCCTGTTCGCGCGCGACCTGGCGCGCCTCGCCTTCCAGGTCGCTGCCGAGGAACACGCATTCGTAGCCGGCCTGCGCGATGGCCTGCGTCGCCGCGTCGAAGGAATCGGCGGGCCGCGCGACCAGCGCGAGCCGGCTCCTGGCGAAGGCGCGGTCGCCGGGCTTCGGGCTTTCGTTGTCCGGATCGTTCAGCGCGCTTTGCACCGAGGCCGGCAGATCCAGCTTGTAGCGCGCGACGATGGCGCGCGAATCCGCAAGCGTCGTCGGATCGGGCACGGTCGGCCCCGAACCGATCACGGCCGGGTCGTCGCCCGGCACGTCCGAGATCGCGAGCGTGACGAGGCGCGCGCATTCGGCCGCGCGCGCCAGGCGCCCGCCCTTGATGCGCGAGAGATGTTTGCGCACGGTATTCATCTCGACAATGTTGGCGCCCGAGCGCAGCAGCGCGCGGGTCACCGCCTGCTTCTCGGTGAGCGAAATGCCTTGCGCCGGCGCGATCCAGTTCGCCGACGCGCCGCCCGAAAGCAGTGCCAGCACGAGGTCGCCTTCCTGCGCGGCGGCGGCAAGCGCCAGCGTGCGCTGCGCGGCGGCAAGACCTGCGGCGTCCGGCACCGGATGCCCCGCCTCAACCATCTCGATGCACCGCGTCGGCCGCGCATAGCCGTGCCGCGTCACCGCGAGCCCGCCCAGGCGATCGGCCGGCATGCGTTCGAGATAATGCCGCTCGGCGACTTCCGTCATCGAGCCCGCGGCCTTGCCGGCGGCGAGGATGACGAGCTTGCCGCGCTCCGGCGGCGGCGGCAGGTGCGGCTTCAGGCATTGCGCCGGATGCGCGGCGGCGACCGCAATCCGGTAGAGCCGTTCGAGAAAGGCGCGCGGTGCGGTCATGGTCCGGGCGGCATTCTGCGGGCGGCGCGCGGCCGCGCCATATAGATCCCGATCAGGATCGTCAGGCCGCCGAATACCTGCAGCGGCCCGAGCGCTTCCGACAGGAATATCCAGGCGAAGGCGGCGGCGGCGACCGCCTCGAGGAAGATCACCAGCGAGGAGAAGGTCGCGGGCAGGGTTCCGAGCGCGACCGCGAGCAGGCCCTGGCCCGCGACCTGCGAAATCACCGCCAGCGCGAGCAGAGCCAGCGCACCGTGCAGGCTGGCCGGCATCAAAGTGGGCTCGAGAACGAGCGCGACCACGAACAGGATCGTGGCGGTGATCGCGGTCGAGACGAAGGCGAGCGCGCCGGCCGGCAGGTTGGCGCGCGCGGCGCGGATCGCCAGCATGTAGCAGCCGAAGAACATCGCCGTGATCACGCCGTACAGGTCGCCGAGCAGCCGTTCCGGCGCAAAGCCGTAGGACTGTCCGGCCAAAGCGGCGCCGCCGGCGATGCACAATGCGAGGCCCGCGAGCACGCGCCCGGCGATGATTTCGCCGAACACCAGCCAGCCGAGAAAGGCGACCCAGATCGGCGCGGTGGTCGCAAAGAAGGTCGCGTTGGCGACCGTGGTCGCGAGAATCGACAGATGCCAGAAGAACAGGTCGCCCGCGAAGAAGATGCCGGACCAGAATGCCGCGCGGTCGGCGCGCCGCACGCAGTCGCGCAGCCGCACCCCCTCCCACCGCGCCCAGACCGCCAAGAAGGGCAGCGCCAGCGCCACCCGCCAGAACGCGCTGGCATAGGGCCCGACATCGGCCAGCCGCACGAATAGCGGCGAGGCGCCCATCGCCACGGCGCCCAGCACCAAGGCGCCGAAGGCGGCGGCAAAGGCCGCCGGGTCGTTCCGCTCAAGGCTTGCGGAGGGGTGCTGCTGCAGCATGGGGGGTCACGTCAACCACAGGCCGCTCATACGGATTTTGCGGCCCCTTGCCCAGCCCTCCGCCGGCGAAACGGGCGCACCCGGAGATGGCGAAGACCCCGTTCTGCGCCTATCTTGGACGCAGACCGATCCCGCAAGGACCTGCGCCATGACCTTCGACGACAAGACCCGCACCGAGCTCGAAGCCGCCACCTTCCGGCGGCTGGTCGAGCATCTGCGCAGCCGCACCGACGTGCAGAATATCGACCTGATGAATCTCGCGGGCTTCTGCCGCAACTGCCTGTCCAACTGGATGAAGGAGGCGGCCGACGCCAGGGGCCTCGCTTTGTCCAAGGACGACAGCCGCACGCTCGTCTACGGCATGCCCTATGACGAATGGCGCGCGAAGTACCAGACGGAAGCCAGCGCGGAACAGAAGGCGGCGCTCGCCAAGAATCACCGCCATTAGAGCGGGATGACTTCGGGCTGAATCGGCGCGCAACATTTTTCGCGGCCCCGCGCCTGCCTGTGGATGACGGGCGAAACGTGCCCGTCGCCTTGACCCGGGGCGCCGCTTCCCGAAAACGTGACCCTCGCCAATCGCGTCGCGTCACATGGAGAAGCCGCAATGCCCGCCGCCGCCGCCGAAAAGGAACAGCCCGCGACCCGTTTCGCCAAGGATCAGTTGCGTGCCATCGTCGAGCGCGTGGAAAAGCTGGAAGAGGAGAAGAAGGCGATCTCCGACGACATCCGCGACGTCTTCGCGGAGGCCAAGGTCAACGGCTTCGACACCAAGGCGCTGCGCCAGGTGGTGAAGCTGCGCAAGCTCGACAAGAACGAGCGGGCGGAACAGGAAGCGATCCTGGACACCTATCTCGTGGCGCTCGGCATGGCGTAAACCGCCGTTCGCTGTCACGCCGCGAGATTTCTTCCGTCATGCCCGCGCTTGTCGCGGGCATCCACGTCCTACTGAAGGATCGGCAAGAAAGGCGTGGATGGCCGGGACTTCGCCCGGCCATGACGCAAAGCGGAATATTATCACCGGCAATCCAATAGCTTGATAAACCTGACTGCTTTTTCGGCCAGGCTATCGAGATGAGGCGGATCGACGATCAAGCCAGCGCGAAGTCCAATGCCGCCTCGGCGTGAATGGCGGTGGTGTCGAAGACCGGCATCGCGAAATCCGCCTGCGACAGCAGCATGCAGATTTCCGTGCAGCCGAGGATCAGCCCGTCGGCGCCGCGCGCCCGCAAAGCCGCGACCTCGCCGAGACAGGCGGCTTTCGAATCCGGGCGCACCATGCCGCGGCAGAGTTCCTCGTAGATGATGCCGTGCACGCGGTCGCGGCCGGCCGCGTCCGGCACCAGCGTCTCGATCCCGTGCCGCTCACGCAGATGGCCGCGGTAGAAATCCTGCTGCATGGTGTAGCGCGTGGCGAGCAGGGCCGGACGCCGCGCGGCCGAAAGCCGGATCGCGGCGGCCGTGGCGTCGGCGATATGCACGATCGGCAGCGGCACGGCCTGCGCGATCGCGGGCGCGCATTTGTGCATCGTGTTGGTGCAGATGACGAGGGCGTCGGCGCCGCCGCGGGCGAGCCGCTGCGCCGCTTCGACCATCATGCCGGTCAGCGCCTCCCAGTCCGCGGCCGCCTGGCGCGCGGCGATCTCGGCGAAATCGACCGAATGCAGCAGCAGCTTCGCCGAATGCAGGCCGCCCAGCCGGCGCTGCACGCCTTCGTTGAGCAGCCGGTAATAGATGGCCGTGCTTTCCCAGCTCATTCCGCCGATCAGGCCGAGCGTCTTCACGCGGGGGCTTGGAAGGGGCGGCTCAGCGCAGCGCGGCGCTGCGCGTATTCATCGCCACGCTCGCCAGGAACGTGACGGCGGCGCCGCTGAAGCGCTGATAGTCGAGGCCGGGATTGGGCCGGTCGGAGAAGGTCATGGCCAGCACGGCCGAGGGCTTGCGCAGCAGCGGCTGCAGGTGGCGGTAATCCGGCGCGCCGAGCAGCGTGGTGTTGAGATACGCGGCCACGCTCGGCGTCAGGATCACCGCCTTCAGCCAGGGGCTGTCGGAATGCGAACTGACCGCGCCGAGGACGCCCGGGACCGACGATTCCACGAGTGTCGGCGCTTCCGTGCTGCCTTTCACGGCCACGGTCGTCGCCGGCGCGATCGCGCGCCTGGCCGCCTGGCCCATCGCCTGCGCACGCGCGGGCTTCGGCTCGGATTTCGGATCGACCGGCGGCGCATAGCCGAGCGCCGCTCCGCCCGGCAGCGCCTCGCGATTCCAGGGGCCGATGCTGGCGGTCGGCTGCGCGTCGCCTTGCGTCTCCTGCATGCCGCGCCAATAGCCGCGCGCGGCGAACAGGTCGTTGCCGGCACCGGCCAGCGCATAGGTTGCCGCGGGGGCGGGGGCTTCGGGCGTGACCGGCTGCACCGCCACCACCTGGATATTGGCCGGGCGCGATTTCGGCAGCGGCACGGCGGGCGGAGCGGGTTCGGCCACAGCCGGGCGCACCAGCGCGAGTTTCTGGCGGGCGGGCGCAGCGGCGGGAGTCGGCTCCGGCGTCGCCGTCACGTCAGGCTCTTCCTCCTCGTCCTGCTTCTTTCCGAAGCCGAACAGCTTGGCGAAGATATTCTGCTTCGGGCTCAGGCTGACGCCGGCGGATTTCGCGGCTTCCAGCGAGGTCGCGGACGGGGTGGCGCCGCGCTTTTCCAGATCGGCGAGCGCCAGCGCATAGTTTTTCAGCGGCTGGCCGTCGCTCGGGACATGCACGGTACGGCCGTCGGGGAAGACCTTGACCAGCTGGTCGTGGGTCATGCGCGGCCAGTGGCGCACGCTGCCGACATCGACATGCACGAAGGGCGAGCCGGAGCTCGGATAATAGCCGACGCCGCCGCGCTGCAGCCGCAGCCCGGCATGGCGCAGCTCCTCGAGCGGCACGCCCGGGATCATGAAATCCAGCGCCTTGCCCTGGGTATGCTGGCTGAATTGCGCGACGCCGCTGGAGCGCCGGCGCAACATCGCGTTGGTGTGCGGGGCGCGGTAGCCGCAGATGATGTGGATCGCTTCCTTGCCGCCGACCTCGCGATAGACCTCCCACACCGTGTCGAGCAGGTGCGGGTCCATGCCGATCTGCTCGTCGCGGCGCCAGTCGCGCAGGATGTGGTTGATCTTCTTCAGCGCCTCCGCGTCGTAGCGGCCGTTGCGCTTGAAGGTGACGGTGAGGTCTTCCTGGGTGTGCAGATTGTGGAACGACAGGGTGCGGGTATCGCCGTTGGCCACGGCATTCTGCAGACCGTCCGAGGCCAGGATCAGGAATACGGAGGCGAGGGCGATGCCGCCTGCAGCGCGGGAGACGAATCTGGAGCGGTCCCTGGCTGCAGTGCGAAATGCCACGACGTTTCCCGCGCTAAGTCACTGGTCATAAATGCCAATTTCGCCGCTTCACCCCGCGACGAATGGCTAACGCAGTCTTACCGGGAAGGGTTAAACCGGAGTTAGCGCCCCCCTTCGATCCGGTACGTTATCGGTAACGGTGGAGTATGGCAAAAAATGGCCGCAGGGCATGAAACAAGGCCGCCCGCCAACCCGAAGGTTAACGGACGGCCCTGGAACAGGGTTAACGATGCGGGGCCGCGCGGCTAGCGGAAGAAGCCCCCGAAAATCGCCGCGAACGGGTTCTGCGGGGCGCCGCGCGGACCGCCCGCCTGCTGGCCACGGCGGTCGAAGCCGCGCGAGGCGAACCACTCGCCGAACATCGAATCGCCGCCGGGCACATTGTAGCGCAGCGAATCCCGGCTCACGCCGGAACCGGTATGCGAGCGCTCCACCGGGATGTCGGCCACCCTGCGCTCGTCGCCCTTCAGGATGGCGATCAGGCGCTGGTCGCGGCCGTAGATGTCATCGCGGATCACCAGCGTGCCGGAATCGTCGACATAAGCGGTCTGGTAGGTGAGATGCACCGGCAGGTTGGTCGGGAAGTTGATGTTGACCTCGGAGCCGCCGAACATCTTGCGCAGCTTCTCGACGTTGTAATTCTCCTGCGGCAGCACGATCGACAACAGCTTCTCGCCGTACATCAGCGGGTCCTGCACGCGCATGCAGCCGTGGCTGTAGGCGCGCTTGTCATGCGCGAACAGGTGCTTGTCCGGCGTGTCGTGCTGGTAGACCAGAAACTTGTTCGGGAAGTTGAAGCGGATGCGGCCGAGCGCGTTGCGGTCGCCGGGCGGCTGGTAGATGCGCACCGTGCCGTCGGCATTCTGCGACATGCGAAGCCCCATGCGCTCGAGCACGGTCGGATCCTGACGCACCGCCGGCAGGTATTCGATGGCGATGATCGAGGGCGGCACGATCCAGGACGGGTTGACGGTGAAGAACATCAACGACGCGGTGGTGATCGGCGTCGGCAGCGACGGCTAC
>JBFWWQ010000154.1:0-7905 GCA_050246095.1 Pseudorhodoplanes sp.
ACCTGCTGCTGATCGAGCGCATCCTCGGCTTCGACGAGGAGGGTTTCGGCAAGACCTTCGCGGTGCTGATCCAGCTCGGCGCCATCCTCGCCATCCTCTCGGTCTATTTCGGGCGGCTGTGGAACATCTTCGTCAATGCCTTCTCGCAACCGGCGGCGCGCCGCTTCATTTTCGGGGTGCTGCTCGCCTTCCTGCCGGCGGCGGTGATCGGCGCGCTGGCGCACGGCTTCATCAAGGGCGTGCTGTTCAACCCCTGGATCGTCTGCTTCACGCTGATCGCGGGCGGCGCGATCCTGCTCTGGGTCGACCAGATCGACTTCGACCCGCATTTCCACGATGCCACGCAATTCACGCTGCCCATGTATCTGGCGATCGGCGTGTTCCAGTGCCTGGCGATGATTCCGGGCGTGTCGCGTTCGGGCGCGACCATCGTGTCGGCAATGTTTCTCGGCGCCGACAAGCGCTCGGCGGCGGAATTCTCGTTCTATCTGGCGATGCCCACCATGGCCGGGGCCTTCGCCTACGACCTGTACAAGAGCTACGGCGAGATGAGCACGGGCAACTTCATCCTGGTCGGCGTCGGCTTCGTATGCTCGTTCATCACCGCGCTGATCGTGGTGAAGACGTTTCTCGATTACGTCTCGCGGCGCGGCTTTTCGCTGTTTGCCTGGTGGCGCGTGATCGTCGGTTCGATCGGGCTGGTCGCGCTCGCGCTTGGCGCGTGAGCGCTCAGGCCACGCGGCCCTGGAACTGGCCCATGCGGCGGAAGCGCCACAGATAGCTCGGCACGATCGCCTGCATCGTCACCGGCGCGATCCCGAATGCCGCGAAGGTGCGGCCCTCCGACCTGGCGGAATCCGACACGACATTGTCGGTGCGCAGCAATGCGACCTGGTCCGGCGTGAGCGGCGGCTTGGGCAGGAATTGCAGCACCGCGGCCTGCATCCTGGCGAGCGCGAAGGGCAGCGGCAGCAGCAGGCGCTTGCGCTCGACGGTCGCCAGCATGAACTCCATCAGCTCCTTGAACGAACGCACTTCCGGCCCGCCGAGTTCATAGACGGTGCCGGGCCGCGCCGCGCCGTCGACCGCGTGCGCTATCGCCTCGGCGACGTCGCCGACAAAGGCCGGCTGAAATTTGGTCTCGCCGCCGCCGACCAGCGGCAGCGCCGGCAGGAAGCGCGCCATCGCCGCGAAGCGGTTGAAGAAGTCGTCCTCCGGCCCGAACAGGACGGAGGGGCGGAAAATCGCAGCACCCGGGACTGCCGACAGCACCGCGGCTTCGCCCCGCGCCTTGGTGCGCGCATATTCGGAGGTCGAATCGGGGTCGGCGCCGAGCGCGGACACATGCACCATGCGCGCGCCGAAGGCAGAGGCCGCCAGCGCCACCCGCTCCGCGCCCTCGGCATGGACGCTTTCGAATGTCTGGTTGCCGCGCTCGAACAGGATGGCGGCGAGGTTGACCGCCACGTCGGCACCGCGCACCGCCGCCTCGATCGAGGCCGGGTAGCGGATATTGGCCTGCACCGCATGGATCTGGCCGACCGAGCCGATCGGCTGCAGGAAGTTGGCCAGCTCCGGCCGCCGGACGGCGACCCGGATGCGGTAGCGCCGTTTGGCGAGCGCGCGGACCAGATGGCGGCCGAGGAATCCGGAGCCGCCGAAAACGGTGACGAGGGTGTCGGAATGGGACTGGAAGGTCATGGTCGGCCCTGTCCGGCCCGAAGCGGTCGCCGGCGCCCCGTATAGAAACCAAGGCCCTTCGATTGACAAGGCCGAAGGCCGTCACTTATGTGACCCGCATTGCCCAGGTGGCGGAATTGGTAGACGCGCTGGTTTCAGGTACCAGTGGTGAAAGCCGTGGAGGTTCGAGTCCTCTCCTGGGCACCATCCATTTCGTGTTGCCGCCAGCGGACCCGAGACCTGCATGACCATCCGCCTGCATCGCGGCGACCTTCCCGACCTCTCCCGCTACGGCAAGGCGGTCGCGATCGACACCGAGACGATGGGTCTCGACCCGCACCGCGATCGGCTCTGCGTCGTGCAGCTCTCGCCCGGCGACGGCTCCGCCGACGTGGTGCAGATCGCGCCAGGCGCGGTCGGGGCGCCCAACCTGAAGAAGCTGCTGGGCGATTCGTCGGTGCTGAAAATCTTCCATTTCGCGCGGTTCGATCTCGCCGCCCTGTTCAACGCCTTCGGGGTGATGCCGGAGCCGGTTTTCTGCACCAAGATCGCCTCCCGCCTGACCCGCACCTATACCGACAAGCACGGTCTCAAGGACCTCGTCCGCGACCTGCTGGGCATCGATTTGTCCAAGCAGCAGCAATTGTCGGACTGGGGCGCCGATCAGCTCTCGGAAGCGCAGGTGGCCTATGCCGCCTCCGACGTGCTGCACCTGCACGCCCTCAAGGACCGGCTGGAGACCCTGCTGGCGCGGGAGGGGCGCAGCGAGCTCGCCGCCGCCTGTTTCCGGTTCCTGCCGAGCCGGGCCCGCCTGGATCTCGCCGGTTGGGGGGCGGAGGACATCTTTTCCCATTCCTGAGGCGGGCCGACCGCCCATCCCCGGCCATATTTTTAGGGGCATGTCGGGACGGGATTTTTACCGCGCGGGGGCTTATTGTGGCTGGCGCGCACGAATCTGACCGCCCGGGGGCTTGAGGGACCGCTTGCTCGACATTCGCCAAGAGACCGTCGGCTTTGTGGCGTCCGGCCGTGCCGGCAGCGATGCCGCCTTTGCCGGCGCGCAGCGGCACAGCAAGCGCGTGCGCCTGCTGCGCATCGCGGTGCCGGCGGCGGCGGCTTTCGGCGTGCTGGTGCTGGCGCTGACGACGTTCCTGAACCCGCTGCGCTTCATGTACAAATTGCCGAACGATCTCGGCACGCTGGTGATCTCAGGCACCAAGATCACGATGGAAGCGCCGCGGCTTGCCGGCTTCACGCGCGATTCGCGCGGCTATGAGGTGCATGCCAAGTCCGCCGCCCAGGATCTCGCGAAACCGGAAATCGTCGAGCTGAAGGATCTGCGCGCCAAGCTCGACATGCAGGACAAGACCAATGTCGAAATGACCGCGCAGGGCGGCTTCTACAACACCAAGTCGGAATTGCTCACGCTCGGCCCCGACATCCTGCTCAAGTCCACCACCGGCTATGAGGCGCGCCTCGCCGACGCGGTCGTGGACATCCGCAAGGGCAATATCGTGTCGGAGAAGCCGGTGGCGGTGAAAATGCTGAAGGGCAATCTCGACGCCAAGCGCATCGAGGTGCTCAATGCGGGCGAGGTGCTGCGCTTCGACGGCGGCGTGTCGATGACGCTCTATCTCGACCCGCCCGCGCCGCAGGCCGGCGGCACGCAGGCCCGCGCGGAGACGCGCTGATGATGCCGGCGCTCGCCTTCGCCGCCGCGTTGCTTGCCGCGACGGCGCTGCCGGCCGGCAGGCCCGCTTCGGCGCAGGCCGTCTCCACCGGCGTGCCCAATGCGCTGCAGGGCTTTTCGCAGAACCGCGACAAGCCGGTGCAGATCGAAGCCGCCTCGCTCGAAGTGCGCGACAAGGACAAGCGCGCGGTGTTTTCCGGCGACGTCAAGGTGACGCAGGGCGACACCACGATGCGCTGCAAGCAGCTGGTCGTGTTCTACGACGTGGAAAACAAGCCGGGTGGGATGAAGACGGCGCAGCCGGGTCCCGGCGGCCAGCAATCCATCCGCCGCCTGGAGGCGCTCGGCGGCGTGATCGTCACGCAGAAGGAGCAGACCGCGACCGGGCAGACCGGCATATTCGACATGAAGTCGAGCACCATCACGCTGGAAGGCGGCGTGACCATCGCGCAGGGCCAGAACATCCTGCGCGGGGCGCGGCTGGTGGTCGATGTCGCCACCGGTGCCGCGCGCGTGGAATCGGGCAAGGGCCGGGTGGAAGGGCTGTTCGTCCCGAGCAGCGCCGATCCCAAATTGGACAAGCCCGGCAGCATCCTGGACCCGAAGAAGCCGGCCAGCCCGGAAAAGCCGGCGGCACGGGACGCGCAGCCGCCCGTCAACCGGGATGCCGGCCGCAGCCGGCCGACCGGTCCGCAGGGCATCTACTGAGTGCGGCCGGGCGACGAATTGAAAGCCCGCCGGCAAGCCTTTATCACCGCGACCAGCGACCGTACCGGAGCGAGCGTGCTCGATATCGTCCGCGCCTATATCCGACCTCTGCTTGCCCGGTGGTGGCCGCGCCGCCGCCGCAAGGGGTCGCAGGCATGGCGGGCCGAGCTGGAAGCGCTCTTTGGCGTCGAACAGGCCAATACCCGCAAGGATAGCGGCCGCCTGGTGCAGCCGATCTGGGCGCAGGCGGAGCCGGCGACGCAGCGGCGCGACCCGATCCCGCTGGCGCCGCGCGAGGCGACTCCGCCTCCGCCCGCACCGCCGCGCCCGCAGGCGCGCCAGGAACCCCGCCATGAGCCCCGTCAGGAGGCCCGCCAGGAAGCCCGTCACGAGCCCCGCCGTGCCGCCCCGCCGCGCGGCAGCGCGCCGCCCGCCCGCCCGTCGTCCGCCCGCCAGGGCTATCTGGCGGTGCACGGCGTCGAGAAGAGCTATTCCGGCCGCAAGGTGGTGCGCGGGACCAGCCTGTATGTCCGCCGCGGCGAGGCGGTGGGGCTGCTGGGGCCGAACGGCGCCGGCAAGACCACGGTGTTCTACATGATCACCGGCCTGATCAAGGCGGATGCCGGCCAGATCGAACTGGACGGCTACGACGTGACGGCGCTGCCGATGTACCAGCGCGCGCGGCTCGGCATCGGCTATCTGCCGCAGGAAGCCTCGATCTTCCGCGGCCTGAACGTGGAAGAGAATATCCGCGCCGTGCTCGAAGTCATCGAGCCGGACCCGAAGCGGCGCGAGCACGAGCTCGACGCCCTGCTGGAGGAATTCGGCATCGCGCGGCTGCGCAAATCGCCGACCATCGCGCTGTCGGGCGGCGAGCGGCGGCGCGTGGAAATCGCCCGCGCTTTGGCCACGCGCCCGAACTACATGCTGCTGGACGAGCCGTTCGCCGGCATCGACCCGATCGCCGTCGGCGACATCCAGGAACTGGTGCGCCACCTAACCTATCGCGGCATCGGCGTGCTGATCACCGACCACAATGTCCGCGAAACGCTCGGCCTCACCGACCGCGCCTATATTTTCTATTCCGGCGAGGTGCTGATGGAGGGCAGCCCGGACGACATCGTCAACAACCCTGACGTGCGCCGGCTCTATCTGGGCGAGGAATTCCGCCTCTAGACCGGCGTTTTCCTCGGTTTCCAGGCCCTGCTTAACGCCAGGGCCATCGCCTGCAATTCTCACATGCACAAATCATGCCGACGCGCTAAAAGGGCGCGTCATGGCACTGACCCAACGACTCGAATTCCGCCAGAGCCAGGCGCTCGTAATGACGCCGCAGCTGATGCAGGCCATCAAGCTGCTGCAGCTCTCCAATCTCGACCTGGCCGCCTATGTCGAGGAGGAGCTCGAGCGCAACCCGCTGCTGGAGCGCGCCGCGGACGATGACGGGCCGGTGGCCGAGCCGCCGGCTCCGGCCGAGGGCGATTCCGCCTCCGCCGCCGGCGAAGCCGACTGGATGGCGGACAATCTCGAAGTCAGCCGTGATGCGATGGAGGACCAGCTCGGCACCCGGCTGGACAATGTCTTCCCGGAGGACCCGAACGCCGCCGCGGGCGGCGCCCGCAACGACGACACCGCCGCCGCCTATTCGGAATGGGCGAGCGTCGGCGCGGGCGGACGCGAGAACGGCGAATACAATCTGGAAGCCTTCGTGTCGGCGGAGCGCTCGCTGCCGGAACACCTGTCCGAACAGCTCGCGCTCGCGATCGCCGATCCGGCGCGGCGGATGATCGGGCAGCACCTGATCGATCTCGTCGACGAATCCGGCTACCTCGCGGGCGATCTGCAGGCCGTCGCCGACAAGCTCGGCGCGCCGCTTGCCGAAGTCGAGGCGGTGCTGGCGATCCTGCAGACTTTCGATCCGGCCGGGGTCTGCGCGCGCAATCTGACCGAATGCCTCGCCATCCAGCTGCGCGAGTTGGACCGCTGCGATCCCGCCATGCAGGCGCTCCTGCAGAATCTCGATCTGCTCGCCAGGCGCGACCTCGCGCAGCTGCGCAAATTGTGCGGCGTCGGCGACGAGGACCTCCTCGACATGATCGCCGAGATCAAGCGGCTCAACCCGAAGCCCGGCCTCGCCTTCGGCAGCGAGCCGGTGCAGCCGATCGTGCCGGACGTGTTCGTCAGGCCCGGCGCCGACGGCACTTTCCTGGTCGAGCTGAATTCCGACACGCTGCCGAAAGTGCTCCTGAACCAGAGCTATCACGCGCAGGTCTCGAAAAGCGCGGCGACTTCGACCGACAAATCCTATCTCGCCGAATGCCTGCAATCGGCGACCTGGCTGATCCGCGCGCTGGACCAGCGGGCGCGCACCATCCTGAAAGTCGCGACCGAGATCGTGAAGCAGCAGGACGCCTTCTTCGTGCACGGCGTCCAGCATCTGCGCCCGCTCAACCTGAAGACGGTCGCCGATGCGATTTCGATGCACGAATCCACGGTCTCGCGCGTCACCGCCAACAAATACATCGCGACCAGCCGCGGCATTTTCGAACTGAAATATTTCTTCACGTCCGCGATCGCCGCCGCCGACGGCGGCGAGGCGCATTCGGCGGAAGCCGTCCGCCACCGCATCAAGCTGCTGATCGATGCCGAATTGCCGGACGGCATCCTTTCCGACGACACCATCGTGGAAAAGCTGCGCGAATCCGGCATCGACATCGCGCGCCGCACGGTCGCGAAATATCGCGAGGCGATGCGGATTCCCTCGTCGGTACAGCGCCGGCGGGACAAGCAGCCGGACCTCGTCACGCGCTGAATCGGCGCTGTCAAGCCGCCGTCCGGCTTTTTTGCGGCGGGCATTGACGGTGCGGGGCCCCCTCCTTATGGTCCGCCCCCTTCCAACCCAACAACACCGCCCAACACCGCCCAACGGAATTCGGACCCCGTTTCCCATGCCGCTCATCGATATCGTCGCCCCGGGCGCGGTCATCCCAGCGCTCAAGGTGAATGGCAAGAAGCAGGCGCTGCAGGAGCTTTCCGCGCGCGCGGCAGAGCTTTCGGGCCTGAGCGAGCGCGTGATTTTCGACACGCTGCAGCAGCGCGAGAAGCTCGGCTCGACCGGTATCGGGCACGGCATCGCGATCCCGCACGGCAAATTGCCCAAGCTGGAGCGGCTGTTCGGCCTGTTCGCGCGGCTCGACCGGCCGATCGATTTCGAATCGCTCGACGGCCAGCCCGTGGATCTGATTTTTCTGCTGCTGGCGCCGGAAGGCGCGGGCGCCGATCATCTCAAGGCGCTGGCGCGCGTCGCGCGGCTGCTGCGCGATCCCGACATCGCGCACAAGCTGCGCGAATCGCGCGATTCCGACGCGCTCTATGCCGTGCTGGCGATGACGCCCTCGGCGGCGGCCTGAAGCCGGTTTCTCTCCGATTGTCGATTGTCGCGAAAGGCGGAGCCGCGTGCGGGCGCGCGGACCGTCAATGCAGGCTGACAGCCTCCAGCCGCTCGCCCGCCGCATTGGCAAGCGCGGCCTCGCGCGAATCGGTCACCAGAATGGGCGTGCCGTCGGCGGCATAGAGCACGAAGACGTCCTGCCCGGCGGCCAGGAACGGTGCGTCGGGACACAGGAACGCGATTTCCTCGGAACGGGCGGCCTTCACATAGGCGAAGCGGCCGGCGCCGAGCGTCGCAAAGGCCTCTGCGCCCATCGGAGCGTGGATCGGCGAATCCCGGCGCGTGATCTGCGGCTGCATGGCGGGTCTCCCGGACCTGGGTCGCGCCTCAGCGCGCGCAGGTTCACGCCGCGAAATCGGCTGCGGCCTGCGCGCGT
>JBFWWQ010000155.1:0-7899 GCA_050246095.1 Pseudorhodoplanes sp.
CGGCGCCGGCGAGCACGGCCTCGGCGGCCTTGAACTGGGATTCAAGGTTGACCAGTTCGAGCTTGGGCAGCGTGCCCTGCCCGATCAGCTTGCGGCGCGCCTCGAGCTCGATCTTGCGCTGGTTGTAGAGAGCGCGCGCCTGCGCGACCTGCGCCTCGCGCGCGTCGTCGGACAATACGGCGATGACCTCGCCACGCTTGACATGCTGGCCGCGCTTGATACGCAGTTCGGTCAGCACGCCGCCGCCGCGGGCCGCCACCATGACCTTCTTGTCCGCCTCGGTGCGTCCGGACAGCACCAGCTTGCGGCCATGCGGCACGACCTGCGCCTCCATGACCGCGACGCGGAACGGCTTCTGCGCCGGTGCGTCGCCGGCGCGAATGGCGGCCTTGGTCTCGGCATTGTCGTGCGGAATGAAATGACCCGACGCGACCCAGAGCGCGGCCACGGCGACCAGCCCGATTGCGGCGATGCGGCTTGCTTTCATCACACCAGCTCCCCGGCCGGATTCCTGGCGCCCACAGGCTCGACCAGCATGTGTTTCACGATGTCGAGAATGGAGGGCATCACCGTCTCGACGTCGAAGGACGGATCGCTGACCCGGCGCACCTCGATGCCCTCGCCGATGGCCAGCAGGACGGCGACGGTCGGCTCGAAATTCACCGCGCGCGAGATTTCGCCGCGTTCGGCGGCGGCGCGCAGCACCGCCACGAGACCGTTCTGCACCTCGCGATCGATACCCTGCTGCATGCGCGCTATTTCCGGATTGCGGCGGCTCTCGGCGCGAATCTCGGCGCACAAGGCGAACTCCTCCGGCGTGCGCTCGACCAGGTATTGCCGGGCCAGCCGCGTGAAGCCGGTGAAGAAATCCGGCGCCTCGGCGACGGCCGCGAAGTCGGCGGCCGCGCGCGCGCTGTCGATCTCGATCAGGCCGGCGATGATCGCCTCCTTGGAGCGGAAATAGCGATACAGGTTGCCGGGGCTCATGCCGGCCTCGGCGCAGATTTCCTGCATCGAGGCCTGGTGGAATCCGGAGCGCGCGAAACAGCGGCGCGCGGCCTCCAGGATTTCCCCGCGGCGGTCGATCTGAAGCTGGGCGCTGGGACGACGCATGGTGCGGTGCCGCTTAATGTGAATGAATGTTCGCTCTTCTAAAGAAGGAGGTCTGCCCTGTCAAACAACGCGACCCTTACGTTAAAAATAAACAATATAATTCAATATGTTAATACGATGTCCAACAACCTGGCCGCGCGCCAACCTGCCCCTTGCGGAATTCGTCAGCCTACGGACAATCGCGCCATCTCCGGCGGACTCCGATGCCCGGCAAACGCGCAGACCCGCATCCGATCTACGACAAGCCGGGGCATCTGATCCGCCGGCTGCAGCAGATCGCGGTCGCGCTGTTTGCGGCCGAGACGCGCGCCTTCGACCTCACCTCGGTGCAATACGCCGCGCTGGCGATGATCCGCCTCAACCCGGGCATCGACCAGACGGCGCTGGCCAACGCCATCGCGCTCGACCGCTCCACCATCGCCGAGGTGGTCGCGCGCCTGCAGGCCAAGGGACTGATCCAGCGCGGACCGGGACAAGCCGACCGGCGGACCAAGGTTCTGTTCGCGACCGCCAGGGGCGAAGCGCTGCTCGCGCGCATCGAACCCGCGGCGGGTTCGGCGCAGTCGCTGATCCTTGCACCCTTGCGGCCGGCGCAGCGCACAGCCTTCATGGAAATGCTGGGAACGCTGGTCGCGATCAACAACGAGCATAGCCGCGCGCCCTTGCGTGTCGTGCACAAGGGGAAGCCGTCTCCCACATCCCCGAAGCCGCGCACGCGCCCGCGTTGACGCCGCGCAGGCGGGCAGCGCCCCATCTCCGCCGCGCGACAAAGGTCCGGCTTGTCGCCCGGCGCGCAGGCTTTATGGTTGGCGGCCAAGCGCTGCAGAGACGGCGCAGGCGGACTCAAGGGGGAAAATATGCGCGCTGGCGCAGCAATATCGGGCCGGCGGACCGGTACGGGGCGATGCCCCGGGTACACGACACGGGCGCGGGCACACGCGCAATGATCGGTCCGCTGTTCGGCGTCCTGTTCGACGGCGTGGCCTACGGAATGCTTCTGTTCCTGCTTTCCGTCGGGCTGTCGGTCACCCTCGGCATGATGAACTTCGTCAATCTCGCGCATTGCGCCTTCGCGATGGTCGGCGGCTACACCACCGTCACGCTGATGCACCGCTTCGGCTGGCCCTTCCTCGCCACATTGCCGGCCGCCTTTCTCGCCGCCGGCGCCGCCAGCATCGTGTTCGAGCGCGTGCTGTACCGGCCGCTCTACCGCGCCAGCGAACTCGACCAGGTGCTGCTCACCATCGGCATCGCCTTCGTCTCGGTCGCGGCGGCGGCCTGGTTTTTCGGCACGGTGCAGCAGCCGATCCAGATGCCGCCCTATCTGCGCGGCTCGGTCCAGGTTCTCGGGTTGACACTCGGCGTCTACCGGCTGTTCCTGGTCGCGGTCGCGCTGGCGGTCGCCTCGCTGCTCATCGTGACGCTGGAATTCACGCGCTTCGGCGCCACCGTGCGCGCCGCCGTGGACAATCAGCGCATGGCGCGCGGCCTCGGCATCGACGTCGACACCACATTCGCGATCACATTCGCGCTCGGCTCCGGGCTCGCCGGCCTCGGCGGCGCGCTCGCCATCGAGATCGTCGGCCTCGACCCTTCCTTCGCGTTCACCTACCTCGTCTATGTGCTGATCGTAGTCGCCGTCGGCGGACTCGGATCCATCGCCGGCTCGCTGATCGCAGCGACCCTGATCGGCATCAGCGACGTCGCCGGCAAATACTACGTGCCGGAGGCCGGCGCTTTCCTAATCTACCTGGTGATGATCGTCGTGCTGATGTGGCGGCCGGCCGGACTGTTCGCGAGACGCTGAGATGACGATGCCCGCGACGCTCAACGATCCGCATGCCTGGCTGCGCCGGCAGACGCGCTGGCATCCGCTGGAAATCGCGTTCTGGCTGGCGACCCTGCTGCCGTATTTCCTGTTTCCGAACTACCTGGTGCTGGCGAGCCAGATCGCCATCACCGCCCTGTTCGCGCTCTCGCTCGACCTGATCCTCGGCTATGCCGGAATCGTCTCGCTCGGCCACGCCGCCTTCTTCGGCCTCGGCGCCTATGCGTCCGGCATCCTGTCGAAATACGGCTGGGGCGAGCCGCTGACCGGCCTGCTGTTCGGGGCGACCGTCGCCGGTCTCGTCGGTTACGCGACGAGCTTCATCATCGCGCGGTTCCGGCACCTGACGCTGATCATGCTCACGCTCGGCTTCGGCCTGCTGCTGTTCGAACTCGCCAACAAGGCGCACTGGCTGACCGGCGGCGCCGACGGCCTGCAGGGCGTGAAAATCTGGCCGCTGTTCGGGCGCATCCCGTTCGATCTCTGGGGCTACACCGCCTATAGCTATTCGCTCATCGTGCTGTTCCTGCTGTTTCTCGTCTGCCGGCGCCTGATCCATTCGCCCTTCGGGCTGGCGCTGCGCGGGATTCGCGAGAATGCGGTGCGCATGCCCGCGATCGGCGCACCGAGCGCGGCGCATATCCGTAAAATCTACACGATCTCCGCCGCCGTCGCCGGCATCGCCGGCGCCTTGCTGACCCAGACGACGGAAACGGTGGCGCTGGAGGTGCTCAGCTTTGCGCGATCCGCCGACACCGCCGTCATGCTGGTGCTCGGCGGCGCCGGCATGCTCTACGGAGGTCCGGTCGGCTCCATCATCTTCATGCTGGCGCGCGACCAGTTTTCCGGCATCGCGCCGCAATACTGGTATTTCTGGATCGGCATCCTGCTGATCCTCGTGGTGATGTTCCTGCCGAACGGCATCCTCGGCGGACTGTCGAAACTGTTCGGGCGGTGGCGCCGTCCATGACGCTCGCACTCTCTACCCAGGGCGTGAACAAGACGTTCGGCTCGCTCGTGGTCGCGCGCGACATTGCGATCGACCTGCCGCAGGGAGAGCGCTACGCGCTGATCGGCCCGAACGGCGCTGGCAAGACCACGCTGATCAACCTGATCACGGGCATGCTGAAGCCGGACGGCGGCAAGATATTCCTCGGCGCGGAGGACATCACGGCATTGCCGCCGGCCGCGCGCGTGCGGCTCGGCCTCGTGCGCACCTTCCAGATCAACACGCTGTTCCCCCACCTTACCGCTTTGGAGGCGGTGACGCTCGCCGTCTGCGAACGCATCGGGCAGGCCGGCGTCTGGTGGCGCGGCCTGCCGGAGCAACGCGCCGCAGTGGACGAGGCCTACGAGATCCTCTCCTCGCTGCGGCTCGCCGCCCATGCCACGCGGCCGACGCGCGAGCTCGCCTACGGGCAGCAGCGCCTGCTCGAAATCGCGCTGGCGCTCGCCACCCGCCCGAAAGTGCTGCTGCTCGACGAACCGGCCGCCGGCGTGCCGAAGGACGAGAGCGCGGAGCTGTTCAACGTGATTGCCGGCCTGTCCAAGGACATCGCGATCCTGTTCATCGAACACGACATGAACGTCGTGTTCCGCTTCGCCAGCCGCATCATCGTCATGGTCGGCGGCCGCATTCTGGTCGAAGGCGCCCCGGCGGAGATTTCCGCCGATCCGCGCGTGCGCGAAGTCTATCTGGGGAAGACGCGGCATGGCTGACACCCTGCTCGCGCTTGCGGATGTGCGCGCCGGCTATGGCGGCGCGGTGGTGCTGGACGGCGTTTCGCTGGAAGTGCCGGCGGGCGGCAGCCTCGCCGTCCTCGGCCGCAACGGCGTCGGCAAGTCGACCTTGCTGCTCACCGTCATGGGCTACACGTCGGTGGGACGCGGCAGCGTGCGCTGGCGCGGCGCCGACATCACGCGCCGCCCGCCGCACCGCCGCGCGCGCGGCGGCATCGGCTGGGTGGCGCAGGAACGCGAGATTTTTCCCACCCTCACCGTGGAGGAGAACCTCACGGTCGCCGCGCGCCCCGGCAACTGGACGACCGAAAAAATCTTCGACCTGTTCCCCCGCCTGAAGGAGCGGCGCGGCAACAAGGGCAACCATCTCTCCGGCGGCGAGCAGCAGATGCTGGCGACGGCGCGCGCGCTGATGACCAATCCCGATCTGCTGCTGCTCGACGAGCCGCTGGAGGGACTGGCGCCGATCATCGTCGAGGAATTGACGGCGGCGATCGGGCGCATGACCGCCGAGCAGGGCACCGCCTTCATCCTCGTCGAACAGCACGCGGAAATCGCGCTGTCGCTGACCGATCAGGCCGTGGTGATCGAGCGCGGCATCGTCGCGCACCGCGCGCGCTCGCGCGACCTGCTCGCCGACCAGGCGACGCTGGATCGCCTGATCGGCCTGAAGATGCAGGACTGACGCAGCGTCCCAAGCGGCTGCCTGTCAGGCGATCCGCACCGTCGCCTCGCCATAGCTGCGGGTGCCGAGATTGTCGTTCTCGAAAATATGATGCTCGGCGATCCAGGCGCGCGAGGCGTCGAAGGTTTCCTGCGTATAGGGCTCGAACACGATGCGTTCGCCCGGGCCCCAGCGGCGCGTATCCATCACCGCATGCCAGCGCACCGGAAACTCGTTCCTGTAATAATGCGTGTAGAGCTCCGGCCGCAGGTCGAGGTCGTGCTGCGCACGCTTGAGCGCGCGGAAGAACTTCTTCAGATCGGACGGATCGGGGTCGCCGTGGATCATGGTGCCGATCATGAACGAATTGTCCATGATCTTGCGGAAGCCGAGCTGCTCGGCGAGATAATAGGGCCCGCTGAACAACGCCGCCGCCGGCACCTTGCCGTCGACCAGCAATTCCATGCGCTTGAACAGCATGCCGTCGGCATAGGACAGGTTGATCTTCTCCGCCGGCATGTATTGCTCGAGCGACTGGATGGTCGCGTAATGGCTGCCCGACTGGAAGCCGACCGAGACCGGCACGCCGGCCAGGTCCTCCGGCGTGCGGATCGGCGAATCGGCGGCGACGAAAATGCCGGAAGGCGCCACCGAATAGACATCGGCATAGAGACGGCCGTGCCCGCTCGCCGCCGCGACATTCACCGTCCAGTGACAGGCGCAGCTCACGTCCGCCTTGCGGCCTTCCTCGAACGACTGATAGGCGCCCTTCTTGTCGCCCTTGTCGTGAATCTTGCCGTCGGTCGACTGCACCAGCTCGCGGAACTCGTAATCGAGGCCCTCGTCCTCGTAATAGCCCTTCTCGCGCGCGATCCATTCCTGCAGGCGGAAATGCGGTTCGACGATGAACTTGCGTTTGCTCATGGGCATTCTCCCTATTCTTGCGTGATTGTCGGCACGTGAATTGCCGTCGGCCTCTTCGGGCCTTGCTCGGCGAATGCCATGCCCTCAGTCCGGGACGATGGCGGTCGCCTCGATTTCCAGCCGCGCCTCGCGCTCGACCAGGCTCTTCACCTCGACCAGCGCCATGGCCGGAAAATGCCGGCCCATGACCTCGCGATAGGCCGCGCCGACCTGCGGCAGCGAGGAGCGGTACTCCTCCATGTCGACGACATACCAGGTCATGCGCACGACGTGCTCCGGCCGTGCGCCGCCTTCCGCCAGCACCGCGGCGATGTTCTTCAGGAGCTGGCGCGTCTGCGCGGCGAGCCCCTGCGGGAATTCGCCCTTCTCGTTCCAGCCGACCATGCCGCCGACAACGATCATGTCGCCGCGCGCCTTGATCCCGTTTGCGTAGCCCTTGGGCTGCGGCCAGCCGGGCGGATGCAGCAGCGTGTGACCGGAGGCGGGAGGAAGCTTGCGGATCGTGTCCTCTGACACCGGCTTTCTCCTTACGACGCCATTTTCCGCGCGGATGCGCTCGCCATCTTGCGCAGTTCGAAACGCTGCAGCTTGCCGGTCTGCGTCTTCGGCAGCGTCGCCACGAATTCGATCGCGCGCGGATACTTGTAGGGCGCGACATTGGTCTTGACGAAATCCTGCAGCGTCTTGGTCAGCGTCGAGTCCGCGGCAAAGCCCGGCCGCAGCACGACATAGGCCTTCACGATATGGCCGCGCTCCTCGTCGGGCGCGCCCACCACGCCGCATTCGGCGACCGCAGGATGCGTCAGCAGCACGCTTTCCACTTCCGGCCCGGCAATGTTGTAGCCGGCGGAAATGATCATGTCGTCGGAGCGCGCCTGATAGACGAAATAGCCGTCCTCGTCCTGGATGTAGGTGTCGCCGGGATAGTTCCAGCCGCCGCGCACATATTTGGTCTGGCGGCTGTCGGCGAGATAGCGGCAGCCGGTCGGCCCGCGCAAGGCCAGATGGCCGGGCGTGCCGCGCGGCACCTCGTTGCCGGAATCGTCCACGACCCTGACGACATAGCCGGGAACCGCAACGCCGGTCTTGCCGGGCTTCATGGCTTCGGGTTTGGCGCAGACATAGATGTGCATGACCTCGGTGCCCCCGAGCCCGTCCATCAGGCGGATGCCGGTCGCCTTTTCCCACATCTCGAAGACCTGGCGCGGCAGCGTCTCGCCGGCCGACACGCATTTGCGCAGCGAGGAAATGTCGTGCTTGGACGCTTCCGCCGCCATAGCGCGATAGGCGGTCGGCGCCGTGAAGCAGATCGTCGCGCGATACTTGGCGATGGCCGACAGCAAGTCCTCCGGCGTCGTCCTTTCCAGCTGGATGGTGGCGGCGCCGACGCGAAACGGAAACAGCACATGCCCGCCGAGCCCGAACGTGAAGGCGAGCGGGGCCGAGCCGATGAAGCGGTCGTTCTTGTCCGGCTGCAGGAGGTAATGGCTGAACGAATCCGCGCTCGCCAGCATGTCGCGTTGGAAATGCATGGTGCCCTTCGGCTCGCCGGTGGTGCCGGAGGTGAAGGCGATCAGGCATACGTCGTCGAGGGCGGTGTCGCAGGCCTGGAAATTCTCGTAACCGGGCT
>JBFWWQ010000156.1:0-7810 GCA_050246095.1 Pseudorhodoplanes sp.
CCCCATGATTTCCGGCCGCTCGGGATTGCCGAAATTGAGATTGTCGGTGATCGCGAGCGGCGTCGCGCCGACCGCCGTCAGGTTGCGCCAGGCTTCCGCCACCGCCTGCTTGCCGCCCTCGAACGGATCGGCCTCGCAATAGCGCGGCGTGACGTCGGTCGTCATGGCGAGGCCCTTTGGCCCGTCCTCCACGCGCACCACGCCGGCATCGCCGCCCGGGCGCTGCACCGTGTTGCCGAGAATGATGTGGTCGTATTGCTCCCATACCCAGCGTTTGGAGCACAAATCGGGCGTGCCGATCAGCGTCTCCAGCGCGTCGGCGATGCCCATCGGCGCCTTCACGCTTTCGGCGGCGATCGCCGGCAGCTTCGGCGATTCCACGAAGGGGCGGTTATAGACCGGCGCCTCGTCGCCCAGTTCCTTGATCGGCAGGTCGGCCATAGTGTCGCCGCCGTGCCGCACGACGAAGCGCTTGCTCGGCGTCGTCTCCCCGACAATGGCGAAATCGAGCCCCCATTTGCGGAAGATCGCCTCCGCCTCCTTTTCCTTCTCCGGCTTGAGCACCATGAGCATGCGCTCCTGGCTTTCCGAGAGCATCATCTCATAGGCGCTCATGCCGGCCTCGCGCGTCGGCACCGCATTGAGGTCGAGCGTGACGCCGAGATCGCCCTTGGCGCCCATCTCCACCGCCGAGCAGGTGAGACCGGCCGCGCCCATATCCTGGATCGCGATCACGCAGCCCCTCTGCATGATCTCGAGGCAGGCTTCGAGCAGGAGCTTCTCGGAGAACGGATCGCCCACCTGCACGGTCGGACGCTTCTCCTCCGAATCCTCGCCGAATTCGGCCGACGCCATCGAGGCGCCGTGGATGCCGTCGCGCCCGGTCTTCGATCCGAGATAGACGATCGGCATGCCGACGCCCGAGGCCGCCGCATAGAAGATGCCGTCCGCGCGCGCGAGCCCGACCGCCATCGCGTTGACCAGGTTGTTGCCGTCGTAGCGGGTGTGGAAGCCGACCGAGCCGCCGACGGTCGGGACACCGAAAGAATTGCCGTAGCCGCCGATGCCCGCCACCACGCCGGAGACCAGCGCCCGGGTCCTGGGGTGTTTCGGATCGCCGAAGCGCAGGAAGTTGAGGCAGGCGATCGGCCGCGCGCCCATCGTGAAGACGTCGCGCAGGATGCCGCCGACGCCGGTCGCCGCCCCCTGATAGGGCTCGATATAGCTCGGGTGATTGTGGCTCTCCATCTTGAACACCACAGCCAGCCCGTCGCCGATGTCGATGACGCCGGCATTCTCGCCCGGCCCCTGGATCACCCACGGCGCCTGCGTCGGCAATCCGCGCAGATGCACGCGCGAGGACTTGTAGGAGCAATGCTCGTTCCACATCGCCGAGAAAATGCCGAGTTCGGTGAAACTCGGTTCGCGGCCGATCAGGTCGAGGATGCGTTGATACTCGTCGGGCTTGAGCCCGTGCTCGGCGACGAGTTCGGGGGTGATCTTGGGTTCGTTGCGCACGCCTGCTTCTAGCATCCCGCCGCAAGGAGTTTCATGCGCCGCGGCCGGGCTGGCGCCAGCCATCCACGTCTTTTCGTGCTGGAGGGAGACGGGCGCCGGCATCCGGCCGTGCGCAACAGCGCCGCCGCATCAGGCCGCCGCTTTTTCGAAATGCTGCACGAGGCCGGCGAACAGCCCGCGCCCGTCGGTCGAGCCGACGATGCTTTCGACGTGGTTCTCGGGATGCGGCATCATGCCGAGCACGTTGCCGCGCTCGTTCGCGATGCCGGCAATGGCGTTGATCGCCCCGTTCAGGTTCCAGGCCGGATCGAGCTTGCCCTCGGGCGAGGTATAGCGGAACAGCACGCGCCCCTCGGCCTCCAGCGCCTTCACCGTGGCCGCGTCGGCGACATAATTGCCCTCGCCATGCGCGACCGGCACGCGGATCACCTGGCCCGCATTGTAGCCGCGCGTGAACGGGATGTCGGAGCGCTCGACGCGCAGGAACACATCGCGGCAGATGAATTTCAGACCGGCATTGCGCATCAGCACGCCGGGAAGCAGCCCCGACTCGCACAGGATCTGGAAGCCGTTGCAGACGCCGAGCACGAGCCCGCCCTTGGCCGCATGCGCGCGCACCGCCTCCATGATCGGGGAGCGCGCCGCGATCGCGCCGCAGCGCAGGTAATCGCCGTAGGAGAAGCCGCCCGGCACCACGACGAGATCGGTGCCCCTGGGCAGTTCGGTTTCGGCGTGCCAGACCATCGCCGTCTCGTTGCCGGAGACGAGTTTCAGCGTGCGCGCCATGTCGCGCTCGCGGTTGATCCCGGGGAAGACGAGGACGGCGGATTTCATAGCGACGGCGCGTCGCTCAGTTCCAGGCGACGCTCAATCCGGTCGAGTCGCTGTTCGTGGCGCACAAGTGTGGCGTGAATGCCGCCGAGTTCCTGATGGATACTTAGCAAATCGTGATGAATTCCAATAATCTGGGTGCGCAAGGCTTGCATATCCTGCTTGCTCTCGTCGGCTTTGCCGTCGACTTGCTCAAGACGTGTCTGAACCGCCTTGAGGACCTCAAACAGCAGTTCGTTGGTCACGTCGGCCATAGCGCAAAACTTCGTCTATCCCTTGATCTCGATAGAATAGTTCTCGATCACGGTATTCGCCAGCAATTTGTCCGCCGCCGCCTTCAGCGCGGCCTCCGCCTTCGCCTTGTCGGAGGCCGCGACCTCGATGTCGAACACCTTGCCCTGGCGCACGCTGGCGACGCCCTCGACGCCGAGCGATTTCAGCGCGCCCTCGATCGCCTTTCCCTGCGGGTCGAGGATGCCGGATTTCAGGGTCACGTAGACGCGGGCTTTCACGAAAGCCTCCTGTCATCGCCTCATCCTGCGAGGCGCAAAGAGAAAGCCTCATGGTGAGGAGCGCAGCAAAGCCGCGTGTCTCGAACCATGAGGCTTGAATCGGCCGCCATCAAGAAAGTGCAACCGACTCCCTTGGACAACTCAGCCTTTCACCAGCACCGGGCCGGCGCCGCGCGGCGGCTCGTTGTCGCTCATGATGCCGAGCCGCTTGGCGACTTCCGTATAGGCCTCGAGCAGCCCGCCGAGGTCGCGGCGGAAGCGGTCCTTGTCGAGCTTCTCGTTCGACTTGATGTCCCACAGCCGGCAGGAATCCGGCGAAATCTCGTCGGCCACCACGATGCGCATGACATCGTTCTCCCACAGCCTTCCGCATTCCATCTTGAAATCGACCAGACGGATGCCGACGCCGAGGAACAGGCCCGACAGGAAGTCGTTGACGCGGATGGCGAGCGCCATCATGTCGTCGATTTCCTGCGGCGTGGCCCAGCCGAACGCGGTGATGTGCTCTTCCGATACCATCGGATCGCCGAGCTGGTCGTTCTTGTAGTAGAATTCGATGATCGAGCGCGGGAGCTGCGTGCCCTCCTCGATCCCGAGACGCTGCGCGAGCGAGCCGGCCGCGACATTGCGCACCACGATTTCCAGCGGAATGATCTCCACCTCGCGGATCAACTGCTCGCGCATGTTGAGCCGGCGGATGAAATGCGTCGGCACCCCGATATCGTTGAGGTTCTGGAACACATATTCCGAGATGCGGTTGTTCAGCACGCCCTTGCCTTCGATCACCTGGTGCTTCTTGGCGTTGAAGGCGGTGGCGTCGTCCTTGAAATGCTGAATCAGCGTGCCGGGCTCCGGTCCCTCATAGAGGACCTTCGCCTTCCCTTCATAGATGCGGCGGCGGCGGCTCATCGGAATGTACCGTGGTTTGAGAAAGTCCATGATTGCCGGGGTTCCTGTTGGTGTTCTTCCGCGGCGGGAACGGCTCGGTGCGACTCACGCGCTCACATAGGTGCCCGATCCGGTTCCGGCAAACTACCCGATCGCGCAAGGCGGCACAATCGTTCCGGGCGGGCGCGTCCACCGCGCCGTGGCTGCGCCGATTCGCCCTCTTGTTGCCTTGACGCCCCTGCCCCGATATGCAAGGCGGCACGCGAGAGCGCCATCACGCATTGTTTCATCCCATCACGAGGCCCGGAAATGACGACGTTCGACAAGCGCGAGGAAGGATTCGAGAAGAAATTCGCGCACGACGAGGAGCTTAAATTCAAGGCTTACGCCCGGCGCAACAAGCTGCTCGGCCTGTGGGCGGCCTCCGAGCTCGGCAAAAGCGGCGCCGACGCGGATGCCTATGCCAAGGAAGTGGTGCTGGCCGATTTCGAGGAAAGCGGCGACGACGACGTGGTGCGCAAGGTCGCGCGCGACCTCGCGGGCAAGGGTGTCAGCGAGCAGGCGGTACGCGCCAAGATGAGCGAACTGCTGGCGGAAGCGATCAAGCAGATTCAATCGCAGTAAGCGGGCGCGAAAAACGTGGCCGCGGCAGCGTTCTCCGAGGCCGAGGCCGCGCGCTGGTACGAGGGCAAGTCGTTCACCTCGGACTGGACGTCCTGGCATTTCCCGCGCTGGGCGCAGCTCTTCGCGGAGCATCGCGAAAGGCCGGTCCGCGTTCTCGAAATCGGTTCGTGGGAAGGCCGCTCGGCGCTGTTCTTCATGAATTATCTGCCGCGGGCCCGCCTCACCTGCGTGGACCCCTGGACCGGCAATTTCGAGCACGCGGCCGATCCGCATTTTGCCGCCTTGGTGCCGGAATCCGAACGCCGCTTCGACGGCAATGTCGCGCGCTTCGCGGACCGCATCGAGAAGATCAAGGGGGCCTCTTCCGTCGTGCTGCCGCGCCTCGGCGTCGAGGCGCGCAGCTTCGAAATCATCTATGTCGACGGCAGCCATATCGCGGCGGATGTGTTTGCCGACGGCGCGCTCGCCTGGCCGCTGCTGGCGCGCGGCGGGCTGATGGTTTTCGACGACTACGAGTGGTACGGCTTCGAGGACGCGGCGCAGAACCCGAAGCTCGGGATCGATGCCTTCCTGGCCGCCTATGACGGTGCGTATAAGATCGTCGAACGCGGCTACCAGATCGTCATTTCCAGGATTTGATCGCATGACCGCCCCGCAGAGCTTCACGCTCGCCTCCCGCCTGCGCGCCGGCGAAACCGTGTTTACCGGCTGGTGCGGCCTCGGCCTGCCGCTGCTGGCGGAGACGCTGGCGCGCGAAGGCTTCTCCGCCGTCACGCTCGACCAGCAGCACGGCGCCTACGATCTCGCCACCAGCGCCCAGGCGATCGCCGCCATCCGACATGCCGGCGCCGCGCCGGTCGTGCGCGTCCCGCTCGGGGAATTCGCCACCGCGGCGCGCCTGCTCGATCTCGGCGCCGAGGGCGTGATCGCGCCGATGATCAACACCGTCGAGGACGCCCGGCATTTCGTCTCGGCCACCAAATATCCGCCGACGGGCGAGCGCAGCTGGGGCCCGACGCGCGCGGTGATGCTGACCGGCCTCGACCAGCCGACCTACTTTCGCGCGGCCAATGCCCAGACCCTGACCTTGGCGATGATCGAAACGCGGCAGGCGCTGGAGAATGTCGGCGCGATCGCCGCGGTCGCGGGGATCGACGCGCTGTTTGTCGGGCCCTACGACCTCGCCATCGCGCTGTCGAACGGAAAGTCGCAGGACCCGCAATCGCCGGAGGTGGAGAAGGCGCTCGATTCCATTGTCGCCGCCGCCGCCAAGGCCGGCAAGATCCCGGGGCTCTATTGCGCCAATGCCGAGCGCGCGCGGGCGACCGCCGGACGCGGCTTCCGCTTCCTCGCCGTCGGCAGCGATCTCGGCATGCTGCGCGCGGGCGTCGCCGAACAGATGAAGAAGCTGAAGGGCACGTGAACTCGTTCCGTCATCCTGAGGTACGAACGAGCGCAGCGAGTGAGCCTCGAAGGATGCGGCCGCCTTCTGCCGAGCCATCCGGGTCGTCGCCCTTCGAGGCTCGCAGCCTCCGGCCGCTCGCACCTCAGGGTGACGGAGCCTGATCGACGATCGCCGCGGCGATCTCATCCAGCACGCGCTCCGCATCCCGCTCCACCGCATCCGCCTGCACCGCGATCACGCGATAGCCGCGTTCCTGCAGATAGGAACGCCGCGCCGCGCGCGTCGCGGCCGCTTCGCCGCTCTCCTCCGCGGGCCTGAGATCGATCGCCATGCGCAGCGGGAACGACACGAAATCCGTGATATGCGGGCCGACTGGCGTCTGCCGCTTGAATCCCTTGCCGATGAAGCGGCGGTCGGCAGTCATCAGCGACCAGAGCGTGCGCTCGGCCTCCGTCGGATTGCGGCGCAGGAGCCGCGCCAGCCCGCGCACCGGCCCGCGCTCGTTCGGCACCCGTCCCTGTCCGTGTTCGGCGAGCAGCGTGCGCAGCATCTCGGCCTCGGCGCCGTCGAGCACGCCGCCGCGCGCCGGGCCCTTGCGCCCCTGCACAAGCGCGGTAACGACGCCGTGCAGCGTGCGGATGTCCTGCTGCGTCGGCTGCATGCGATGGAAGATGTTGCGCATGTTGACGAGCATAGTGCCGCGCTTCTCTTCGGGGCGGAAATACTCGATCCGCTCCAGCTCGCGCTCCAGTTCGTCGAAGAAGGCGAGCAATTGCTCCCGCGGCGCGGGCGGCGACTTGTCGGGCATGGAGAACGGCAGCGCCCCGCCCTCCGACCGCTTGAACCATTCGTAGGCGACGATCACCACGGCCTGGGCAAGATTGAGCGAGGCGAAGGCGGCGTTCACCGGCAGGGTCAGGATCGCATCGGCAAGCCCGACTTCGTCGTTCTCCAGCCCGTTGCGCTCGCGCCCGAAGACGTAGGCGACCGTCTCGCCCGCGGCGATGCGCGGCGCCATCCGCTGCGCAGCCTCGTCCGCGCCGACCACCGGTTTCGCCTGGTCGTGCCCGCGCGCGGTGGCGGCGACGACATAGGTGCAGTCGGCGACCGCCGCGCGCAGCGAGTCGTAGAGCGCGGCCTCGTCGAGCAGGCGGTCGGCGCCGGAGGCCATGACGCGCGCCTTCTCGTTCGGCCAGCCTTGCTGCGGTCTGACCAGCCGCAGGTTCGACAATCCGAAATTCGCCATCGCGCGCGCGGCCGCGCCGATATTCTCGCCGAGTTGCGGTTCGACCAGCACCACGGCCGGCGCGGGCGCGGCGATCCAGCGTCTGGTCTTGTCGGTTCCGGCTCCGGGCATCGCGGTCTCCGGGGCGCGGTATAGCGGCGGCGGCGGGAGCGGGAAAGGGCGCGCCCGGAGGACATGTCATGCGATCATGGCGGCGATTCGGAAGGGAGCGCGGGAATGAAAATCCTCATCGGAACCCCCGCCTATAACGGGCAGGTGACGACGACCTATGTCGAGACGCTGCTCTGGCTGCTCGACCATTTCCGCGAACGGCGCCCGCACATCCGCTTCGAGCCGAAGCTTTTGTCGTCGTCGGTCCTGCCCTTCCTGCGCAACCTCTATGCCAGTTTGGTGCTCGAAGACCCGACCTATTCGCACCTGCTTTTCGTCGATGCCGATATGGGATTTGCACCGGCCCTGGTCGAGCGGATGATCGACGCCGACAAGCCGGTGGTCGGCGCGATGTCGCCGCACCGCGCGCTCGATCTCGGCCGGCTCTACGCGCTCAAGGACCAGATCGCGGAGGTGGAGACGGCCCGCCTCGTGGCCGTCGACTACGTGCATGCGGGCAACGTGGCGCATAGCGGCAGCGAGGTGAAGATGCACGGCGCCTGCCTGCGCGTGGGGCGCGCCGGCGCCGGCGTGCTGCTGATCCGCCGCGACGCGCTGGAGGCCCTGCGGACGCGGTACCCGGAATTGTGGTGCGGGCGGATCGCCGACAGCTATGCGCGTTTCGGCCTGAAGACC
>JBFWWQ010000157.1:0-7806 GCA_050246095.1 Pseudorhodoplanes sp.
AACCTCGTCGACGCCTTCGCCGATGATGTCGACTTCCTTGGCGGCAAGCTGTTTCAGGATCGCGAACATCAGCTCCTGCTTGCGCAGGGTGCTGGCATTCTCGATCTCGTGCTCCTCGGCAAAGGCGAGCAGCTCGACGGGGGTCTTGGATTTCAGGTCTTGGAGTTTGACTTCCCGCATACGCGGATTTCCTTGGAACGGGGCCGGCGATGGAACGTCGAAATGGATTTGACGGATGCCGGACGAGGACAGGTGATAAACGCAGGCCGGAGGGGAGGGATCGTTCCCCCGCCGATGCCTGCGCGATCCGCATATGCGGGGACGCGCCTTGGAATGCATCCGCCTGCGTTCGGGGGGAATAATGCAAAGATACGGAACCACGGATGGTTTCGCAAGAGGAAGCCGTAGGGCCGGGCGCCGGCCTGTGGGTCGCTAGAATGGCTTGACGATCACCAGGATCACCACAAGCACCAGGATGACCGCCGGCACTTCGTTGATAATCCTGTAGAATTTTTGGCTGTGCCGGTTCTGGTCGCGCTCGAAATCGCGCCGCCAGCGGCTGAGATAGCCATGCAGGCCGGACAGGACGAGGACGGCGGCGAATTTCGCGTGCATCCAGCCCGAACGCCAGAATCCGCTCTCCCAGGCCAGCCAAAGCCCGAGCAGCCAGGCCGCCATCATGGACGGATTGATGATCCCGCGCATGAGCCGGCGCTCCATGACCTTGAAGGTCTCGGACTGCCGCGAGCCCGGTTCCGCCTCGCAGTGATAGACGAACAGGCGCGGCAGATAGAGCATGCCGGCCATCCAGGCGATGACCGCAATGACGTGAAAGGCCTTCAGCCAGTCGTACATCGTTCGATCCCTTATCCTTCCCCCTTCGGGGGAGGGATGACTAGCCCCGCACCCGCTTCAGCATCCGCTCGACATGCTCGACCGGCGTCTCCGGCAGGATGCCGTGGCCGAGATTGAAGATGAACGGCGCATCGGAAAACGCGGCCAGGACCTCGTCGACCGCCGCATCCAGCGCCGCCCCGCCGGTGACCAGCGCCAGCGGATCGAGATTGCCCTGTACGGCCACCCGCTTCTGCACCTGTTCGCGCGCGAAAGTCTTGTTGATCATCCAGTCGAGCCCCACCGCATCGACCGCAACGTCGTCCACATAATGCGGCAGCATGGTCTGCGCCCCGCGCGGGAAACCGATGATGCAGGCGTCGGGCATGGCCTTGCGCACGCCGTTCACGATCCGCGCCGTCGGTGCGACGCACCAGCGCTCGAATTCGCCCGGCGACAGCACCCCCGCCCAGGTATCGAATATCTGCACCGCGTCGACGCCGGCCCGCAACTGGCCGACCAGATAGTCGATCGACGCACCCACCAGAATGTCGATCAGCGCACCGAAGGCCTGCGGGTGGCGATAGGCGAACAGCCGCGCCGGCGCCTGGTCCGGCGTTCCCTGACCCGCGATCATATAGGTGGCGACCGTCCACGGCGCGCCGCAGAAGCCGAGGAAAGTCGTTTGCGGCGGCAATTCCCCCTTCACCCGCTGGACCGTCTCGTAGACCGGAGCCAGCACCGCCCGGTCGGCTACGCGCGCGACCGAAGCCAGCATGTCCGGATGCTCGACCGGCTGCAGGCGCGGACCTTCGCCGGCCACGAAACTCACCGTGCGCCCCAGCGCGTGCGGGATCACCAGGATATCGGAGAACAGAATGGCGCCGTCAAAGCCGAACCGCCGGATCGGCTGCAGCGTGACCTCGGCGGCAAGCGAGGGGGTAAAGCAGAGATCGAGAAAGCCGCCGGCCTTCTCCCGTACCGCCCGGTATTCCGGGAGATAGCGCCCCGCCTGGCGCATCAGCCATATTGGCGGCCGGATCTGGCGGTGGCCGTGCAACACATCAAGCAGCGACTTTTTCACACTTACGCTCCGGCACGCATGTTCTTCACCACTCCCCTAAAGATTCTTGGTTGTAGTGACTCTTAGGCTGTTGATTGGACTCACGCAGCGGCGCCCACATTCCGCTCCGCTGTTTCCCACATATCCCCGTTGCCAGCGAAGTTCGGCGGAATCCGGCACCGGGCCCGCAAACAGCGCGACTTGTGGCATGCGCCGACCCAGCCATACACAGCGAAGCGGTCTCCTTTCAACATGTCCGTGCATCCGGAAACCGATGTGACGGAAAAATTATGGAACGGCGGTGTGTGAATGGGCGATGGCCGGTTTGGCCCGGGGCGCTTGCGCCGGAACCAAAGGCGTGGCCTTCTGCCGGTGCATCCACACCGATGGCCCGCGATATCCACGCATGCCGCACAGGACGACGAGCTATTTTCACCTGCATCTGATTTCGGATTCGACAGGCGAGACGCTCACGACGGTAGCGCGGGCGGCGGCGGCGCAATACACGCATGTGTCGCCGATCGAGCACATCTATCCGTTGGTGCGCACGCCGCGGCAGCTCGATCTCGCACTGGCCGAGATCGAGCAGTCGCCGGGCATCGTGCTCTATACCCTGCTGGACCAGGAATTGCGCGAATTGCTGGTGGAGCGGTGCAAGGCCTTGGGCCTGCCGTTCCTGTCCATCCTCGGGCCGGTGCTGCAACTGTTCCAGTCGTATCTCGGCGATGCCGAAAGCAAGCCGCGGGTCGGCGCGCAGCACATGCTGAATGCGGAGTATTTCAAGCGCATCGATGCGCTGAACTACACCATGCTGCATGACGACGGCCAGCATACCGAGGATCTGGAATATGCCGACGTGGTGCTGGTCGGCGTGTCGCGAACGTCGAAGACCCCGACCTCGATCTATCTCGCCAATCGCGGGGTGAAGACCGCGAACGTGCCGCTGGTGCCGGGCGTGCCGCTGCCGCCGCAGCTCGAGAAGCTGAGCAACCCGCTGGTGGTGGGGTTGCTGGCGACGCCGGAGCGGGTGGTGCAGATCCGCCAGAACCGCCTGCTCGGCCTGCGCGCGCACCGCGACGACGACCTGTATGTCGACAAGCATGCGGTCGCGGAGGAGCTCGCTTTCTCGCGCAAGCTCTGCACCCGCAACAACTGGCCGCTGATCGATGTCAGCCGCCGTTCGATCGAGGAAACCGCCGCCGCGGTCCTGCGTCTGCTGGCCGAGCGTCGCCGGCAGCCGGTCGCGTGAGCGCGCCGATGCCGTTATGGCTGTCGCCCGACCCGCTGGTCCTCGCATCCAGGAGCGCCGTGCGCCGTGAAATCCTGCAGGCAGCCGGGATTGCGGTGGAGATTGTGCCGGCCGATATCGACGAGCGTGCGGTCGAACGGCAGGCCGGGACGGACGAACCGGCGGTCGCGGCGCGGCTGCTGGCGCGGGAGAAGGCACGGGCGGTGGCCGCCGCGCATCCCGGACGCATTGTGTTGGGGGCGGATCAGACGCTGTCGCTCGGAAACAGGCGACTCTCCAAGCCTGCCGACCGGGCCGGCGCGCGCGCGCAGCTGCTGGAATTGCGCGCACGCACGCACGAACTGCATTCCGCCGCCGCGCTGGTGCGGGACGGCACATTGCACGCCGAACTGCACGATGTCGCGGCGCTGACCATGCGGAATTTTTCCGATGCGTTTCTGGAAGCCTATCTCGATGCCGCCGGCGCCTCGGTCACGCAAAGCGTGGGCGGGTACCAGCTCGAGAAAACCGGCATCCAGCTTTTTGCGCGCATCGAGGGCAGCCATTTCACCATTCTCGGTCTGCCGCTATTCGCGCTGCTGCAGTCGCTGCGCGACCTCAGGCTGGTGAGCGCGTGACCGCATGCTGATTCTCGGTCTCACCGGCTCCATCGGCATGGGCAAGAGCACCACCGCCAAGCTGTTCGCGGAGGAAGGCGTGCCGGTGCATGACGCCGATGCCGCCGTGCACGCGCTCTACGAAGGTGCGGCGATGCCGCTGATCGAGCGGGCCTTTCCGGGGACGACGGCGGCCGGCAAGGTCGACCGGCAGAAGCTCGCCGCGCGCGTGGTCGGCAACGAGGCCGCGATGAAGGCGCTCGAGGCCATCGTGCATCCGCTGGTGCGACAGTCCGAAATCCGGTTCATCGAACAGGCGAGGGCGGCCGGCAAGCCGGTTGTCGTGCTCGATATCCCCTTATTGTACGAGACCGGCGGCGAGACGCGGGTCGACAAGGTGGCGGTAGTATCGGCGCCGCCGGCGGAACAGCGCCACCGCGTCCTGGAGCGCCCCGGAATGACCGAGGAAAAGTTCGAGGCGCTGCTTGCCAAACAGGTCGCCGACGCCGAAAAACGCCGGCGCGCCGACTTCGTGATCGATACCGGCAGGGGCATCGATCACGCGCGCGCGCAGGTGCGCTCGCTGCTGGCCGAAATTGCTAGGATCGCACCGCCACGCTGATTCGCACGGACCCATTCATGCGCGAGATCGTCTTCGACACCGAAACCACCGGCCTCGATCCCCTGCAGGGGCACCGGCTGGTCGAGATCGGCTGCATCGAGCTGGTGAACCGCTTTCCGACCGGGCGGGTGTTCCACAAATACTTCAACCCCGAGCGCGACATGCCGCGCGAGGCCTTCGAGGTGCACGGTCTGTCGGCGGGATTCCTCAAGGGCCATCCGGTCTTCCTGACGGCCGTCGACGAATTCCTCGACTTCATCGGCGACGCGCCGCTGATCGCGCATAATGCGCTGTTCGATCTCGGCTTTCTCAATGCCGAGCTCGAACGCGCGCAACGCAGGGCGCTCGGCCGCGAGCGGCTGATCGATACCTTGATGCTCGCGCGCCGCAAGCATCCGGGCGGCAGCAACAAGCTCGACGACCTCTGCGTGCGCTACCGCATCGACCATTCGCGCCGCACCAAGCACGGCGCGCTGCTGGACGCGGAATTGCTGGCCGAGGTCTATGTCGAGCTGATCGGGGCGCGGCAGGCCATGCTGGGGCTGGTCGAGACGGCCCTGTCGGGCGTGACGGCTGCGCAGGGTGCGGCAGCAATGCGTCCGCGGCCGCAGCCACTGGCACCGCGGATCACCGCCGACGAGCAGGCCGCGCATGCCGCCTTCGTCGCGACTTTGGGCGAGAAGACGGTCTGGCAGGACTATTCCTGACGGCGTCGACCGGCGCGCCGCATGGCCGCATGCATCAGGCGGCGGGCGGCTGCGCCTGTCCTTCGGCCATCTTCTGCCGGTAGAGGCCGACAAAATCGACCGGATCGATCATCAGCGGCGGGAAGCCGCCGTTGCGCACGGCGGAGGCGACGATCTCGCGTGCGAACGGAAACAGCAGGCGCGGACATTCGATCATCAGCACCGGCTGCATCGCGTCATCGGGAATGCCCTGCAGCCGGAATATCCCGGCATAGACGAGATCGAAGCCGAACAGCATCATGCCGGCGCTCTCGGCCTTGCCCTCGATCTTCAGCTCGACCTCGTGATCGGTGTCGGAAAGCTTCTGCGATCCGAGATTGATCTGGATGTTGATCGAGGGCTGCTGCGAGGGCTGCAGCGAACGCGGCGCGTTGGGATTCTCGAACGACAGGTCCTTGATGTACTGGGCGAGGATGTTGAGCTGGCCGCCGGCCTGGGCCGGCGAGGCCGGCGAAGTCGCGCCCGGCGAAGCGGGTTGGCCGCCATTGCCTGTATTTGCCATCGTGTCGTCCTTTTGACTGCGGCCCGTTTGTTGCGGCCCGGTGGCTAACACACGCCCGGGTGAGGAACAAGAATCAGCGATTGCGCCGCGATCTCGTGTGTTTGCGGTTCTGCGCGTCCGGGATGCGCCGCCATTCGGCGGGGTTGAGATCGATCACGCCGTCGGACGCGCGCACGCCGCGGGGAAACGACGCGGTCAGCCAGCGGCGCACGAACGGCAGGAACAGCAACAGGCCGGCAATGTCGGTCACGAAGCCGGGGACGGCCAGCAGCAGCCCGGAGACGGCGGTGAAGGCGCGCGCCGAGGGGCTGGCCGGCAGGCGCCCCTGCGAGACCGATTGCCGGAGACGGGAAAGCAGCGTGCGGCCGGACTGCGCCAGGATCGCGATCCCGAACAGGGAGGTCGCGACCATGACAAAAAACGTCTTGAAGGCGCCGAATGTGTTGGCCGCCCACAGAAAGACGACGACCTCCGCCACGGGAAGGGCCAAAAGTGCGAATAGGATGGTTCTCAGGGGTATCATTCAGCGGGGGCCACCACGGTTGGCGGTAGGGGGCGGATCGTCTATGGTCTGCCCGGGGACATCGCCGGGGGCGAAAGGTTGCGCCCAAATCCGCGCCGGGGCTATGGATAAGCTCGGCCGGATGCCTAAATTGAGGCGACGGTCCAGGACGCTGTATTCAGTCGGTCCACGTCCCTGACCACGAGATTGAGACGGCCGAGGCATTCGCGACGTGTTCGACATCTACACCATCATCTTCCTGGCCCTGGCGGTGTTCATTTTCCTCCGCCTGCGCAATGTTTTGGGTCAGCGCACCGGACGCGAGCGCCCGCCCTACGACCCCTATTCGCGGCGCGACGCGCCGGCGCCGGCGGGCGACAAGGTCATCAGCCTGCCCCCGCGCAAGACCGAGCCGGCCGCCCGTCCGGCGGAAACCGCCGAGCCCGGCGAGCGCTGGAAGGGGATTGCCGAAAAGGGCAGCCCCGTGGCCGGCGGCCTCGACGCGATCGCGGCGGTCGATACGAGTTTCGACGCACAGCATTTTGTGACCGGCGCCCGCGCAGCCTATGAGATGATCGTCGGCGCCTTCGCCTCCGGCGACCGCAAGTCGCTGAAGGGCCTGCTTTCGCGCGAGGTTTTCGACGGCTTCGATTCCGCCATCCGCGACCGCGAACTGAAGGGCCAGACGGTCGAAAGCAAGTTCGTGTCGCTGGATACCGCCGAGATCATCGGGGCGGAGCTGCGCGGCAATTCGGCGCAGGTCACCGTCCGTTTCGTGTCCCAGCTCATCACCGCGACCCGCGACCGGTCCGGTGCCGTCGTCGACGGCAATCCCGACAAGGTGACCGACGTCACCGATGTGTGGACCTTTGCCCGCGATGTGACGTCGCGTGATCCCAACTGGAAACTAGTGGCGACCGAAGCCGGACAATGATCCGGGGAATCGCGCGAAACACCCGCGTCGCGTTGCGGCTCCTGCCGATCCTCCTCGCATGTGCGTTTACGCCGACTGTCGATGCCGCCGCCAAGCCGCAGCAGCACGCCAAGCCGGCGAAACATGCGCCCAAGAAGAAGATCGCCGCGTCCAAACGCGACCTGATGAAGATTCCGAACAGCCAGATCGATCTGATCGGCTGGCATGAGATCGCGGGGTGGAATACCGACGACCACGCGGAGGCATTCGCGGCCTTCCTGGTCTCCTGCCGCGCGATCCTGAAAAGCCCGCAATCCACCCGCAACGAGCGCCCGGTTCTCGGCGCGCTGCATGAGGTATGCACGCGCGCGGTGGCTGCCATCCCGCTTGACGAGGCGGGCGCGCGCAAATTCTACGAGGACAATTTCCGGCCCGCCCGCGTCGCGCGGCTGGGCGAGAGCGAGGGCTTCTTCACCGGCTATTACGAGCCGATCGTGGAAGGTTCGCGCACGCAAAGCGATGTCTTCAACGCGCCGCTGTATCGCCGTCCGTCCAGCCTTTTCATCTCCAGGCTCCGGCATGTGAAGGGGAAAGGCAAGTTCGGCAAACGCACGGTGAAGGTGAAGGCGGGTCCTTTCTTCGACCGCGCGCAGATCGAGGATGGCGCGCTTGCCGGACGCGGCCTCGAGATCGTGTGGCTGAAGGACCAGATCGAGACCTTCTTCGCGCAAATCCAGGGCTCGGTGCGCGTGCGGCTGGAAGACGGCAGCATGATCCGC
>JBFWWQ010000158.1:0-7767 GCA_050246095.1 Pseudorhodoplanes sp.
GCCTACAGCGCAGCCTCGACGGCGGCCGCTTCCGGCGCATCGCTCGCGGCGGTCGCACCGGTCGCCGGATCGTGCAGCAATACGCCGAAATTGTCGGACAGGCAGGGGAACAGATGGGTCTTGGCTGGCATGATTCTCGATCCGCAAGGCGCTGGAAAGCATTAACCGCGAGGGCGGGGGCGTCGTTCTTGCACAGGAGCCAGGCCGGTGCAAACCGTGATAGGTTCCGCGCATGTCCATCGACGTGGTCGATCTTCGCACCTTCTATTCGCAGGGCCTGGGCATCGTCGCGCGGCGGTTTGTCGGGCGCGGCATCCGTGCGCGCTGGAGCAACGTCGCGGGCCAGCGCGTGATGGGACTGGGCTACCCGACACCGTATCTCGGGCTGTTCCGCGAAGAGGCGGAACGCTGCCTCGCCTTCATGCCGGCGGCGCAGGGCGTCATCAAATGGCCCACCGAGCGGCCGGCGCTTTCGGCGCTGGTCGATGCGCATGAATTGCCGCTGACGGATGCTGCGGTCGACCGTGTCCTGCTCGTCCACGCACTGGAAATGGCGCACGATCCGATGGCGCTGATGCGCGAAATCTGGCGCGTGCTGTCGCCGAACGGCCGCATTCTCGCGATCGTGCCGAACCGGCGCGGCCTGTGGGCGCGCACCGACACGACGCCGTTCGGCAACGGGCGGCCTTATTCCAAATCGCAGATCACCCACATCCTGCGCGAGACCTGGTTCACGCCGAGCGGCTGGGGCGAAGCCCTGTATGTGCCGCCGTTCAGGCGCGGCTGGTTTCTGCGCTCGGCGATCGCCTGGGAGCGCGCCGGCGCGTCGCTGTCGGCCCCGATGGCCGGCGTGCATATCGTGGAGGCGACCAAGCAGGTCTATCGTGCCATTCCCGCACGGCGCGAGAGCCGGCGGCTGGTGCCCTCGCTCGAGCCGGTGCTGGCGCCCTCGCCGGGCGGCGCTGCGCGCGTCGCAGCGCCCTGCAAGGATCCCTTGGCCTCGGCGTGAAGCGGCGCCGGCGTGGGCGGGTCACTCGCTCGCGGGCTGGGTATCGCCCGAAGCCGGGCCTTCGGCATCGCCGGAGCCGCCGCGTCCTTCCTGATACGGACCCCGGCGGCGGCGGCGGCGGTGCAGCGGGAAGCGGTCGCCGCCCTGGTGCTCGTGGCCGTTCTGCTCCGCCGGCTGCGCCTGCTGCCCGCCGGTGATGAAGGAGGGCAGGCGGTCGATATCGGAGCCGGCATCCCCGCCTTGTTGCGCACGGTTGTCGGAGCGGTTCTCGTAGCGCGGCTGATAATTGTCGCGCGGCTGGTTCTGCTGATGGCCGCCATGCTGGCGCGGCGGCTGCTGGTTGAATTGCTGTTCGCGCGGCGGGTAGGGCTGCTGCATCTGCGGCGAATAGGGCTCGCCGCTCTGCTGCGGCGGCATGTCGTCGCCCTCGTCGTAGGATTCGTCGCGATTGTCGGCGCCCTCGGGACGGTTCTGGAACGGCTGGCTTTGCCGGAACTGCTCCTGCGCCGCCGCGATCAGGCGGAAATAATGCTCGGCGTGCTGGTAGTAGTTTTCCGCGCCGACAGGATCGCCCGACGCCTGCGCGTCGCGGGCCAGCTGGATGTATTTCTCGGCGATGTGGTTGGCAGTGCCGCGGATTTTCACGTCCGGTCCGTTCGACTCGTAGACGCGAGTCAGCGGATTGTGATTCTTTCCGCCGCGGTTGCGACCCCGCATGCGGTGATGCTTGTTCTGACCGTTCCTCATGGATGTGCCTGTTGCCAACCCCTTGTTCGCGGCGCGCGCCGCTTTGCGGTTACCAATTCCGTTTCCATTACCACCCGCGACTGCCGACAACGCTTCCTCCCGGATTTCCCGCAAACGGGAAACCGGCCAGTGGCGATGCTGCGAACCACCGCGTTACATGGGCCTTCTAAAATCCCCTGGACGCATCCCGCGTCCCCCGCTTCACATACGCGCTGCGAACGACGAAAGACCTTGCGGCTTCCGCCTGCCTTGCCCGTGAAGCATTCCGATCAATATCGGCGTTCCGCTGTGCTTATGACCTGTTCACGTCCGATTTGAATTCGTCCGATTCGGCATTTCGACCGGGCTTGCGCCTTGATCTCTGGTCCGTGCCGCCGCCTCTCGGAGCCATGCTCCGGGCCTCTGTCGTGCGGCCATTCGGCTCGATTTCGTGGCCAGAACCTAGTCTGTCTCGCCCCATAATCCAAGCGATTTTTTGGCACCCCGGCTATGCGCCAAGCCCTTGCCGGCGGCGCAGAATCAGGGCCCGCGGCATGCCGGCCAGGTCGCGCCGGGCGGGCTCCCGGGGCGCGAGGCCGGCCTGCGCCATGATGCCGCTGACCGGCTCGCACTGGCCGGCGCCGAGCTCCACGACGAGCGCACCCTGCGGCGCCAGCAGGCGCGCCGCCTCGCTTGCGATCCGGCGATAGAAAGCGAGTCCGTCGGCCCCGCCGTCGAGCGCGCGCCGCGGATCGAAGTCGCGCACCTCCGGCGGCAAGGCCGCGATCTCGGCGCTGGCGACATAAGGCGGATTGCTGACGACGAGGTCGAGCGGTCCGCGCAGCGCGCCTGAGAGATCGCAGGCGACGAAGGCGGCGCGCGATGCAAGCTGCAGCCGTTGTGCATTCGCTTTCGCGCAAGCGAGCGCGCCGGCGCTGATGTCGGTCCCGATGCCGAAGGCGTCCCGGCGTTCATGCAGGATCGCCAGCAGCAGCGCGCCGGATCCTGTGCCGAGATCGGCGATGCGCGGTGCGGGCGCCCCGGCGCCGGGCGCCGGCAGAACGGCGAGCGCGGCTTCGACCGCGGTTTCGGTTTCCGGCCGCGGCACCAGCGTGTCCGGCGACAGGCGGAACGGCAGGCTCCAGAATTCCTTCTCGCCGACGATGCGCGCGACCGGTTCGGCGGCGAGGCGGCGCTGCGCGAAAGTTGCGACGGCGGCGCGCTCGGCGTCGGACAGCGTGCGGGAAGCGGCGGCGGCGAGGCCGGCATGGTCGAGGTGAAGCGCATGCGCGACCAGCAGGCGGGCGTCGAGCGCGGGGGTGTCGATGCCGTGCTGCGTGAAGAGCTGCGCCAGCGCGCGGCGCGCGCCCTCGACCGTGGTGCCGGCCGGATTGCGCATCCGCATCACGCGGCCGACTCGGCGGCGAGCAGAGCCGCCTGGTTTTCCGTGATCAGCGCGTCCACGATCTCGCCCAGCGCCTCGCCCTCCATCACCTGCGGCAGCTTGTACAGCGTCAGGTTGATGCGATGGTCGGTGACGCGCCCTTGCGGAAAATTATAGGTGCGGATGCGCTCGGAGCGATCGCCGGAGCCGATCTGGCCCTTGCGCTGGGCGGCGCGGGCCGCGTCCTGCTTGCTGCGTTCGGCGTCGTACAGCTTGGCACGCAGCAGCGTCATGGCCTTGGCCTTGTTCTTGTGCTGCGAGCGGTCTTCTTGAACGGCGACGACGATACCCGATGGCAGGTGCGTTATGCGGATTGCGGATTCGGTTTTGTTGACGTGCTGGCCGCCCGCGCCGCTGGAGCGCATGGTATCGATTTTCAGGTCGTCGTCGCGGATCGCGATGTCGACTTCCTCGGCTTCCGGCAGCACCGCGACCGTCGCGGCCGAGGTGTGGATGCGGCCCGAGGTTTCCGTGTCGGGCACGCGCTGCACGCGATGCACCCCGGACTCGAATTTGAGCTTGGCAAAGGCCCCCCGGCCCTTCACCTCGGCGACGATTTCCTTGAACCCGCCCACCGTGCCTTCGCTGATCGAGACCGCCTCGACCTTCCAGCCCTGCTTCGCCGCATAGCGCTCGTACATGCGGAACAGGTCGCCGGCGAACAGCGAGGCCTCGTCGCCGCCGGTGCCGGCGCGGATTTCGAGGATGACGTTGCGCTCGTCCATCGCATCCTTGGGGATGAGCTGAATGCGGATTTCGCGTTCCAGCGCGCCGCGCCGCTCTTCCAGCAGCGGCTTCTCGGCCTGCGCCACCTCGCGCATCTCGCCGTCGGTGGCGGCGTCGGCGATCATGGCGTCGATATCGGCGATTTCCCCGACCACGGCGCGGTAATTCTTGATCGCGGCGACGACCGGCTCGAGTTCGGAGAATTCCCGCGACAGGCGCACGAAGGCGTCCGGCGCCAGCTGGCCGGCGAGTTCGGCTTCGATCATGTGGTGGCGCGTGAGCAGCGCGTCGAGCTTGTTTTCGGGCAGCATGGGATCAGAGTTGCAGGCCTTCGGCGGCCGCGAATTCCTCGATCTTGGCGCGGATCGGCACCGATCCGGCCGGAGCGTCGATCAGGGGCTTGAGGAAGGCCGCGGCCTTCTTGGTGTCGAGGTCGAGCAGCAGCGCCTTGACCGGGCCGATCGCGGTCGGCGTCAGCGACAGCGAGCGATAGCCGAGCGCCGCCAGCACCAGCGCGCCGAGCGGCTTGGAGGCGAGTTCGCCGCACAAGGTCACCGGCTTCTTGTGCTTGCGCGCGCGCTCGGCGATGTCGCGCAGCGCGCGCAGCATCGGCGCGGAAATGGTGTCGAACCGGTCGGAGACGCGCGTATTGCCGCGGTCGTCGGCGTAGAAGAACTGCACCAGGTCGTTGGAGCCGACCGAGAGGAAGTCGACCCGCGGCAGCAGTTCGTCGAGCGGGTAGTGCAGCGAGGGGACCTCGACCATGGCGCCGATCTCGATGCGCTCCGGCAGCGTGTGGCCGTGCCGGCGCAGATACGTCAGCTCGTTCTCCACCAGCGCCTTGGCCTGGTCGTATTCCTCGACCGCGGCGATCATCGGGAACATCAGCTTCAGCGACCGCCCGGAAGAGGCGCGCAGCAGCGCCCGCACCTGGCTGCGCATCAGGCCCGGCCGATCGAGGCCGAGGCGGATCGCGCGCCAGCCGAGCGCCGGGTTCTCCTCCTCCACGTTGCGCATATAGGGCAGGACCTTGTCGCCGCCGATATCGAGCGTGCGGAACGTCACCGGCCGCTTGCCGGCGGCGTCGAGCACCGCCCGGTAGAGCGCGAGCTGCTCGCCGATCCGCGGCATCGTGGTCGCGACCATGAACTGCAATTCGGTGCGGAACAGGCCGATGCCGGTGGCGCCGCTTTCCTCGATCTGCGGCAGGTCGACGATCAGGCCGGCATTGATCAGGAGGTCGATCTTCTCGCCGTCCTTGGTCACGCACGTCTTGTCGCGCAGCGCGCGATACTGCGCCTGGCGGCGGGCGCGCAGGCGCACGCGCTCGGCATAGGCGTTCTCGACGTCGACCGCCGGCCGCACATGCACTTCGCCGGTGGTGCCGTCGACAATGATCGGATCGCCGGCTTCGGCGAGGCCGGTCGCGTTCTCGATCTGCCCGACCGCGGCGATGCCGAGCGCGCGCGCGACGATGGCGACATGGGAGGTCGGCCCGCCTTCCTCCAGCACCAGCCCGCGCAGGCGCTTGCGGTCGTAATCGAGCAGCGCCGCAGGCCCCATCGCGCGCGCCACGACGACGGCGTTCTCGGGCAGCTGGTCCTTGTGCGGGGCGTGTTCGATGCCCATCAGCTCGCGCATCAGGCGGGTGGTGAGATCCTCCAGGTCGTGCAGCCGCTCGCGGATATAGGGGTCGGTCTGGCGCAGCATGCGCGCGCGCGTATCCGACTGCACGCGCTCGACGCCGGCTTCCGCGGTCAGCCCGCTCATCACCGCCTCGCGCATGCGGTTCAGCCAGCCGCGGTCATGCGCGAACATGCGGTAGGCTTCCAGCACTTCGCGGTGTTCGCCGCCGTCGGCCATCTCGCCGCGTTCGAGCAGCAGGTCGACGTCGGATCGCAGCGTGGCGATGGCGTCGTCGAGCCGCTTCAGCTCCCTGGGCACGTCGTCGGCGATGAAATTCTCCACCACGATGCGCGGTTCGTGCATCACCACATGGCCGAGCGCGATGCCCTCGGCCAGCACGATGCCGTTGGCGTCCTTGCGCTGATGCACCGCCGGCTCGGCGCCGGGCTGGGCGAGCGAAGCGAGCTCGCCCGAGGCGATCATCTCGGCGAGCACCATCGAGGTGACCTGCAGCGCCTCGACTTCCTCTTCCGAATAGGTGCGGTGCGCGCGGTTCTGCACGACCAGCACGCCGAGCGTATTGCCCGCGCGCAGGATCGGCACGCCGAGGAACGAATGGTAGATTTCTTCGCCGGTTTCCGGCCGGTAGGAGAAGGCCGGATGCGCCTGCGCGTCGGGCAGGTTGATCGGGTTGGCCTGGCTGGCGACGAGGCCGACGAGGCCCTCGTCCATGCGCATGACGGTCATGTGCACGGCTTCGCGATTGAGGCCCTCGGTGGCGTAGAGTTCGAGCGTGCCGTCGATGCGCAGCACATAGACGGAGCAGACCTCCGCCACCATGTTGGCGGCGATCAGCATGACGATCTTGTCGAGGCGTTCCTGCGCGCTGACCGGCTCCGCCATGACCTCGCGAAGCCGGCGCAACAGCACGCGCGGACCGCCAAGCGCGCCACGCATGGCCCGAGGTCCCTAAAATCGCGCAGGACCGCGGGTTCGCGGTCCTTCCTGGCGTATGGCGGGGAAAGCGCCCGGACACCCGATTGCCCGTGGCGGCGGCCCCTCCGGGCTATAGCGAATGGGCGGTGTCAGGGGCAAGGCTGACGACGGAATCGACCGATTCCGGCGCTACCATGCGTAGCTTGCGGAAATCCGGCCGCAGCCGGTGCGGAAAGCGTCGGTCCGGGCGATCCGGGCATAAAGCTCCCGCACGCTGGGCTCGCCCGCCAACAATTCCGGCGGGAGCGCGCCGGCGCGGTCCCCGAACAGGCGGGCTGCGGCCTGCGCCAGATCGTTCGCGTCCGCCGTCCGGTCGAGGTCGGGCAGGCCGGCGGTCAGCAGCGAAACCAGGATATTCTCGGGCAGCAGCGGCAGGCGGGTGAGCGCGGCGCCGGCGACGATTCGCGCCAGCCCGGCGTCGGGATGGCCGGCATCGTCCAGCGGGGGTTTGCGATTGCGGAACTGCATCCGCTCCGGGAAGGAATCCGGAGCCTGCTGCAGCCGGCGCAGGATTTCGGGTTCGTCCTCCCGCACGTAATAGCGGTTCAGGCTGTCGAAGCGCCCATAGCGGTAGCCATGCGCGAACAAAACTGGCTCGTAGCGATCCCAGGCCGGTGTCAGCGAGTAGGGCGCGAGCGCCTCGACCACGATCGCCTTCGGGCGATGGCGGGTCCAGTCGCCGCCCGCGATCACCGCGGCTTCCGCGCCCTCCACGTCGATCTTCAGGAAGTCGATTTCCGCGGCGATCGTCTCGCAGAGCGCGCGCAGCGTCGTCACCCGCCGCCGCATCGCGCGCGACGGCTTCTGGAATTGATCCTCAGCCTGCCGCGCATGCGCGGCATGCATGGTCGAGAGCCCGTGAAAATCCTCGACCAGGAAGAAATCCGCCTCGCCTGGCGCGTCGGCGACCAGCGCTTCGACCACCTCGTCGCGCGGCCGCACCGCGCGCGCCAGGGCGGCCAGTGCCGGATTCGGCTCCACCGCGATGCCCTGCCAGCCGCGCAGATAGAAGGCGAAGGAGACATTGTCGAACACCGGATGGCCGGCGCCGATGTCGAGATAGAAGCCGTCCGGCCGGTCCGCGAAACAGGCCAGCAGATACTGGTCCTCGAAGCGCTGCGCATAGGAGAGCGCGGCCGGGTCGGTGCCGGGGTTCATGCGGGCTTGGCCGGCTTCGGAAAGGCCGCGCGCAAGGCCGCGATGTCGGGCCCGTCCTCGCGCACTTCCTGCGCTAGCCGCC
>JBFWWQ010000159.1:0-7743 GCA_050246095.1 Pseudorhodoplanes sp.
ATCCTTTTCGAAGCCGTCGATCGCCGCGCTCAGTTCCGCGATCAGCTTGGCATTCAGCGCGTTGAGCGCGGACGGGCGGTTGAGCCGGATGATGCCGACCTTGCCCTTGGTTTCCACCAGGATGTTTTCGTAGCTCATGGGACGGATCCTCGCCTGTACGGCCTTGGCCTAGCCGAGAGGCGCGGGCTCCGCAATGCGCTCCCTCAGGCGAACTCGGCGACGGCCGCCAGCAGGCGTTCGATATCCTCCGGGCGGGACAGGCGATGATCGCCGTCCTTGACCAGGGTCAGCACCACGTCGTCCTGCGCGACGCGCGACACCAGTTCGACCGCGTGCTGCCAGGGCACGTCCGGGTCCTGCACGCCCTGCAGCACGCGCACGGGACAGCCGGTCTCGATCAGCCCGCCGAGCAGCAGGTGGTTGCGCCCCTCCGCGATCAGTTCGCGCGTGATCAAGTAGGGCTGCGGCGAATATTCCGACGGGCGCTCCCAGAATCCCTTATCCTCGATCTGCCTGCGGATGTCCGGCGGGAAACGCGCCCACATCAGGACCTCGGTGAAATCCACCGCCGGCGCGATCAGGACCATGCCGGCGATCTGCGCCTGCAGCGTTTCCCCGGCTTCCCGGCACCGTCGCAATTCGCGCGCCAGCAGCAGCGCCAGCCAGCCGCCCATCGACGAGCCGATCACGACCTGCGGTCCACGGCAGACACTGCGAAACACTTCGACGCTTTCCGCCAGCCAGCGTCCGATCGTTCCCTCCCGGAATTCGCCGCCGGATTCGCCGTGGCCGGAATAGTCGAAGCGGGTGCAGGCACGTCCCTGCCCGGCGGCCCAGGCATCCAGCGCGGCCGCCTTGGTGCCGGCCATGTCCGACATGAACCCGCCGAGCCAGAGCAGGCCGGGCGCGGTGCCGGGCCGGCTGCGCACCGCGATCCGGCGGCGCTGCGCCCCGTCTCCCACGTCGATGTGTTTCAGAGTAGCTTCGGTCATGATCTGATTCGCATGTGCGACCGCGACAGCGGCCCGAGCCCCGTGTTTCGCCGCAAGCTCACCGGCAAGGCAAGAGCCCAATTGCATAGACCGGTCGCCGCCCGACCGTCACGCTGCCGCACAGGCCCCATGAGTACGGCCCCATGAGCACAGAAGCCCGGACATCGATCGCAACGCACCGGCGCCTGGCGGGCGCCACCGTGCTGCAACTCATTTCCGACTTCGGCAACGAGATCAGGCTGCGCCGGATTGTCGATACCGCCGCCGCCCTGCAGCGCACCGGCGCGCGCTGCATGGTCGCGGGGCCCGCGGAGACGGCGCCGCCGCCGTTCGGCGGCGTCGAATGGATCGCGCTGCGACCGTCCGGCCTCAACGTCTTTGCCTACCGGCGCAATGTGCGGCGGCTGGAGCTGATCCTCACCAGCGAGCGCGTCGACATCGTGCATGCCTATTCCGCCGCGACCGCCTGGTCGGCGCTGGCGGCGACCGACGCGCTTCCGGTCTGGGTGGTCACGACGCTGCTGGAATCCGTACCCTCGCGCTGGTCGCCGGGTGGTCATCTGCAGGCGGCTCTGGCGCGCGGCGATCACGTGATCGCGCATTCCTCGCTCGCCGCCGCGACCATGATGCGGCGCACGGGTCTCGCCGCCGACCGCGTCACCGTGATCCCGCACGCCATCGACGCGCATCTGTTCGATCCCGCGACCATGCGGCCGGAGCGCGTGCTCGCCCTGCGGCGCGCCTGGCAGGTCCCGCAGGGCGACCGCGTGATCCTGGTACCGGGGCCGGTCGCGCCGGCCGGCGGCCAGGACGTGCTGGTGCAGGCGGTGCGCAAGCTGCCGCCGCGGCTGATCGCGGACGTGACCTTCATGCTGATGGGCGATGCCAGCCAGAACGCGCGGTTCGCACGCCGGCTTGCACGCGATATCGGCGAAGCCAGGCTCGACCGCCGCATCCGCTTCGCCGGCCCGTGCCGCGACTGGCCGGCCGCGATCGCCGCCTCCGACCTCGTCGTCATGCCGACACGCGAACCGCTGCTGTTCGGGCGACCGATCCCGGAATCGCAGGCCATGGCGCGGCCGGTCATCGCCTCCGCCGTCGGAATCCTTCCGGAGAACCTGCTCGCGCCGCCCCGCATTCCGGAAAATCTCCGCACCGGCTGGCTGGTGCGGCCCGGCGACGCCGCCGACCTCGCAACCGCCTTGCATCAGGCGCTTTCGCTCGACATCGGCGGCTACCGCGCACTGGTCGCGCGGGCGCGGCAATTCGCCGAATTCATGTTTTCGCCACAAAGCACTGTTGCCTCAGTGCTTGGCGTTTACGGCCGCCTGCTGTCGGGCGATGCCAAGTAATCGACAAGTGATCTGTCAGGTGATTGAACGGGGCGGCGGAACGAATTATCACCGTTGGCCTCGGCCGACGCCCGCCCCCGCCGCGCCGGACCTCGCGGTCCGCATGCAAAGGAAGTGCTGTGCCCCCTGCATCCGCAGCCCGAAAAACGGCCTCTGACGAGACCCTCGCTACGCCGTCATTCCAGGGCAAGTCCGGAAGCAATGTCACGCAGATCAATCCTTACAAGGTTCTGATCGTCGTTCCGACCCTCGAAGCCGGCGCCGCGGACCAGGGCGCAGTCGATCTCGCGCACATTCTCAGCCATGCCGGTCACAAGGCGGTGGTGATGTCGCAGGGCGGACGGCTGGAATCCGAAGTCACATCGAGCGGCGGTACATTCGTGCGGGCCAGCCTGGCCAGCAAGAACCCGGTCGTGATGGGCCGCAACGCCGCCTCCATCGCACGCCTCGTGCGCGAACAGGGCTGCGACATCATCCACGCGCATGGCCGCGCGCCGGCCTGGAGCGCCTATCTCGCGGCGCGGCTGACCGGTGTGCCCTTCGTGACGTCGTGGTACAAGGGCTTCCGCGAGCAGAACCCGTTCAAGCGGCTGTACAACAGCGTCATGATCCGCGGCGACCGCATCATCGCCGTCAACGATCAGATCGCCGAACTGATCTGCGACCGCTACGGCCTGCCTTCCAGCAAGATCGACATCGTTCCCGCGAGCATCGACTTCGCGCGCTTCGATCCCGACGCGATGACCGCGGAACGCATCGACGCCATCCGCGCCGCGCTGGGAATTTCGCCCTCCTCGCGCGTCGTCCTGGTGGTCGGCCGCATGCTCCGCCGCAAGGGCCATCACCTCGTGGTGCAGGCCGCGAGCCGGCTGAAAGAACTCGGCATGAAGGATTTCGTGTGCGTGTTCGTCGGCGAGGATCACGGCCGCAGCCGCTATATGGGCGAAGTCTGGGATCTGGTCCTGAATACCGGTACCGCGGATATGGTGCGCATGACCGGGCCGGTCGACGACCTGCCCGCCGCCTATGCCGCGTCCAGTGTCGTGATTTCGGCCGCGACCCAGGCCGAAGGCCTGCAGCGCTCGATTCTGGAGGCGCAGGCGATGGCGCGCCCGGTGATCGTGTCCGACCTGGGCGCCGGTCCCGACGTCGTGCTGGCGCCGCCCGCCGTTCCCGACGACCGGATTACCGGCCTGCGCTTTTCGGCGGGCGACGATGCGGCGCTGGCGGCCGCGCTGATCCGCCTGTTTTCGTTGCCGGAATCGGCACGCCAGGGGATCGGCCAGCGCGGCAGGGAATGGGTCTGCGGGCATTTCAGCGCCGCCTCCGTGGCCGACCTCGCGCTCAAGGTCTATGCTGGGCTGCTGCGGCCGCGTTCCGCGCCCTGACGCGGTATCCTGCGCTATTCTGCGGGTTTTCCGCGCCGGCTGTGCCGTTGACTTATTCCCGGTTTGTCCCAATTCTTGAGAAATTCCGGCAACCACGGCACGGCGGGCATTGCCAGCCCCGCGGTGCCGTGGTTTTTGCCGGTTCGTCGCAACAACAGAGGAGTTATTTCCATTCGTCGTCCGATGAGAACCGCGCCGCCCGTCCAGAAAGACGGCCCGCGCGTCAACGATGAGATCCGCTCGCGCGAGGTCCAGCTGATCGATCAAACCGGCCACAACCACGGCGTCATCGACTTCAACGCGGCCATGACCATGGCGCAGGAAGCCGGTCTCGACCTGGTCGAGATTTCGCCGAACAACACGCCGCCGGTCGTCAAAATCCTCGATTACGGCAAATACAAATACCAGGCGCAGAAGAAAGCCGCCGAGGCGCGCAAGAAGCAGAAGGTCGTCGAGGTGAAGGAGATCAAGCTCCGCCCGATGATCGACGATCACGATTACGACGTGAAGATGCGCTCGATGCAGCGCTTCTTCGAGGACGGTGACAAGGTCAAGGTGACGCTGCGTTTCCGCGGCCGCGAAATGGCGCACCAGGAACTCGGCACGCAATTGCTCGACCGCGTGAAGGCCGACACCGCAAAACTGGCGAAGGTCGAATCCGATGCCCGGTTCGAAGGCCGCCAGATGATCATGATCCTGGCGCCGCGCTGAGCGGTACTGCGTCGCGCGGACAGGCTCGAACGCCCGCACCCGCTGCGGGCGTTTTGCTTTGTCCGCGCCGGTCAGCTGCCGGCGCGGCGCTCCGCCTGCCAGCTTCCGCTGCACTGGCTGGTGGGTGAGCTTCCCGACCAGGTCCCGCTGCCGCCGTCCGCCGACAGCCTGCCGCTGCCGGTGGCGCTCTGCTCGCCGCGGCGGATCGTGACCTTGACCGCGCCGTTGGGGGCGACCTGGCCGGAAAGGTCGATCCCCGCCTCGCCCACATAGCGCACGGCGCCGTTCTCGACCCGGACCGGGTAGCGGTAGGCGCGGTCGCAGGTACCGGCCTCGGTCACCACCAGGACGCTCCAGGACCCGTCATAGCGGGCGGCGGCGGGGGCCGGGCCGGACAGGGCCAGCGGCAGGGCGGCTAGGACGAACAGGGGCGAGAGCCTGGCGATGGGATGCATGCATTCCTCGAAACGGGCGGAAACCGGTCCGTATGGCGGTCCCATAGGCTAAAACGGCCCGGAAAGAAGCCGGTTCCGCCACACGCCGCAACGGCGGAAATGGTTGTCAATTGTGGCCGCCTCTGCCATAAACCGCCGCTCTCGCCGCCCGGCCGTAAGGGCTGCCGTGGCAGCGGGAAAAGCTCAATCAGCAACGCTCGGTTTCGAGCCATTCCCGGCAGACGACGGGCTTTTGCCCGTTGGCCGGATCAGGAGAGCCAAATGCCCAAGATCAAGACCAAGTCGGGCGCCAAAAAGCGCTTCAAGATCACGGCCAAGGGCAAGGTGAAATACGCCCAGGCCGGCAAGCGTCACGGAATGATCAAGCGGACCAAGAAGCAGATCCGCCAGCTTCGCGGCACGAATGTCCTGTTCAAATCGGACGGCGACAACATCAAGAAATACTTCCTGCCGAACGGCTGACCCGCGTTCTAACCGACATCGCGAAGGAGATCATTCATGGCCCGCGTCAAACGTGGCGTCACCGCGCACGCCAAGCACAAGAAAGTCTTCAAGGCCGCCAAGGGATTCTACGGCCGCCGCAAGAACACCATCCGCATCGCCAAGCAGGCGGTCGAGAAGGCGAACCAGTACGCCTATCGCGACCGCAAGCGTAAGAAGCGCACCTTCCGCGCGCTCTGGATTCAGCGCCTGAACGCGGCCGTGCGTCCGTTCGGCCTGAACTATTCGAAGTTCATCGACGGTCTCGCCAAGGCGGGCGTCACGGTGGACCGCAAGGTGCTGTCGGATCTCGCGATCCACGAGCCGGCGGCGTTCCAGGCGATCGTGGAGAAGGCGAAGTCGGCGCTGCCGGCGCAGGCTTAAGGGGTCACCCCGCCGTCATGTCCGGGTTTGACCCGGGCATCCACGCCTTCCCCGCGGCAAGCAAGACGTGGATGGCCGGGACGAGCCCGGCCATGCCACAGAGGCTAGATCGCCATGTCCGACATCGAGACGCTGCAACAATCGATCCTGGCTGACATTTCCGCCGCCTCCGACGAGGCGGCGCTGGAAGCCGTGCGCGTCGCCGCGCTGGGCAAGAAGGGTTCGATCTCCGAGCTGCTCGGCACGCTCGGGAAAATGTCGCCGGAGGAGCGCAAGACGCGCGGCGCGGCGATCAACGCGGTCAAGGACGCCGTCACCGCCGCGATCTCCGGCAAGCGCACGGCGCTGCAGAACGCCGCGCTCGACGCACGCCTGAACAGCGAGACGATCGACGTCACCCTGCCGCTGCGCGAAAGCCCGGCGGAAACCGGCCGTATCCATCCGGTCAGCCAGGTGATCGACGAGCTCACGGTGATCTTCGCCGACATGGGATTCTCGGTCGCGGACGGACCCGACATCGAAACCGACGGCTACAATTTCACCAAGCTGAACTTTCCCGAAGGCCATCCGGCGCGGGAAATGCATGACACCTTCTATTTCAATCCGAAGGCCGACGGCTCGCGCATGCTGCTGCGCACGCACACCTCCCCGGTACAGGTGCGCACCATGCTGAAGCAGAAGCCGCCGATCCGCGTCATCATTCCGGGCCGCACCTATCGCAGCGATTCCGACCAGACGCACACGCCGATGTTCCACCAGGTCGAGGGCCTGGTCATCGACAGGGGATCGCATCTCGGCCACCTGAAATGGATCCTCGAGGAATTCTGCAAGGCATTCTTCGAGGTCGATCAGGTGAAGATGCGCTTCCGGCCCTCCTTCTTCCCGTTCACCGAGCCCTCGCTCGAGGTCGACATCCAGTGCCGCCGCGACAAGGGCGAGATCCGCTTCGGCGAAGGCGAGGACTGGCTGGAGATTCTCGGCTGCGGCATGGTGCATCCGAACGTGCTGAAGAATTGCGGGCTCGATCCCGACGAGTATCAGGGCTTCGCCTGGGGCATGGGCATCGACCGCATCGCGATGCTGAAATACGGCATGCCGGACCTGCGGCCGTTCTTCGAGGCGGACGTGCGCTGGCTGTCGCATTACGGCTTCCGTCCGCTCGATTTCCCGACGCTGGCCGGCGGCCTGAGCGCCTGATCGTGAACGAGCGTACGACGATGAAGAGACGGCATGGCCTTCTGTCCGGCTTGCTCCCGGGCAGCGACGAAGAGGTCCAGAAATACGGCAAGCTGATCGAGCGCGCCGAAAGCGGCTCGACAGCCATCACCACCGCCTTTCAGACCATCGATGCGAAAGCGGCGGGCATTCTGACGCACGTGTCGATGATGATTGCGGGCCTCGGTCTCTGCGTGCCCTTCCTTGCACAGCACAGGATCGAGGAAGCGGTCATCATCGGGGAGATCGTGGTCTATCTCATGATCGCCGTCGGCTGCCTTCGATGCCTGTCGCTGTTTCGGACGATCCAGCACGTCGACAGTCCGGAAGCGCTTGAACGCGACATGCGGCACGAACTCGTCCTGCGGCACGAGCTTTGCCGGCTGTGCATCCGCACCTCCATCGTCTTCACGATCATTGTGCTGATCAGCCTGCCGTTACTGTGGTGGTGGAATCCAAACTAACTTCCGAGCGCCGTCATGAAATTCACCTTGTCCTGGCTGAAGGAACATCTCGACACCGACGCGAGCCTGCCCGACATCGCGGACAAACTCACGCTGATCGGGCTCGAAGTGGAATCGGTCGAGGACAAGGCGAAGCTGCTGGCGCCGTTCGTGATCGCGCGCGTGCTCGACGCCCGGCAGCATCCGAACGCCGACCGGCTGCGCGTCTGCATGGTCGATACCGGCGACGGCCAGCCGATCCAGGTCGTATGCGGCGCGCCGAATGCGCGCAGCGGCATGATCGGCGTGTTCTCGCCGCCCGG
>JBFWWQ010000160.1:0-7713 GCA_050246095.1 Pseudorhodoplanes sp.
CCGCTCAGGCGGCTTCCTGCCACTGCGCGACGGCGTCCTTGGACGACTTGTTGAGATGCACGCGGCGGTCGACCTTCTCCACCCAGGCGTGCGAGATGAAATGGTGCTTGCCGCCGGCCTTGGGGTCGGTCCGGGTCAGCTTGATCTTGTCGGCACCCTCCATGTGATCGACGGTACCGACATGCTCGCCGTCGGCGCCGAGCACTTCCATGTGTTCCTTGATCTGCGCGGCATTGACCATCGGTGTCCTCCTTTTTGGTTGCCGTCGCTTCCACAATCCGCCGGGCGGCGCCATGGTTCCGGGACCGGGTGCCGGGCGCCGGAAACATTGACCGAACGGGGGTTTTCGTGTCCTTTCCGGCCTTCGGGAACACCCCCGCACAAGCCCCGTACAAAGCCGAAGAATCGATGGTCAACGAGCGTTACAACGCCCAGGAAGCGGAACCGCGCTGGCGTCGGATCTGGGACGAGCAGGGCATCTTCGCGACCCGGAACAGCGATCCTCGGCCGAAATACTACGTGCTCGAGATGTTCCCCTACCCTTCGGGGCGCATCCATATGGGGCACGTGCGCAACTACACGATGGGCGACGTCGTCGCCCGCTACAAGCGCGCGATGGGCTTCAACGTCCTGCACCCGATGGGCTGGGACGCCTTCGGCATGCCGGCGGAAAACGCCGCCATGGCCAACAAGGTGCATCCGAAGACCTGGACCTACGACAACATCGCGGCGATGAAGGCGCAGCTCAAGTCGATGGGCCTGTCGCTCGACTGGTCGCGCGAGATCGCGACCTGCGATCCTTCCTATTACAGGCACCAGCAGCGCATGTTTCTCGACTTCCTCAAGGCGGGGCTGGTCGAGCGCAAGCAGTCGAAGGTGAACTGGGACCCGGTCGACCAGACGGTGCTGGCCAACGAACAGGTGATCGACGGGCGCGGCTGGCGTTCGGGTGCGCCGGTCGAGCAGCGCGAGCTGACGCAGTGGTTTTTCAGGATCAGCGATTTCGCCGACGACCTGCTGAAGGCGATCGACTCGCTCGAACGCTGGCCCGACAAAGTGCGCCTGATGCAGCGCAACTGGATCGGCCGCTCCGAAGGCCTGCTGGTGCGCTTCGCGCTCGATCCCAGGACCGCCCCGAACGGCGAGAGCGACCTGGAGATATTCACCACGCGCCCCGACACTTTGTTCGGCGCGAAATTCATGGCGCTGTCGCCGGACCATCCGCTGGCGGCGGCGGCCGCGGCGAAAAATCCACAGCTCGCCGCTTTCATCGCCGAATGCAAGAAGATGGGCACCGCGCAGGAGGCGATCGAGAAGGCCGAGAAGCTCGGCTTCGACACCGGCATCCGGGCGATCCATCCGTTCGATCCGAACTGGAAGCTGCCGGTCTATGTCGCGAATTTCATCCTCATGGATTACGGCACCGGCGCGATTTTCGGCTGCCCCGCGCACGACCAGCGCGACCTCGACTTCGTCAACAAATACGGGCTCGGCAATATCCCCGTGGTTTGCCCCGAAGGCCAGGACCCCAAGACTTTCGTCATCACCGACACCGCCTATGACGGCCCCGGCAAGCTGATCAATTCACGCTTCCTCGACGGCATGGGCATCGATCAGGCGAAGGAAGAGGTGGCGAAGCGGCTGGAAGCCGAAACGCGCGGCAACGCGCCGGTCGCCGAGCGCAAGATCAATTTCCGCCTGCGCGACTGGGGCATTTCGCGCCAGCGTTACTGGGGCTGCCCGATCCCGATCGTCCATTGCGAGGCCTGCGGCGTGGTGCCGGTGCCGGAGAAGGACCTGCCGGTCCGCCTTCCCGACGACATCGACTTCGACAAGCCGGGCAATCCGCTCGACCGCCATCCGACCTGGAAGCATGTCGCCTGCCCGCAATGCGGCAAGCCGGGGCGCCGCGAGACCGACACCATGGATACCTTCGTCGACTCGTCCTGGTATTTCGCGCGCTTCACCGATCCCTGGATCGAGAAGGCGCCGACCGACCGCGAGATGGTCGATGAATGGCTGCCGGTCGACCAGTATATCGGCGGCATCGAGCACGCGATCCTGCATCTGCTCTACAGCCGCTTCTTCACGCGCGCGATGAAGATCGCCGGCCATGTCGGCATGGAAGAGCCGTTCGACGGCCTGTTCACGCAGGGCATGGTGGTGCACGAGACCTACCAGAAGGCGGACGGCAGCTTCGTCACGCCGGCGGAAGTGAGGATCGAGGGCGCCGACAGCGCCCGGCGCGCGGCCCTGATCGCGACCGGCGAGCCGGTCGCGATCGGCAGTATCGAGAAGATGTCGAAGTCGAAGCGCAACACCGTCGATCCCGACGAGATCATCGCAACCTACGGCGCCGACACCGCGCGCTGGTTCATGCTGTCGGATTCGCCGCCCGAGCGCGACGTCAACTGGACCGACGACCGCGTGCAGGGCGCATCGCGCTTCCTGCAGCGGCTGTGGCGGCTGGTCCGCGACGCCGCGCAGGTCGCGCAATCGGCGCCGCGCGAGCGCCCGGCGGCCTTCGGCGAGCCGGCGCTGGCTTTGCGCAAGTCCGCGCACCGGGCTTTGTCGCGCGTGTCGCAGGAAATCGCCAAGCTGCACTTCAACGTCTGCGTCGCGCATATCTACGAATTCGCCAACGCCTTCGCGGAGGCGCTCGACGAGGCGGCCGCCAAGGGCGGCAGCACGCCCGACTTCGCCTGCGCGGCGCGCGAGGCGGCGGAAATCCTGGTGCAGCTTTTCGCACCGATGATGCCGCATCTCGCCGAGGAATGCTGGGCGATGCTCGGCCGCACCACGCTGGTCTCGATGCAGGCCTGGCCGGAGGTGGACGAGGCGCTGCTGGTGGAGAACACCATCACCCTGCCGGTGCAGATCAACGGCAGGAAGCGGGCGGACATCACGGTCCCGCGCGGCGCCGGCAGCGCCGATATAGAGGCTGCCGTCTTAACCCTTGATGCGGTAAAGAAGGCCCTGGACGGCAAGACCCCTAAAAAAGTCATTGTTGTGCCGCAGAGAATTGTGAATGTGGTGGCCTGAAAATACCTTCAAGCTCAAGCGCTTGACTGCTATCTGCGGGGCGCTGGCGCTGGCTGGGCTGGCGGGGGGATGTTTTCAGCCGCTCTATGGCGACCGCTCTCCGCTGGGGGGACCCGGCGTGGCCGGGGCGCTCAGCTCGGTCCAGGTCGAGGAGATCGACGCCCCCAACGGCACCCCGGCGGCCCGGATCGGGCTCGAGGTCCGCAATGCCCTGATCTTCGACCTGACCGGCGGCAATGCGCCGGGCACACCGACGCACCTGCTGAAAATCTACCTGGTGCCGACCCGCACCCAGATCATCGTCGATACCACCACCGGGCGCCCGGACGCCGAGAATGTCGGTATCGACGCCACCTACACGCTGACCGATATCGCGACCAAGAAGATCGTGGTGAAGGGCCGCACCTTCTCGCGCGTGTCCTACGACGTCCCCGGCCAGCAGCAGCGCTTTGCGCGCGCCCGCGGCTACCGCGACGCCGAGGACCGCGCCGCCAAGGTCATCGCCGACGACATCCATGCCCGGCTGGCCTCGCATTTCCTTGCCGGCACCTGACCCCTGGCGGACATGGTCGCGCTGAAGGCATCGGAAACCGACTCCTATATCGGCAAACCCGACCAGGCCCATCCCGTCGTCCTTATTTTCGGTCCGGACGCCGGACTGGTGAGCGAGCGCGTCAATGCGCTGGTCGGCGGTTCGGTCGAGAACGCCGACGATCCGTTTTCGCTGGTGCGCATCGACGGCGACGACCTGACCGGCAATCCGCTCCGTCTGGTCGAGGAAGCCAACACCATCCCGCTGTTCGGAGGCCGGCGCGCCGTGCGCGTCAAGGCCGGCGGCAAGAACATCGTGCCGGCGGTGGAAGCGCTCCTCAGCGCCCCATCATCCGATTGCCGCGTGGTGATCGAGGCGGGCGACCTGCGCAAGAACGCCCCGCTGCGCGTGCTGTGCGAACGCGCGAAGAATGCCGCCGCCATTCCCTGCTACGCCGACGACGAACGCGGATTGGCTCGCCTGCTGGACGACGAGCTGCGCCAGGCCAACCTGGCCATGACGGCGGATGCGCGCGCGGCCCTGCTGCCGTTTCTCGGAGGCGACCGCCAGGCCTCGCGCAACGAGATCCGCAAGCTGACGCTGTATGCGCACGGCCGCGGCCAAGTCACGATCGACGACGTGCTGGCGGTCACCGCGGATGCCTCCGACCTTGCGCTCGACGACGTGGTCGATGCGGCCTTTGCCGGCCGCACGGCGGAGGTCGAGTTGAATTTCAAGAAGCTGCGCGCCTCCGGCACGCATCCCGGCTCCATCGTCCTCGCGGCGCTGCGCCAGGCCGCGCAGCTGCACAAGATGCGGCTGAGCGTCGATGCCGGAACGCCTCCGGCCGGCGCCATGAATTATGCGCGCCCTCCCCTGCATTTCCGCCGCCGCGCCCTGGTCGAGGCGGCGCTGAAAGGCTGGTCGAGCGCGCGGCTGGAACGCGCGATGCAGCAGCTTTCGGATGCGCTTCTGGAAAGCCGCAAGCAGGCCGACCTGACCGAGGCGATCGGCAACCGCGCGCTCATCCAGATCGCGGTGAACGCACGGCGCAAGGAATAGCGTCAGCGATCAGCGCCCCCGCTCCAGCCGCTCCGTCACCTCGTCGAGCTGTTCCAGCGTCTTGTAGCGGATGCGGATGCTGCCGCCGCGGCCGCGATGCGCGATGTCGACCGCCAGCCCCAGCGAATCCGACAGCCGCTTTTCCAGCGCGACGGTGTCGGGGTCCTTGCGCGTGCGGACCTTGACCTTGCCCTTCTTGCCCGTCGACCTGGCCTGCTGCTCCTGCCGCACGGCCTCGATCTGGCGGACATTCAGGCCCTTGCTGACGATCTCGTGCGCCAGCTCTTCCGGATTGGGCTGGCCGATCAGCGCGCGCGCATGCCCGGCGGAAATCTTGCCGTTATGGATATAGGCCTGCACCGCCTCAGGCAGCTTCAGCAGCCGCATGGTGTTCGACACATGGCTGCGGCTCTTGCCGACGATCTGCGCGATCTCGTCCTGGTTGTGCCGGTATTGATTCGCCAGCACCTCGTAGCCGCGCGCCTCCTCGAGGGCGTTCAGGTCGGTGCGCTGCACGTTCTCGATGATCGCAAGCTCCAGCGCCTCGGCGTCGGAAACCTCGAGCACCACGATCGGCACATCGTGCAGACCTGCACGCTGCGCCGCCCGCCATCGCCGCTCGCCGGCGATGATCTCGTAGGTATCCTTGGCTCCCGGCTTCGCCCGCACGACGATCGGCTGGATGATGCCGCGCTCGCGGATCGACTGCGCCAGCTCGTCGAGCTCGGCATCGGAGAAATTGCGCCGCGGGTTGTTCGGATTGGCCTTGATGAATTCGACCGGGACGCGCCGCTGCGACTTGCCGGAGGCGCGGTCGCTCGAGGCCGTCTCGTCGCCGACATCGCCGATCAGGGCCGCGAGCCCTCGCCCCAGCCGGGACCGCTGCTCATCCGCCATTGCCGCCGCTCCGGAACTTCTTGCCACGTCGATCTCCAGTCCGTTTCGCCATTGCAGCGCTCAGTGCGCGCGCATTTCCTTCTCGCGCTCGATCACCTCGGTCGCGAGCCGCAGATAGGCTTCGCTGCCTACGCATTTGAGGTCGTAGATCAGCACCGGCTTGCCGTAGGACGGCGCCTCGGAGATGCGCACGTTGCGCGGGATGATCGTGTTGTAGACCTTGCGTCCCATGAATTCGCGCACGTCCGCCACGACCTGGCTGGAGAGGCGGTTGCGCGAGTCGTACATGGTCAGGACGATGCCGTGGATGGTCAGGTCGGGATTGAGCGTCGCCTTCACCTGGTCGACCGTCTTGATCAGCTGCGAGAGGCCCTCGAGCGCGAAGAACTCGCATTGCAGCGGGACCAGGATGGCGTCGGCGGCGGCCATCGCGTTCACCGTCAGCAGGTTGAGCGAGGGCGGGCAGTCGACCAGCACATAGGTGTATTCCTCGTCGCCGCTATGGCCCTCGTTCAGCCGCGCCAGCGCGCTGCGCAGGCGGAAGGCGCGGTCGCGCGCGGTCGAGATTTCCAGTTCGAGGCCGGAGAGGTCGAGCGTGGACGGCGCAATATGCAGGCGCGGGATCGCCGTGGTCAGAATCGAGTCGCGCAGCTTCACCTCGTTGACCAGCACGTCATAGGTGGAGTGATGCCGGCTCTTGCGGTCGATGCCGAGCCCGGTCGAGGCGTTGCCCTGCGGGTCGAGATCGATGATCAGCACATGCTCGCCGATCGCGGCGAGCGCGGTGCCGAGATTGATCGCCGTCGTGGTCTTGCCGACGCCGCCCTTCTGGTTGGCGACCGCGAGGATGCGCGGCTGCCGGTCCTTGCCGAGCTTGGGCAGCGCGATGGAGCCGGCGGCTTCGGGTGGGGTCTCGATGGTGTCCGACATGGTGGCCGATCCGTTTAGGAAAATTTTCCGATCATGGCCAAGCCTCAGACTCTGAGCTCGGCCGCACGCACGATCACGATTCGCCCGTCCGGGCTGGTCCGGCTCCCCGCGGATTCCACCTGCATGGTCCAATATCTAGCCGCTGAGGTCAATTCGGCGACTACATCTTGTCCCTTCAGAAACAGCCCGATCGCGCCGCTTTTCAACAACGGATAGGCATATCCGACAAGCTTTTCCAGTGGCGCGAGCGCCCGCGCGGTGACGGCGTCCACCGCCTGCGGCGGCCGCGCCACGAAGTCCTCGATGCGCATGGCATGCACCTGCGCGGCAGCCCCGGTGACGCGAATCGCTTCGCGCAGGAACGCCGCCTTCTTCCGATTGCTCTCGACCAGATGCACCATGCAGCCCTGACGGCTCGCGAGCGCGCATCCGATGACGATTCCGGGGAAGCCGGCCCCCGAACCGAGATCGGCCCAGACCTTCGCATCGCCGGCAAGCGGAATGAGCTGCAGCGAGTCGGCGATGTGTCTTGTCCACACTTCGTCAACAGTCGACGGCGCGATGAGGTTCGTTGTTTTCTGCCAGCGCAGAAGACAATCCACAAAGTTATCCAGAGCGAGTCCGGTTTCACGTGAAACGGGAGTCAGCGAAAGTGCGCGCGCCTTGTCTTCGGCGAGTCGGAATTCGATGCTGCGCGAGTCGCTTGGCGCGGGGCGCCGCGTCATCGGGCGACCGCCGCGCGCCGGCCGCCGCGTCGCATGAAGGCCGCCACCAGCGTCAGCGCCGCCGGCGTCATGCCGTCGATGCGCGCGGCATGTCCGATGGTGCGCGGCTTCACCTGGCGCAGCTTCTGCCGCGCCTCGTTGGAAAGTCCCGGCACCGCGTCGTAGTCGAAATCCGCCGGCAGCTCGAACGCCTCGTCGCGGCGATAGGCGGCGATGTCCGCCTCCTGGCGCGACAGGTAGACCGCGTAGCTCGCGTCGATCTCCACCTGCTGCGCGATCGCCGGCGCCCATTCCGCCATCTGCGGCCAGATTCGCGCGAGCGTGCCGACTTCGATGCCGGGATAGGAAAGAAGGTCGTAGGCGCTGCGGCGATGCCCGTCCTTCTTCAGCGCGATACCGTAACCGGCGGCTTCGGTGGGCGTTACGGAAACCGAGCGCGCGAACGCGGTGGCCGCCGCGAGCGCGGCGACTTTCTCGTGGAACGCCTTGGCCCGCCGGGGCCCGACGCAGCCGAGCTGCAGGCCC
>JBFWWQ010000161.1:0-7702 GCA_050246095.1 Pseudorhodoplanes sp.
CTATCCTCGGCCCCTGCCCGCCGATTGTCGCCGGGGAGCCGCGGCCGGCCATCGCCATGCATGGCGAACCGAAAATGCCGGCCGGTTTCGACCGCAAGCCCTATGCCGAGCCCGGCGCGCCCAAGGGCGGCACGCTGGTCCAGGGCATCCTCGGCACCTTCGACAGCCTCAATCCGCTGGTTGTGCGCGGCCTCGCCGTGCAGCAGATGCGCGGTTACGTGATCGAGAGCCTGATGGCGCGCGGCTACGACGAGCCGTTCACGCTCTATGGCCTGCTCGCCAAAACGGTCGAGACCGACGATGCGCGCTCCTACGTCACCTTCACCCTCGACCCGGCCGCGCGCTTCTCCGACGGCAAACCGGTCACCGCCGAGGACGTGCTGTTCTCCTGGACGCTGCTGCGCGACAAGGGCCGGCCCAACCACCGCACCTATTATTCCAAGGTCGCCAAGGCCGAGATCGTCGGCGAACGCGCGGTGCGGTTCGATCTCGCAGGCGCCGACGACCGGGAATTGCCGCTCATCCTCGGCCTGATGCCGGTGCTGCCCAGGCACGCCGTCGATGCCGCGACCTTCGAGGAAACGAGTTTCGTGCCGCCGGTCGGCAGCGGCCCCTATCGCGTCAGCGAGGTGAAGCCCGGCCAGAGCGTGACGCTGACGCGCAACCCCGATTACTGGGGACGCGACCTTGCGATCAATCGCGGCTTCTGGAATTTCGACACCGTGCGCCTCGATTATTACCGCGACGGCAACACGCATCTGGAGGCGTTCAAGAAGGGGCTCTACGACGTGCGCGCCGAGCTCGATCCCGGCCGCTGGACCAATGCCTATGACGGTCCGGCGCTGCGCTCCGGCGCGATCGTCAAGGAGACCTTCCCGAACGGACTTCCCAAGCCGCTTTCGGCGCTGGTGTTCAATACCCGCCGTCCGCTCTTCGCCGACATCCGCGTGCGCGAGGCGATTGCGCTGCTGTTCGACGCCGAATGGGCCAACAAGAATTTCTACTTCGGGCTCTATCGCCGCAGCGCCGGCTATTTCGACGGCTCGGAGCTTTCCGCGGTGGGGCGTCCCGCCGATGCGCGCGAGCGCGCCTTGATTGCGCGCTATCCCGACGCCGTGCGTCCCGACATCCTGGAGGGGCGCTGGACGCCGCCGGTCACCGACGGCTCCGGCCGCAACCGCGATACGCTGAAGGCGGCGCTGACGCTGCTGGCGCAAGCCGGCTACGAACTCGACGGACCCACGCTGCGCAGCCGCGCCACCGGGCAGCCGCTGGCCTTCGAGATTCTCGTGACCACGCGCGAGCAGGAGCGCATCGCGCTCGCCTTCGCACGCGACGTCAAGCGCGCGGGGATCGAGGCGCGCATCCGCAACGTCGATGCCGTGCAGTTCGATCGGCGCAAGCTGACCTACGATTTCGATATGATCGAATATCGCTGGGAACAGTCGCTGTCGCCCGGCAACGAGCAGCATTTCTACTGGAGCAGCGCGGCGGCCGGGGCCGAGGGCACGCGCAACTACATGGGCGCGCGCAATCCGGCCATCGACGGCATGATCGCGGGATTGCTGCGCGCGCGCGACAGATCGGAATTCGTGTCGGCCGTGCGCGCGCTCGACCGCGCGCTGATTTCCGGCTTCTATGTCGTGCCCCTGTTCCACCTGCCCGATCAATGGGTGGCGCGCCGCGCGGAAATATTGCATCCATCGGTGACCCCGTTGTCGGGCTATCTGCCCGAGACGTGGTGGAAGAAACCGCGATGATGCCATGACGAGGCCCAGCACGTTTCAGCAGGTAACCGGCGGCCGGCATGCGAGCCTCGACGCGCTGTTCCGCGAGGCGCGGCTGCGCCGGCCGGATGCCGTGGCGTTGCGCGATCCGCCCGACCGCGAGGCATTCACCGACCATGCGCCGCGCGTCCTGACCTATGCGCAAGCGGACCGCGCGATCGCGGCGATCGCGGCGCGCCTGCGCGGCGCCGGCCTGCCTGCCGATGCGGTGATCGGCCTGCAGCTCCCCAACATCGCCGAAGCCACTTTGGCCATCCTCGGCGTGCTGCGCGCCGGCATGATCCCCGCGCTGATCCCGCTGTTGTGGCGCAAGGCCGACGCCGTCGCCGCGCTTTCGGGCATTTCGCCCAAGGCGCTGATCGTGTGCCGGCGGCTCGGCGAAACGGATCATGCGCAGCTCGCAGCCGAGATCGCGGCGGAGATGTTCTCGATCCGTCATGTGTTCGCCTTCGGCTCCGGCCTGCCGGACGGCGTCACGCCGCTCGACGATGTCTTCGCCGCGGAGGCCGAGGTCTTCGACGACCCGCTGGACATCGCACCCGAGAATCTCGCCGCCGTGACCTTCGACGTCACTCCGATCGGGACCGTCGCCTGCGCCCGCAGCCACCGTGCGCTTGTGGCCTGCGGACTCGGTCCGGTGCTGGAAGCCGCCTTGCACGACGACGCCGCGATCCTGTCGCCCTATGCGCCCGCCTCGCTCGCCGGCCTTTCGCTCGCCACGCTGCCCTGGCTGTTGACCGGCGGCACGCTGCATCTGCACCAGCCCTTCGACGGCGAAAGCCTGGCCGCGCAGGTCGCCGGCCAGAGCTTCGACCTGATCGTGCTGCCGGGTCCGATCGCATCGCGCATCGCCGATGCCGGCGTGTTGCAGGGCCATGCCGGGTTGAAGGCGGTCGCGCTTGCCTGGCGCGCACCCGAAAGCATCGCCGGCGGAGTTTCGCCGCGCCTGTTCGGCGTGCCGCTGATCGACGTGCGCCTGTTCGGCGAATCCGGCTTGGTGGCGACCCGGCGCCAGCTCGAGTCGCGACCCGCTCCGTTCCTCGCCGGCGTCATCGCGCCCGCCGCCCCGGAATGCGAGATCGGCGAGGTGCTGCGCACCGCTAACGGCACGGTCGGCCTGCGCGGCGCCCTGCTGGCGCATGCGCCCTTCCCCGCGGGGGCCGGACGCGCCTCCGCTCCCGCACCCGATGCGGAGAAGACGGTCGATACCGGATTTCCCTGCCTGATCGAGCGCGACACCCTGATCGTGACCGGGCCGCCGCAGGGCCTTGTCAACCTCGGCGGCTATCGTTTCGCGCTGAAGGATTTGCAGGACCGGCTGAACCGGATCGAACGCGGCTGCACGCTCGCAGCTTTGCCCAATGCGCTGGTCGGCTACCGGCTGGCGGGGGAATCCGCCGACCGCTCCACCATGCGCCGTTCGCTGACCGAATTCGGCGCCAATCCGCTGATCGTGCGCGCCTTCCGCGAGCGCAGCGACGAGGCGCCCGCCGCCTGAGCGGCCGCGTTGACGCGGCATTAAGCCCGCGCGGCTAGCCTCTGCCCTTCCCTCCGTCGGAATTCACCGCGACCGGATTGATGCGCATGGCGTTGCAAGGACCGCTGGTTGTCATCGGCGGACGGCCCGCGCCCGCTTTGTCGGAGGCGCTGGGCATAGCCGGCGCTTTTCCGATCATCGAAGCCGTGCCCGCCGACGCCACCGAAGTCATCGCCGCCGCCGATCCGCAGGCCATCCTGATCGGCGACGAAGAGGCGGCCGCGGATCGGGCGCTGGGGCAGGTCCTGGAGGCGTGCACGATCGCCTCGCCCGCCTATCTGCCGGTCTTCGCATGCGTTGCGGCAGACACGCCCACGGCCTTTGCGCCGGCGCTCACGGTTTCTGCCCGTTGTCCGGCACCGGTCCTGGCCGAACGGCTCGCGGCGGCGGCCCGCGTGCGCACCCTGCATCTGACGGTGTCCCGCCGCATCCGCCTCGCGCAGAAGGACGGCGCCGTCCCGCCCGATCTGCCGCCGTCCGACCCGCTCGAGGATGCCACCGTGATCGTGGCCGGGCGCGGGCGCACCTATCCCGCGCTCTCCACCGCCATCGGCGAACGCGCCGGACTGATCGGCGCGCTGCGCATCGAAACCGCGGCGAGCTACCTGAAGGCACGCGACATCGACGGCTTCGCCATCGGCGACGGTTTCGGCTTCCGCAATGTCGACGCCATGCTCACCGTGCTCGCCGAGGAGGCCCGCTTCCGCGATCTTCCCATTGCGGTATTGGGCGGCCCCGAGCGCGCAGCCGGCGCGGGCGGCGCGCCGCTCGTGCAGGCGCAGGATCCCGCGACCCTCGTGGCGCGCTTCCTGCCCTATGTGCGCCTGCGCGCCTGCGAGCAGCGGCTCAAGCGCATCCTCGCCTCGCTCGACCGCGACGGCCGTCTCGACCCGCAGACCGGCCTCTTGTTCGCCGATGCCTTCATGCGCGAACTGCACGATGCCATCGCCGAATCCGGCACCCGCGGCACCGGACTGTCGCTCGCCCGCTTCGTCTTCGAGGAGCCGCTGGCGCCGCGCGCGGGCTACGATGCCGCGCGGCTGGTCAGCCGGCTGATCCGCGGCATCGATTTCGCCTGCCGCGACGACGACAATACGATCCTGGTGGCGTTCACCGAAACCGACCTGCGGCAGGCGCATATCGTCGCCCGCCGCATCGCCAGCGTCCTCAAGCACACCATGCTTTCGCCGGACGACCGGCGCCGGGCGGGTCCCACGGTGGCGCTCGCGAGCCGCAAATCCACCGACAATCCCGCCTCGCTCCTGGCCCGCGTGACGCCGGCGACCGCGGCCGCGGAATAGGCGTCTCCCGCTTCCCGCCCTTCCGGACGGACGTTCGCGCACCTAGATTCCGATTCAACTCATTGAATCAGAATCGTCGTTCATCTTTTTTGCTTGGGCATGATCTTTTCCGAAAACCGGTTCCCACTTTTCGGGATCATGCCCTAGATTGGGCGCAACGCAGAGAGGTGGCCCATGCCGCAAGAGCCCGTCCCCATCGACGTCGTCTCCGACATCGTCTGTCCCTGGTGCTTCATCGGCAAGAAGCGGATCGAGACCGCCATCGCGCGCGTCCCGCACATCCCGGTGCGGCTGCGCTTCCACCCCTATTTCCTCAACGACTGGATCCCGCGCGGCGGCATTTCGCGCGAGGAATATCTCACCAAGAAATTCGGCTCGGTCGCCCGCTACGCGGAAATCGCCAAGCGCGTCGCGGCGGCCGCCGCGGAGGAAGGCCTCGTCTACAATGTCGACAAGATCGGCCGCCAGCCCAACACCACGGACGCGCATCGCCTGATCCTGTGGGCCGGCGAGCGCGGCGCGCAGATGAAGCAGCGGCTCATGGAATTGTATTTCACCGAGGGCGCCGACCTGACCGACAACGCGGTGCTGGTGCAGGCCGCCGCCGATGTCGGCCTGCCGGCGGACGACGTGACCGAGCGGCTCTCCACCGAGGACGAGGTCGAGATGGTCGCGCGCGCGGCGCAATCGGCGAAAGAAGCCGGCATCGACGGCGTGCCCTGCTTCATCTTCGGCAATGTGCTCGCGGTGTCTGGCGCGCAGGCGCCGGAATACCTCGCCGATGCGATCGAACGCGCCGCGGCCGAACTTGAAAAGCGCGCGAACGCGCCGGCGGCGACCTGAAACACCCTCGGTCATTCCGGGACCGTGGGCTATCGCCCGCGCCCCGGAATGACATCGGTGCGGTTCGAGGCCGTTACGCCGCCTTTGCCGGCTGCGCGATCCGCACCAGGTTGCGCAGGATGTCGGTCGTACCCGCAAGCCGCTGCTCCGGCTGTTCCCAGTCCTCGAAGAACACCACTTTCATGTCCGGCCGCACCCTGGCCGCCGGCCCCTGCTCGCGGATGAACGCGATCAGGCCCTCCGGATTGGCGAAGGTATTGTCGCGGAAAGACAGCACCGCGCCTTTCGGACCGGTATCGACCTTCTCGACATTGGCGCGCCGGCACATCGCCTTGATCGCGACGATCTGCAGGAGATGGCGCACCTCCTCCGGCATGCTGCCGAAGCGGTCGACCAGCTCCGCCCCGAAGGCGTCGATCGCGCGCGCGTCTTCCAGGTCGGCGAGCCGGCGGTAGAGCGCGAGCCGCACCGAAAGATCGGCGACATATTCGTCCGGAATCAGCACCGGCATGCCGATCGTGATCTGCGGCGACCAGCGGTCGGCGACCGGCTCGGCGATCCCCGCCTTCAGGCTCATCACCGCTTCCTCGAGCATCTGCTGGTAGAGCTCGAACCCGACTTCCTTGATGTGGCCGGACTGCTCGTCGCCGAGCAGGTTGCCGGCGCCGCGGATGTCGAGGTCGTGCGAGGCGAGCTGGAAGCCGGCGCCGAGCGTGTCGAGCGACTGCAGCACTTTCAGCCGCCGCTCCGCCTGCGCGGTCAGTTTGCGGCTCGCCGGCAGCGTGAACAGCGCATAGGCGCGCAGCTTCGAGCGCCCGACGCGGCCGCGCAATTGGTAGAGCTGCGACAGCCCGAAACGGTCCGCGCGGTGCACGATCAGCGTATTCGCGGTCGGGATGTCGAGGCCGGATTCGATGATCGTGGTCGACAGCAGCACGTCGTATTTGCCGTCGTAGAACGCGGTCATGATGTCGTCGAGCACGCCCGGCGGCATCTGCCCATGCGCCACCGCGACCCGCACTTCCGGCACGGTCTTGTCGAGGAACTCCTTGGCGCCCGCGAGGTCCTCGATGCGCGGGCAGACATAGAAGGACTGCCCGCCGCGATAGCGCTCGCGCAGCAGCGCCTCGCGCACCACCACGGCGTCAAAGGGCGAGACGAAGGTGCGCACCGCCAGCCTGTCGACCGGGGGCGAGGCGATGATGGAGAGATCGCGCACGCCGGTGAGCGCGAGCTGCAGCGTGCGCGGGATCGGGGTCGCGGTCAGCGTCAGCACGTGCACCTCGGCGCGCAGTTGCTTCAGCTTCTCCTTGTGCGCGACGCCGAAATGCTGCTCCTCGTCGACCACCAGCAGGCCAAGGTCCTTGAAGCGGATGCCGCGGCCGAGCAGCGCATGCGTGCCGATCACGATGTTGATCGCGCCGTCCGCGAGCCCGGCCTTGGTCCGCGCCAGCTCCGCCGCGCTGACCAGGCGCGAGGCCTGCCCGACCTGCACCGGAAAGCCGCGGAAGCGCTCGCTGAACGTCTTGAAATGCTGGCGCGCGAGCAGCGTGGTCGGCACCACGACCGCGACCTGCTTTCCGCTCATCACCGCGGCGAAGGCCGCGCGTAGCGCGACTTCCGTCTTGCCGAAGCCGACATCGCCGCAGACCAGCCGGTCCATCGGGCGCCCGCGCGCGAGGTCCTCCATCACCGCGTCGATCGCGCTTTGCTGGTCCTCCGTCTCCTCGTAGGGGAAGCCGGCGGCGAACTCGTCGTAAAGGCCCGCGCTGACGCTGAAATTCGGCGCAGCGCGCAATTGCCGTTCGGCCGCGACCTTGAGCAATTCATGCGCGATTTCGCGGATACGGCTCTTCATCCGCGCCTTGCGCGCCTGCCAGGCGCCGCCGCCCAGCCGGTCGAGCACGACCGCGGTATCCTCCGAGCCGTAGCGCGACAGCAGCTCGATATTCTCCACCGGCAGGAACAGCTTGGCGTCGTCCGCATAATGGATTTCGAGGCAGTCGTGCGGCGCGCCGGCGGCCTCGATGGTCTTCAGCCCGGCGAAGCGGCCGATGCCGTGATCGACATGCACGACCGGATCGCCGATCGCCAGGCTCGTGGCCTCGGCGATGAAATTCTCCGCCTTGCGCGACACCCGCCGCGGCCGCACGAGACGGTCGCCGAGAATGTCCTGCTCGCCGATCACCGCGGCGTCGGCGGTCTCGAACCCGGCCTCCAGCCCGAGCACGGCG
>JBFWWQ010000162.1:0-7672 GCA_050246095.1 Pseudorhodoplanes sp.
GGAAAACGATGCGTTTGTGGACCATTTCGGCTGTGACGGCCCTGGCGGCGGGGGTTTTGGGCCTGCTGCTGGCGGAGCCTGCCTCGGCGCAAACTCCACAGGAGGGCGTCACCGAGCTTTCGTCGCTGTCGTGCATGCGCACGCGCACCCGGGTGGTCGTGCGGCAGCGCTCCTATCTCGATGCCGGCACCGAAGTGCAGCCGGGCGAGCGGAAGTTCATGGACTACGCCCTGCCGCCCAACTACTCGGTGCTGGAATCGGCGCTCGGGCCGGGCCAGATTTTCTGGCGCCAGCCGCTCAACAATCCGTGGGACGGTCCCTCGTCCCGCTGGTGAGCGGGGTACCCGACCGGTAGAGACAAAGCGCGGCGCGAGCCGCGCTTTTTTGTCTCAGGCAGCGAGCATGCGGTCCATCTCGGCGACGATGGCGTCGCCCATCTCCGCCGTGCCGACCGCAATTGTGCCTTCCGACTTGATGTCGGCCGTGCGCAGGCCCTTCGCGAGCACGGCCGAGATCGCCCGGTCCACCATGTCGGCTTCCTCGGTCATGCCGAAGGAATAGCGCAGGGCCATGCCGAACGAGGCGATCATCGCGATCGGATTGGCAACCCCTTTGCCGGCGATGTCGGGCGCGGAGCCGTGCACCGGCTCGTACAGGGCCTTGCGCTTGCGCGTCTTCGGATTGACTTCGCCGAGCGAGGCGGAGGCCAGCATGCCGAGCGAGCCGGTCAGCATCGCGGCCACGTCCGAGAGCATGTCGCCGAACAGGTTGTCGGTGACGATGACGTCGAACTGCTTGGGATTGCGCACGAGTTGCATGCCGCCCGCGTCCGCCAGCATGTGTTCGAGCTGCACGTCCTTGAACTCGCGCCGGTGCACCTGCGTGACCACCTCGTTCCAGAGCACGCCGCTCTTCATCACGTTGCGCTTCTCCATCGACGTGACCTTGTTGCGACGCTTGCGCGCGAGCTCGAAGGCGACGCGGGAAATGCGCTCGATCTCGTAGGTGTCGTAGACTTGCGTGTCGACCGCCCGCTTCTGGCCGTTGCCGAGATCGGTGATGGTCTTCGGCTCGCCGAAATACACCCCGCCGGTCAATTCGCGCAAAATCATGATGTCGAGCCCCTCGACCAGCTCGCGCTTGAGCGAGGAGGCATCGGCAAGCGCCGGATAGGTCACCGCCGGGCGCAGATTGGCGTAGAGCTGCAGATCCTTGCGCAGCCGCAGGAGGCCCGCTTCCGGGCGCACGTCGTAGGGCACGCCGTCCCATTTCGGGCCGCCGACCGCGCCGAACAGCACCGCATCGGCCGCCTGCGCCTTGTCCACCGTCGCATCGGTGATCGAGACCTTGTGCGCATCGTAGCAGCCGCCGCCGACCAGCCCCTCCTCGGTCTCGAACCGCGCCAGGCCCTTGTCGTTGAAAAAGGCCACCAGCTTGCGCACCTCGGCCATCACCTCGATGCCGATGCCGTCGCCGGGCAGAAGAAGGAGCTTGTGGGTCGCCATGTGTGCGCCTCGTCACGCTTGCGGGAGCGCGATTGCTAAAGGCCCCGGTCGCAAATGACAAGCGACGAACCCCGCCCGCCCTTCGCGCAACAGACGCTCAAAGGAGCCTGTCCATGCGCGCCGTGATGATTGTCGCCTTCTGTCTGATCGCCGCGCAGGGCGGCTATGCCCTGGCCAGCGGCGACGGGCTGGAAATGACGCTGACTGTGATCGTGACCGCGCTGTTCGCGAGCCTGGTCTACCTGGTCCTGGTGAAGACCAATTTCGGATTCAATTTCGACCCGGTCGCCTGCCCGCGCTGCCGCATGCCGCTGCCGACCTGGCGCAAGCCGCGCAATGCGCGGCAATTGCTCTGGGGCGGCCATACCTGCGGCCATTGCGGGCTCGACGTCGACAAATGGGGCCGCCCGCTGGCGGACCGGCCGCACACGGCACGTTAGGGCATGATCCCGAAAAGTGGGAACCGGTTTTCGGAAAAGATCATGCCCAAACAAAAAGATGAACGCCGGCGGCACTTTGCGTTTCGGCAGCTTGCACAACTTCGCGGCTTCGTGGGATGAGATCGGCCCCCTAGACTTTGGGGGGTACTCGACTTTCATCGGCAGAACGCGCGACATGAGCAAGACCAGTTCGGGCAACTATTTCGAGGATTTCCGGCTCGGCCAGATCATCCGCCACGCCACGCCGCGCACCGTCAGCGTGGGCGATGTGGCGATCTATACCGGCATCTACGGCCCGCGCTTCGCGGTGCAGTCCTCGGATGCCTTCGCCGCCGCGATCGGCTACGCGCGCGCGCCGATCGACGACCTCCTCGTCTTCCACATCGTGTTCGGCAAGACCGTGCCCGACATCTCGCTGAACGCGGTCGCCAATCTCGGCTATGCCAATTGCCGCTTCCTGGCCCCAGTCTACCCGGGCGACACGCTGACCGCGACGTCGGAAGTGATCGGCCTGAAGGAGAATTCCAACCGCAAGACCGGCATCGTGTTCGTGCGCTCGGCCGGTTACCGCCAGGACGGCGCGCTGGTGCTCGAATATGTGCGCTGGGTGATGGTGCGCAAGCGCGACGAGAGCGCCGCCCCGCCGCCGGAACACGTGCCGCGGCTGCCCACCGCGATCGACGCGAATCTGCTCGGCGACGCCTGCCCGCCGATCGACACGCGCGCCTACGACAATGCCCTTGCCGGCTCGAAATTCCGCTTCGACGATTACGGCACCGGCGAGAAGATCGACCATGTCGACGGCATGACCGTGGAGGAAGCCGAGCATCAGATCGCGACCCGGCTGTACCAGAACACGGCGCGCGTGCATTTCAACCAGTTCACCGAAGGCCAGGGCCGCTTCGGCCGGCGGCTGATCTATGGCGGCCACGTCATCTCGCTGGCGCGCGCGCTTTCGTTCAACGGCCTCGCCAACGCCTTCCATATCGCCGCGATCAATGCGGGCCGCCACGTCGCGCCGCTCTTTGCCGGCGACACGGTGTTTGCCTGGTCGGAGGTTCTCGGCAAGTCGGACCTGCCGCGCCGCGACGATGTCGGCGCGATCCGCCTGCGCAGCGTGGCGACCAAGAACCAGCCCTGCGGCGGCTTCCCGCTGAAGGAGGGCGAGCAGGACCATCCCGCCGTCATCCTCGACCTCGATTACTGGGCGCTCATGCCGCGCTAAAGCACGTTCGATGACAAGTCATCGGAACGTGCTTTAGATTTTTTCCTTTATCGCATTTTCTTGACGCGAACCGGTTTCCACTTCGCTCGAAAATGCTCTGACGGCGGGCCGCTCCGCCGGCGGGGCGCGCATGTGATCGACGAGCTGCTGCGCGTAGAGCGGCAGCGCCTCGTAGTCGCGCACGCAGATGGTCAGGTCGCGCGGCGCCCAGGCGTCGGACAGTTCGACGATCACGATGTCGTCGGTCTTGGCGGCGCGGCGCGCGGTGGTTTCCGGCACGATCCCGATTCCGACATTGTGGCCGACCAGGCGGCAGACCGCATCGAAGCTGCGCAGCTGCACGCGCAGCCGCAGCGGACGCCCGATGCGGCTGGACTTGCCGGCCAGGAAGCGCTGCAGCGCGCTGGCGCGGTCGAGGCCGACGAAATCGAAACTCAGCACGTCGGCGAAATTCACCTTGGCCTGGCCGGCGAGCGGGTGGTCCTTGGCGACCACCAGCACGAAGCGGTCGCTGCGGAACGGGTAGGTGGTCAGCCGCCCGGCATCGACGGTGCCGGCGATGATTCCGATATCGGCGACGCCCTCGGCGATCAGGTCGACGATTTCGTCGCTCAGGCGCTCCTCCAGGTCGATGCTGACATGCCGGTGGCCGGCGAGGAACGAGCTCAGCGCGTCCGGCAGAAACTCGGTCAGCGCATTGGTGTTGGAGAGGACGCGCACCTGGCCGGTCAGGCCCTCGGCATAGACGCCGAGGTCCTCGCGCAGGATTTCGGCCTGCGCCAGGATGGTCCGGGCGTGCTGCAGCAGGGTGCGCCCGGCCGGGGTCGGCCGCACGCCCTGGCGGCTGCGCACCAGCAGCGGGACCCCGAGCGCATCCTCCATCTGGCGGATGCGGGTGCTGGCTGCCCCCAGCGCCAGATGCGCCCGGGCGGCCCCGTGGGTGATGCTCCCGGCCTCCGCGACATGGCGGAACAGACTGAGGTCGATCAGGTCGAAGCGCATACCATCCTTCGTGGTTTGCGAAGGCAAACTACGTCAAATAAGTTTTGATGGCTATCTTTTCGCGATGATATTTCGGCATTGGCGAAGTCTGGAGCTTTCCGAGACTGGCCGGGGCCCGATCCCGGGCGCCTAAGAGGAATTTCCTATGGCTGGAGATAAAATGCCGATGGCGCGCCCGCTCTCGCCGCATCTGCAAATCTATAAGCCGATGCTGACGATGACGATGTCGATCGCACATCGCATCACCGGTGCCGCGCTCTATTTCGGCACGCTGCTGCTGGCGTGGTGGCTGATCGCGGCGGCCTCCGGCCCCGGCACCTACGCCACCGTGTATTGGTTCACGCAGACCCTGATCGGGAAGCTGATCCTGCTCGGCTATTCCTGGGCGCTGATCCACCACATGCTCGGCGGCATTCGCCATCTGATCTGGGATACGGGCCGCGGTTTCGGCCCGGCCGAGCGCGAATGGCTGACGGTTGCGACCATCGTCGGCTCGGTCGGCCTGACCGCGCTGCTGTGGATTTTCGGCTACCTGATGACGGGAGTCGTGCGATGAGCCACAAGTCGTCCATGCGCACACCGATCGCGCGCGTGCGGCATCTCGGTTCCGCGCATGACGGCACCGATCACTTCTGGAAGCAGCGCGTCACCTCGGTCGCGCTGGTGCCGCTCACCATCGTCTTCGTGATCATCATGGCATCGCTGCTCGGCCGCCCCCAGGCCACCGCGACCCAGATCATCGGATCGCCCTTCGTCGCCATCACGTTGCTGATCTTCATCATCACCGGCGCGCACCACATGTGGCTCGGCATGCAGGTGATCATCGAGGATTACGTGCACGGCGAGGACTGGAAGCTGAGCTGCCTGATCGCGAATACCTTCTTCTGCTTCACCATCGCGGTCGCCTCGATCTTCGCGATCCTCAAAATCTCGTTCGGAGTTTGAAAGCATGGCGACGAACGGAAAGAACGGACACGCGGCCGCCCCTTCGGTGAACGGACGCAGCTATCCGATCGAGGATCATTCCTTCGATGTGATCGTGGTCGGCGCCGGCGGCGCGGGCCTGCGCGCGGTGGTCGGCTGCAGCGAGGCGGGACTGCGCACCGCCTGCATCACCAAGGTGTTTCCCACGCGCTCGCACACGGTCGCGGCGCAGGGCGGCATTTCCGCCGCGCTCGGCAATATGGGTCCGGACGACTGGCGCTGGCACATGTACGACACGGTCAAGGGCTCGGACTGGCTCGGCGACCAGGACGCCATCGAATATCTCTGCCGCAACGCGCCCGACGCGGTCTACGAGCTGGAGCATTGGGGCGTTCCGTTCTCGCGCACGGACGAAGGCAAGATCTACCAGCGTCCGTTCGGCGGCATGACCACCGATTACGGCAAGGGCATCGCGCAGCGCACCTGCGCCGCCGCCGACCGCACTGGCCACGCCATCCTGCACACGCTCTACGCGCAGTCGCTGCGCCATTCGGCGGAATTCTTCATCGAGTATTTCGCCATCGACCTGATCATGGACGACGAAGGCCGCTGCTGCGGCGTCGTCGCGCTCAAGCTCGACGACGGCACGGTGCACCGCTTCCGCGCCAGCATGACCATCCTGGCGACCGGCGGCTACGGACGCGCGTATTTCTCCGCCACCTCCGCGCATACCTGCACCGGCGACGGCAACGCGATGGTGCTGCGCGCCGGCCTGCCGCTGCAGGACATGGAATTCGTGCAGTTCCATCCGACCGGCATCTACGGCGCCGGCTGCCTCATCACCGAGGGCGCGCGCGGCGAGGGCGGCTACCTGGTCAATTCCGAGGGCGAGCGCTTCATGGAACGCTACGCGCCCTCGGCCAAGGACCTCGCTTCGCGCGACGTGGTGTCACGCTCGATGACGATCGAAATCCGCGAGGGCCGCGGCGTCGGCAAGAACAAGGACCACATCTACCTGCATCTCGACCACCTCGCGCCCGAGGTGCTGCACGAGCGCCTGCCCGGCATTTCCGAATCCGCCCGCATCTTCGCCGGCGTCGACCTGACCAAGGAGCCGATCCCGGTGCTGCCGACCGTGCACTACAACATGGGCGGCATCCCGACCAACTTCCACGGCGAGGTGCTGACCAAGAAGGGCGGCGATCCCGACACCGTGGTGCCCGGCCTCATGGCGATCGGCGAAGCGGCCTGCGTGTCGGTGCACGGCGCGAACCGCCTCGGCTCGAATTCGTTGATCGACCTCGTCGTGTTCGGCCGTTCCACCGCCTTGCGCTGCACCGACATTCTCACCGCCAACGACAAGCAGCCGGAACTGCCGGCGGATTCCGCCGACCTCGCGCTGTCGCGGCTGGATCATTTCCGGCACGCCTCCGGCGGCACGCCGACCGCGGAATTGCGGCTGAAGATGCAGACCGTGATGCAGACGAACTGCGCGGTGTTCCGTACCGGGGAAATCCTCGACGAGGGCCACAACATGATCCATGCCGTGTTCAACGGCATGCCGGACATCCACGTCACCGACCGCTCGCTGGTGTGGAATTCCGATCTGGTCGAGACGCTCGAACTCGACAACCTGATCGCGCAGGCGGTGGTGACCATGGATTCGGCGCAGAACCGCACCGAAAGCCGCGGCGCGCATGCCCGCGAGGATTATCCGCAGCGCGACGACAAGAACTGGATGAAGCACACGCTGGCCTGGCTCGATCCCAAGACCGGCAAGGTCACGATCGATTACCGCCCCGTGCACACCTACACCATGACCAACGACATCGCCTATATCGAGCCGAAGGCGCGGGTTTACTAGCAAGGCCGTCGCGGTCGGGCCCGCCCGGCAGTTCACGCTTGCAGAAAAGAGATGAAGATGTGGATGCCGCCGACCGGGCTGGCATGACGGAATGAGAGAGACAGATGGTCGAATTCACGCTGCCTAAGAATTCCAAGATCACCGAAGGCAAGGTCTGGCCGCACAAGCAGGGCGCCGGCGAGGAGCGGGAATTCCGCATCTACCGCTGGAATCCCGACGACGGCGCCAACCCGCGCGTCGACACCTATCACGTCGACCTGCACGATTGCGGACCGATGGTCCTCGACGCGCTGATCTGGATCAAGTCGAAGATCGATCCGACGCTGACCTTCCGCCGCTCCTGCCGCGAGGGCGTCTGCGGCTCCTGCGCCATGAATATCGACGGCACCAACACGCTCGCCTGCACGCGCGGCATGGACGAGGTGAAGGGCACGGTGCGCATCTATCCGCTGCCGCACATGCCGGTGGTCAAGGACCTGGTGCCCGACCTGACGCAGTTCTACGCGCAATACGCCTCCATCGAGCCGTGGCTGAAGACCGACACGCCGACGCCGCAGAAGGAATGGAAGCAGAGCAAGGAGGACCGCGAGAAGCTCGACGGGCTCTACGAATGCATCCTGTGCGCCTGCTGCACCACGTCCTGCCCGAGCTATTGGTGGAACGGCGACCGCTATCTCGGCCCGGCCGCTTTGCTGCAGGCCGAACGCTGGCT
>JBFWWQ010000163.1:0-7660 GCA_050246095.1 Pseudorhodoplanes sp.
ACGCTCTTCCGATCTCGCTCTGCAACCGCCGCTCGCGCGCATGCTGCGCTGGATCGAACGCAGGTGGCCGGCAGCGCCGCAAGGACCGAAATAGCGCCGGCGTCCTGTTTGATCCGGATCAAGTGGCAGCGACCGGGTTTGGCCTAGCCTTGATGGGATCGCCATCCGTGGCGGTTTCCCGTGGCGGAGGACCCGGGTCACGTCGTGTCGCTCCGCATGCGCAACTGGCCCGGCTTCGCGCCGGGCCTTTTTCGTTCGCGTCACTTCCAGCGTGAAATGTCTTCTTCGGTCGGAAGCCGCCCGTCCGGCGTAAGCTGATTGACCACGTCCGGCAGTGTTTCGCTCAAGCCCTGCAGCAATTCGTTCTTGCCGAGGCCGAACTGGTCCGCGAGCTGGTTGATGATGTCGGGGCCGAAGGTGCGTTCGATCTGACCCGGTGTCACCGGCATGTTGTCGCCCTGGGAGATCCAGGAACGTGCGGCGTCGCCCGCACCGCTTTGATCGAATTGCCGCATCAGGTCGCCGAGCATGCCGCCGCCGGCGCCTCCGGCGAGCAGTCCGCCAAGTCCGCCGATGCCGGCGCCTTGCAGAAGCGCGCTGAGCGGGTCGCCCTGCGGACCCGCGACGCGCGAACCGGGAAAGGCGCCACCGCGCCCGCCGCCCAGGATGTCGCCCAGGATATCCTCCAGTCCGCCGCCACGGCCCCCGCCGCGTGGATCGCGCGGGAAGCCACCGCCACGCGGGTCGCCGTCCGGTCCGCCGCGGCCGCCCCGCAGGATCTCGCCAAGGATATCGCCAAGGCCGCCACCCATTCCTCCACCGCCCAGTCCCCCGCTATCCATGTCTTCGTCGTCATCCATGGGGCGGCCGCGCCGGCCGCTGCGGGGAGCCTCGGGCATGCGGCGCGTGGATTCGACCAGCGGACCGAAGTCACTGTCGTCGGGAGAGCCGGACCGCGGCTGGGGAATTTGCATCGGGTCGCCATGCGGCAGTTCGGCCGGCGGCAGTTCCTGACGCGGCAGGCGTGCGCCTCCCCCGGGTGAAGGCATCGGAGCGGGCTCGGCGCCGCCGCGTGAATTCTGGTACCAGCGCCACAGCATATACGCGATCAGCGCCATGCCGATCTTCGTCATGTTGCCGCCGCCGCTCGACGCGCCGCCGCGTCCGCCACCACGCGCGGCGCCGCCGCCCAACAGAATATCCAGAATGTTCATGGGTCTCTCCCGGCCAGGGCAGCAGCCTGCGGCATCGCCACCATGCGATCAAGACGCAACGGCGGCGGGACCGTCAGGCGCGCTCAATCGTAATAATAGCGCGGCTGATAATAATATTGAGGCGGCGCATAGCCACCGGCATAGGGCTGCGGTTGGGGGCGATAATAAGTCTGCCCCTGATGGGGCTGCCACCGGTAGCCGTCATAGTAATATAGCTGTTGCTGCTGCTGCCGGTAGCCATATTGCGGAGCAGCCTCGCGCGGCCCGGCATAGCGCTGTCGCGCGCGGGGCTGTTCTTCCACCGGCGGCGAATAGGTCGGCGGCAGCCCGGTGCCGCCTCCGGCCTGGCGCGGCCCGCCCTGCGTCAACTGACGGTCGGCCCTGGCGAGTGCGATGCGCTCGTCGCCGGCGATCGTGACCTTGGTCTTCAATACACCTTCCGCCTTCACGAGGTCGAACAGCACCTTCGCGTTTTCCGGAGCGAGCCGCACGCAGCCGCCGGAAGCCGGGCGGCCGAGCTTCCTGGTCTCGAACGAGCCATGGATCGCGTGCCCGCGCTTGGTGAAAAAGATCGAATGCGGCATCGGCGCGTCGTCGAATTCGCGCGAGTAATGATCCTTCTCCAGCCGGAACGCCTGATAGCTGCCGGCCGGCGTGAAACGTCCGACGCGACCTGTCGAGACCGGCCATTTGTGCAGCACCTGTCCGTCCCGTGACACGGTGAGCGTCTGCGCGCTCTTGTCGACGGTGATCTGAACGTCGGCAAGGGAAGGCTGCGCTGCGAGCGCAAAGAGTGACGCAAACAAGATCGTGGGACGCATGATGGACCTCGACATGGCGCACAGCATAGGGAAATTCGCGGAAGGAATTAAGGCGCAAATGCGCGCGTGCTTAAGGAGAAAGCCTAATCGGATGTCGCGACAAATGCAGCAATTGCGCGCAAATCCGTCATCTCCGTTGACGCCTTGCTGCGCCGCCGCCGCTCACATCTGCGTCATCGCCGCCGCGCGGAATGCGACGGAAGGCGGCAGTGCGGACGCATTCTGCGACAGAATTCGGAACGGTGCGCCTGTTCCGGCATTAGCCTTACGTCTGGAGCGCCACCGAGCGCAAAGCAACAACAGACACCATCCTGAATTCGATTCCGGGATGTCATGAATCAAACGCATAGGAGTCTCTCATGAATCGCACCCTCGCGATGCTCGCGGCCGCTGGACTGATTGCGGCCACTGCCGCGCAGGCACAGAACGCGCCGCCCCCGGGCAATGTAAACCCCGGCTCGATGCAGTCGGGCGCGGAGCAGACCGGTGCGCCGAACCAGCCGCGCAGCCAGAATACCGGCGCGATCAAGGGCACGACCGGTTCCGGTATCAGTGCGCCCGAGCCGCGCACCGGCACCGACCGCGACGGCATCAATGCCAACGTGAAGCCAAGCTCTCCGAATGCCGATGTGCCGTCCGGCGCGGCGGCTCCCAAGCCGCGCGGCACGGAGTAACGACGAAGCGATCGGCCGCGACCTGTCTCGCGACCTGAACGAAAGCCCCGGTCACCACGCCGGGGCTTTCTTCGTTTGCGGCTGTTTCCTTTGCGCGCCTTTAGCCACGTCACATTCCGACCGGACTTTCATCGCCTGCGCGCGGCGAAAAGGTCACGACATGGTCACGCTGCATCACGGAACGTCGCGCCGCAGCGCAGCATTGAGCTGCGGTTGGCGAGCCGCGCATGCGGACCCCCGCATCGGGCGGCGCGTCACGGAAAAAAGGAGTTCAGTCATGAACCGCACCCTCACCACACTCACTGCGGCAGCACTCGCAGCGGCGCTCGCGATCGCGCCGGCTGCGGCGCAGAACCTGCCGCCACCCGGCAACGTCAATCCCGGCTCGCTGAACACCGGCGCAGAGCAGACCGGCGCCCCGAACCAGCCGCGCAGCTATGGTCCGACGACATACGGACCGCTCGGCTATGGCGCGCCTCCGCCCTATGTTGGCGGCTACAGTTCCTATGCTCCGCAGCCGACCTATGGACCGTTCCGCTACGCTCCGGGCTATGGACCCTACGGACTGGGGACCGGCGGAGCCGGCGCGATCGGAGCCGACAACTAACGAAGGCGCAGGTCATCAGGCGGGAAGCCCCGGCGCAAGCCGGGGCTTTCTCGTTTGAGGAAGGGCGATCTGGTGCGCCGCCCGGCCGGCGTACCCCGGGCACGGCGGCGATGACGGCGGCGCTGAACCTTCGCCCCGGCTGGTGACACCAACGAGGGCATCGGAGGACGCCATGACCGCTCGTCAGCTCGCCCAGACCGCCCTTGTTGCCGCGTTCTGGATCGCTTTCATGATCTGGTGGACCGCCGACTACCGCACCACTCATATCGTGATGCTGACGGTGACCGGCATTGTCGTCGCCGCGATCTGGGCCTGGTCGATGAAGCGCTTCGGACGCTGGAGCTGAAGCGCCCGCTTGCCGGACGCGCAGGTTGCCGCGATGCGGACTATGCCCCGATCCGGCTCGCGTTCCGATCACTGATTGCGCAGCAAATCAGTGCTTGCGCGCGCTGACGCGATAGCCCGCAATCGTGGTCTCGCCCAGCGACTTCGCGGCCTCGAGCCGATGCAGCCCTTCGACCAGCACGAAGCGGTCGCCGTCCGCCCGCACCAGGATCGGGGTCTGCATGCCCTCGGCCAGGATGGCAGCGGCGAGCGCGTCGACCTTGGCGGGTTCCAGCGTGGCGCGCCGCTTCACCGGCACATAGATGCGGGCGATCTCGAATTGCTCGCGTTTCATCATGACGGGAGGAGGCTAGCACGGCCGCGGGCGCGGCGTGAACCGTGGCTGCGGCCCGCCATCGTGGACAAGCCGGGCGGGCCGTGTGACGCTGCGCCGGGTCAACGAGCGGACGGCGGGGGGCACCATGCCATTCAACGCGCGGCAAATGTTCATGATCGCGATCTTCGCGATCTTCTGGACCGCCTTCATGCTGTGGTGGAACGGCGATTACGGCACCGCGCGCACCGCCACCATGCTGGTGATCGGCGTGGCCATCGCGCTCGCTTGGGGCTTCTGGATGAAGAAATATGGCGCGTGGAAGGACCAGGCGTGAGGCGCAGCACGCGTGTGGCAGCACGCGTGTGTCGGGCGCCTGACCTTACGTCGCGGTCGGCTCGCGCGGCTCGGTCACCCGCACCGCCAGCACCCAGCTGAGCGGCAGCAGGATGACCAGCGTACCGAAGAAACCCAGCACGCTGAGCATGTCGTGAATGTTCGGGAAATTGTCCAGCACGATTCCGATCGTCGCCGCGATCACCACAGCGACCAGCGCGATGACCAGAAACGTCACGAGCAGCGTCATCCCTTGCATGGCGGCCTCCCCGGATAGACTTGCAGCATAACGCGAAGAGGCGCGGGTGGTTCGGGGTGCGACGATGTGCGGCGGGAGTGGGCGCGGGCCTGCGACGATGTGGATAAAGAGATATGGGGCGTAGGATGAAGGTGAGGATGTCGATCAGGCTTTGACGTCGTCCGCTCGGCCGTAGCACCAGCAGCCTGCGCGATACGCCCATGCGGCCGGACCGCGGCAATCGGTCTTGAACGCGAGCTCGCATAGCGCCCAACCCAACGCCTCAAAAATCCGGAATCTGACCTTGGCGAACATCCTACGACGCGACGTGCTTGTTCATCGCCCTTCGTACCGCCTTCGTCACACCCGGTCCACGAAACTGTCGACCACGCGCTTTTCGCGGGCCTTGTCGAACTGGATGGTCCGCCTTGTCGCTGTCCACCGCCACCACATTGCCACCGAACGTGACGCGAAAAATCAGGTGCTCGCCCTAACGGCTCACAGCCCGCGTCATGATCGCCTCGAAATCATAGGGGCACGTTTTCGGAAATGCTGAGTCGTCCAGGCCCGTTTCCTTGGCGGCGTCGAGACGCGTTTTGCGATAAGCGCGTGCGATGGCTTCGGGAATACGCGGCTTCAGGCCCGGGTTGTCCGTCAGGACATCGTCGACTTCGACCCGCTGTGTTGCGATCGACAAGTCCCAGCTGCGCGAGCGCCGCTCCGGCTGGAAGTCCCATTTCAGGAGATGCAGCAGGAGCACGCGCAGCGCGCTTTCCAGCTTGTTGAATTGTTCGCGCCCCAGGCTCTCGATCTCCTCGGCGAGATTGTCGCGGTCGATCGCGGACCAGCGGCCCTCGCGAATGAGCCGCGCCTGCTCCATCAGCCATGAATAGAAGTCGCGCTCATACGCCGCGCGCGGATCGGCGGGCGGGGCGAGGCCGATGTCGGCGTCCTTGTCGCGTGCGGCCATGGGCGGCTCCGATGGCGTTAGCTTACGTCATTCCGGGGCGCGGGCGAAGCCCGCGTTTCCCTCTCCCCTTGAGGGAGAGGGTGCCGAGCGAGCTTTTGCGAGCGAGGCGGGTGAGGGGTCATAGTCTCACCGTCACCCCTCACCCGGCTCGCATTCGCTCGCCACTCTCTCCCGCAAGCGGGAGAGGGAAGGGCGCAGTCGCGCTACACCCGCTCCACGAAACTATCCACCACGCGCTTCTCGCCGGCCTTGTCGAACTGGATGGTCAGCTTGTTGCCGTCCACCGCCACCACGTTGCCGTTGCCGAACTTGATGTGAAACACCCGGTCGCCGTTGCGGAATGCCGATAACACGCCGGTGCTTTTCGCGACGAGTTCGCCCTCGATGGTGAGCGGCTCGCGGCGGGCGGCGAAGCGGCCTTTGGATGTGCCGGTGCCGCGTCCCGAATGAGCGCCCGCGCGCCCGCCGAAATCAACCCCCTCCCGGCCGCCGGAGCCTGTCATCGGGCGACGCTCCGCGTCGGCCCGTTGGGCGGCCGACCTGCCCCTCAAGGGGGGAGGTGAAGACGAGTGCGCGGAGAGGTGGTCCGCGTATGCCGCGCCGCTGTCGTCATCATCAGCGTGGCGCGCATCGGCCTCATATTCGGCGGCCTCGTCGCCAAATCCGCCAAACTCATCGTCGTCGCGCTTGCGCTTCTGCGCGCGCTGCCAGCCGGGCGTGGCGTAGCTCGAGCCGGCGGGCGCAAACGTATCGAAGCGCGACGCGCCGTAACGCCCGCCATAACCCGCCGGATTGCCGAACCCATAGCCGCTCATGCCGCCCTTGGCCTCGGTCACCTCGACATGCGCCTCCGGCAATTCGTCGAGGAAGCGCGAGGGGATGGTGGAATTCCACAGGCCCTTCATGCGGCGGTTGGTGGCGAAACAGATCTTGGCGCGCTTGCGCGCCCGCGTGATCGCGACATGCGCGAGCCGGCGCTCCTCCTCCAGCCCGGCGCGGCCGCTTTCGTCGAGCGAGCGCTGATGCGGAAACAGGCCTTCCTCCCAGCCGGGCAGGAACACGGTGTCGAATTCCAGCCCCTTGGCGGAATGCACCGTCATGATGCTGACGGCGTCGTCGATGCCCTCGGCGTCGCGGTCCATCACCAGCGAAATGTGTTCGAGAAAGCCGTTGAGATTCTCGAAATCCTGCATGGAGCGGATCAGCTCCTTGAGGTTTTCCAGGCGGCCTGCGGCATCGGCCGAGCGGTCCTTCTGCCACATCTCGGTATAGCCGGATTCATCCAGCACGATTTCGGCCAGTTCGGTATGCGGCAGGTGTTCGCTTTGCGTGCGCCAGCGCTCGAACGCGGTCATCAGGTCGCGCAGCGAGGCGCGCGGTTTCGGTTTCAGTTCGTCGGTCTCGATGATGGCGCGCGCGGCCTCGGTAAGCGGGACGCGGCTCATGCGCGCGTGATCGTGCAGTTGCTTCACCGTGGCGTCGCCCAGGCCCCGGCGGGGGACATTCACGATGCGCTCGAAGGCGAGATCGTCGGACGGCTGGTTGATGACGCGAAGATAGGCGAGCGCATCGCGGATTTCGGCGCGTTCGTAGAAGCGCGGGCCGCCGATCACGCGATAGGGCAGGCCGAGCGTGACGAAGCGGTCTTCGAACTCGCGCATCTGGAACGAGGCGCGCACCAGGATCGCGATCTCGTTCAGCCTGTGCTTGTTGCGCTGCAGCTGCTCGATCTCCTCGCCGATGCCGCGAGCTTCCTCTTCCGAGTCCCACGCGCCGGTGACGGTGACCTTCTCGCCCAGCACGGCTTCGGTGCGCAAGGTCTTGCCGAGCCGGCCCTCGTTATGCGCGATGAGATGCGACGCGGCGGCGAGGATGTGGCCGGTGGAGCGGTAGTTGCGTTCCAGCCGGATCACGGTCGCGCCTGGGAAGTCCTTCTCGAAGCGCAGGATGTTGTCGACCTCGGCGCCGCGCCAGCCATAGATCGACTGGTCGTCGTCGCCGACGCAGCAGATGTTGCGGTGTGTTCTCGCAGCTTGCTCCGAACCGGGTGAGGGGTCATGGTGAGAGTGTGAACCCTCACCCGGTTCGTCGCTCGCGTGCGCTCGCGCCGACCCACCCTCTCCCTCAAGGGGAGAGGGTAAC
>JBFWWQ010000164.1:0-7659 GCA_050246095.1 Pseudorhodoplanes sp.
CCGTGCCGCGCCATCAGCGCATAGGCCTCTTCCGGATCGAATTTGGCGATGGCGCGCGCCACCACCGGGATGCCGTGATGCAGCGAGGGCAGCAGCACGTCGAGCAGCCCGCCGGCCCAGGCCCAGTCGGCCGGCGTCCAGAAACGGTCGCCCGGCTGCGGGAAGAAATCGTGCGGCATTTCCACGCCGGGCAGATGCCCCGGCACGACGCGATGGCCGTGCAGCGCGCCCTTCGGATTGCCGGTGGTGCCGGAGGTGTAGATCATCATGCCCGGCGTGTCGGGCGTGGTCGGCTCCGGCGTGAAGTCCGCGGAAGCGCGCGCCAGCAGCGCGTGGAAGTCCTGCGCCGGCGACGCGCCGCCGTCGATCGAGAGCACGAGCTTCACATCGTTCGGCGCGTCCCGGATCGCGGCGAGTTTTTCCAAGCCCTGCGCATTGGTGATGACCGCCTTGGCGCCGGAATTCTGCAGCCGGTAGGAGATCGCGTCGGGCCCGAACAGCAAAGCGAGCGGCAGCGCGACCGCGGCCAGCTTGTAGATCGCCGCATGCGCGACCACCACTTCCGGCATTTGCGGCAGCAGGATCGCGACGCGGTCGCCGCGCGCGATGCCGTACGCGCGCAAGACGTTGGCGAGACGATTGGACTGCTCGCGCAGCGCGCCGAAACCCACTTCCTCGACGCGGCCGTCGGCGCGCAGATGCACGATGGCGACGCGCGCGGGATCGGCCTGCGCCCAGCGGTCGCAGACATCGACGCCGATATTGTAGTCTCGCGGAATCCGCCAGCGGAAACCGCGATAGAGCTCTTCGTAGGAATTGGCGGGCTGCAGCATGCGGCACTCATGCTTTCGGGAGCCGCAAGCTAGTGGGGAGAGCGGGCGAGGTCCAGCGATGTCCCCCCAAAAAAGGCGCGCGCCGTCGCCCCTGTTGTTCAAGACGCGGGATACGTCTGAATTGAGCGGCCGTCCGCGGGCGACGTGTCCCGGGCGCAGCGCGGCACGAAGCGCAGCGAAGTGACGCGCTGCAGAACCGGGACCGCCGCAAGCACCGACCTTGGAACGGTCCCGGATCGGCGGCGCACCGTTTCGCTGCGCTTCACGCTGCGCCGCGTCCGGGACACGGGAGGCGTTTGCAGGGTCAAACAGCCGAGCATCGTCGCTCCCGTTGTTGGCGCGCCACGCACGCCCTGTTCACCCTCCCCCTTGTGGGGAGGGTCGACCGGCAAGCGCAGCGAAGCCGGTCGGGGTGGGGGTCGTCGCGATCAAGGCGCTGGCCTGACGGCCGGCGACGTGTCCCGGGCGCAGCGCGGCACGAAGCGCAGCGAAGTGACGCGCTGCAGAACCGGGACCGCCGCAAGCACCGACCTTGGAACGGTCCCGGATCGGCGGCGCACCGTTTCGCTGCGCTTCACGCTGCGCCGCGTCCGGGACACGGGAGGCGTTTGCAGGGTCAAACAGCCAAGCCTCACCGCCCCTGTTGTTTGAGACGCGAGGTACGTCCGAATTGAAATTGAGGGGAATGACGCGCCGCAAGGCGCGGGCATTCCGAATAGGCGGCCCGTCTCGCAACGGGCCGCCGCCTTGCGGCGCGTCACACGCAGCCAAGCTTGCGCCGGCTGCGCTATTTGGCGGCGTTCCGCTGCAGGGACGGAATCCCCGCACCAACCCCGGGCCGCGCTTGCGTGTCCTGCACCGAGCAGGATGCAGGCCGTCCAGCGAGCTCCTCGCGCACGGGTCGTAATGCCCGTAGGGCGGGGTCCCGGGGCCACCCGGGAGCACGGCTGCGAACCGCACCCGCAGGCGCCGCACCCCGTCCCGCTGTCACGACGCCTCATGAGAGCGCCCCTCCGCGGACGGGGTGGATGGCTTCTGGCATGAAATAGGAATAAAGTCAAGAGACCGCCACCGCATGAGAAATTTGAAAATGCGGCGTAAGCGACGTCCCAACCCAATGAGTGCCAGAATGACCCTCCAGGACGCTCCAACTCACGATCTCAAATCATGCTCCGGACGGGTTTTGCTTTTGCCGAAGTCGTAATACCCTTCACTAGACCCTGTATCCACAATGACTGTAGCGGCAACACAGCCAACATGACCGCGCGGCTCGACCGCATTCTCATCGATCCTGCCGTTTGCGGCGGAAAGCCGTGCATTCGCGGCACAAGGATTTGGGTTTCGCTGGTGCTCGACTTGCTGGCTTCCGGCATGAGTGAAGCCGAGATCATCGCGGAATACCCGGTGCTGACGCGGGACGATATCCTCGCTGCCATCGCCTATGGCGCGGAAGCGGCGCGCGAGCGCGTCATTCCGATCCCGACGAGCCCCGTTGTGTGAAAATCAAGACTGACGAAAACATCGGGTCGCGCGGTATCGAATTCTTGCGGCTGAGCGGCCACGACGTTGCCTCGGTTCGCGAGCAGGGACTTGGCGGCGCGAGCGACGAAAAGCTGTTCAATGTATGCTGCGACGAAGGCCGCATCCTCGTGACGCTCGACAGGGATTTCGGACAGGTTCCGCGATTCCCTCCCGAACGGTCTGCCGGTGTCGTCATCCTCGAGCTTGGAGGAGCGGCATCGATGCGCGGCGTCGAAAATCGGTTGTCTGACTTTCTTGCATTGGCGGCCCAGCGCGATGTGACGGGAGAACTGTGGATCATGGAGCCCGGACGTGCGAGGATTCATCTCGAACCCGACCAGGATGAGTAATCGCTGCATCGCGCCACGCGCCGGACTTCGTCCCCCATGACCCATATCCTGCATCGCCAGATATCCGCCGAGCTGCCCTTCGCCGTGCGCGGCGCCGGGCTCTACCTCTACGACGACAAGGGCCGCGAATATCTCGATGCGTCCGGCGGCGCCGCGGTGTCGTGTCTCGGGCACGGGCACCCGGCGGTGACGCGCGCGATCCACGCGCAGCTCGACAGGCTCGCCTATGCGCATACGAGCTTCTTCACCACGCAGGTCGCCGAGGAACTCGCCGACACGCTGGTCGCCGACGCGCCGAAAGACATCTCGCATGTCTATTTCGTCTCCGGCGGCTCGGAGGCGATCGAGGCGGCGCTGAAGATGGCGCGGCAATATTTCGTCGAGCGCGGCGAGAAGCACCGCCGCCACATCGTCGCGCGGCGGCAGAGCTATCACGGCAACACGCTCGGCGCGCTCGCGACCGGCGGGCACAAGTCGCGCCGCGACATGTTCGCGCCGCTGCTTTACGAATCGCACCACATCGATCCCTGCTACGCCTATCGCCACCAGCGGCCGGGCGAGAGCCCCGAGGATTACGGGCGGCGCGCGGCCGACCAGTTCGAGGAGAAAGTCCGCGAGCTCGGCGGCGAGAATATCATCGCCTTCGTCGCCGAGCCGGTGGTCGGCGCGACCGTCGGCGCGGTGCCGCCGGCGCCCGGCTATTTCAAGCGCATCCGCGAAATCTGCGACCGGCACGGCATCGTTCTCATCCTCGACGAGGTGATGTGCGGCATGGGGCGCACCGGCACGCTCTATGCGTGCGAGCAGGACGGCGTCGTGCCGGATCTGGTCGCGATCGCGAAAGGGCTCGGCGGGGGCTACGAGCCGATCGGCGCCGTGCTGCTGCAGAAGAAAATCTTCGAGGCTTTCGCGAACGGCTCCGGCTTCTTCCATCACGGCCACACCTATCTCGGCCATCCGCTCGCCTGCGCGGCGGCGCTGGAAGTGCAGCGCACCCTCAAGCGGGACAAGCTGCTCGACAACGTCAAGGCGATGGGCGCGCAGCTCGCGCGGCGGCTGTCGGAGCGCTTCGGCAACCACCCCTATGTCGGTGACATCCGGGGACGCGGCCTGTTCCAGGCGATCGAGCTGGTCGAGGACCGCTCGGCCAAGACCCCCTTCGACCCGAAGAAGAAGCTGCATGCCAGGATCAAGAAGGCGGCGATGGCGCGCGGGCTGATGGTCTATCCGGCCGGGGGAACCGCGGACGGTGCGGCCGGCGACCACGTGCTGCTGGCGCCGCCCTTCATCATCGACGCGGCCGGGATCGACATCGTGGTGGAGCGGCTGGGCGACGCGGTCGACGCCGCCATTGGAGGATTGGAATAGGCGAACCGGCAGTCTAGGCTGTCCTCTTCAGACCAAGGCGGAGTGCACCGCCGCAAAGTCCACGGGAGAATAGTCAGATGCTGAATCTCGATTTCAAGCGAACCAGCCTTATCGGCGCGGCCGCGGCCTTGGGCCTCGCGGCCAGCGGGACGCCGGGGCTGGCGCAGCAGAAATTCGTCACCATCGGTACCGGCGGCGTGACCGGCGTCTATTACGCGGTCGGCGGCGCGATCTGCCGTCTGGTCAACAAGGACCGCGCCAAGCACGGCATCCGCTGCTCGGTGGAATCCACCGGCGGCTCGGCCTTCAACATCAACACCATCAAGGCCGGCGAGCTCGATTTCGGCATGGCGCAGTCGGACGTGCAGTTCAACGCCATCAAGGGCCAGGGGCAATACGCCAACAACGCCTTCGGCGACCTGCGCGCGGTGTTCTCCGTGCATCCGGAGCCGTTCACCGTGCTCGCGCGCAAGGAAGCCAATATCGGCAAGTTCGAGGACTTCAAGGGCAAGCGCTTCAACGTGGGCAATCCTGGCTCGGGCACGCGCGCATCGATGGAGCAGTTGCTGGGCGCGATGGGCTGGAAGCTGGGCGACTTTTCGCTCGCCTCCGAGCTCAAGGCGGACGAGCACGGCCCTGCGCTTTGCGACAACAAGATCGACGGCTTCTTCTATGCCGTCGGCCATCCGTCGGCGAACATCCAGGATCCCACGACGACTTGCGGCGCGAAGCTTGTCGCGCTCACGGGCGCCGCGCCGGACAAGCTGGTGAAGGAATTCCCGTATTACGCCAAGGCCACGATCCCGGGCGGCATGTATGCCAACAACCCGAACCCGACCGAGACCTACGGCGTGCTGGCCACGCTCGTGACCTCGGCCAAGGTGCCGGACACGGTCGTGTACGAAATCGTGAAGGCGACGTTCGAGAATTTCGACGAGTTCAAGAAGCTGCACCCGGCCTTCGCCAATCTCGATCCCAAGAAGATGGTGGCGGACGGCAACTCGGCGCCGCTGCATCCGGGCGCGGTGAAATACTACAAGGAGAAGGGCTGGCTGAAATAATTGCCAGCGGACGGATCGAGGGCAGGGCGTAAACGCCCTGCCCTTTGAGTTTGTATATCGGCTCATTCGACTGATGCCGTGCTGGGGGGCAGGACATGAGCGAACAGACGAACAAGGCGCCGGAAGTCGATCTCGACAAGCTGGTGGCGGAGGCCGATACCGGCGGGCGCAAGCCGATCGGCGCCGCAGCGCAGATCCTCCTCGTCGTTTCGGTCGCCTGGTCCCTGTTCCAGCTCTGGTATGCCTCGCCGCTGCCCTTCGTCTTCGGCTTCGGCGTCCTCAACGACACCGAGGCGCGCTCGATCCATCTGGCCTTCGGGCTGTTCCTGGCTTTCACCGCCTATCCCGCCTTCGCCTCGTCCTCGCGCCGCACCATCCCGCCGGCCGACTGGGTGCTCGCGACGCTCGGCGCCTTCGCCGGCGGCTACCTTTTCCTGTTCTACCGCGAGCTCGCGCTGCGGCCGGGTCAGCCGACCACGCTCGATCTCGTTACCGCCGGCGGCGGCATCCTGCTCCTGCTCGAGGCGACGCGACGCTCGCTCGGCCTGCCGATGGTGGCTGTCGCGACTTTCTTCATCCTGTTCACGTTCGCCGGGCCGTACATGCCGGAGGCGGTGCAGCACAAAGGCGCCTCGCTGCCGCGCTTCCTGACGCATCAATGGCTGGTGACGGAGGGCGTGTTCGGCGTCGCGCTCGGCGTTTCCACCAGCTTCGTATTCCTGTTCGTGCTGTTCGGCACGCTGCTCGACAAGGCCGGCGGCGGCAACTGGATGATGCAGATATCCATCGCCCTGCTCGGGCATCTGCGCGGCGGGGCCGCCAAGGTGGCGGTGGTGTCGTCGGCGCTGAACGGGGTGGTCTCCGGCTCATCGGTATCGAACGTGGTGTCGGGCGGCATCTTCACCATCCCGCTGATGAAGCGCTCCGGCCTGTCGGGCGTGAAGGCCGGCGCGATCGAGGCCACGTCCTCGATCAACGGCCAGATCATGCCGCCGGTCATGGGCGCCGCCGCCTTCCTGATGGTGGAATATGTCGGGATTCCCTATTCGGAAATCGTCAAGCACGCCGCGCTGCCGGCGATCGCCTCCTATATCGCGCTGTTCTACATGGTGCATCTGGAGGCGGTGAAGATCGGCGCGGCGCCGATCGCGCGCGCATTCCGCCCGATGCGGGAACGGCTCTACCGCACCGGGCTCGGGCTGTCCGGCACCGTCGCGGTGATCTGTCTGCTCTGGTTCGGCATCGACTTCAGCCAGCAATTGTTCGGCGCCGCCGCGCCCTGGGCGATCGGGGGCGCCGGGCTTGCCGTCTATGCCTGGTCGATCTGGTACGCCTCGCATCACGAGGACCTGAAGCTCGACGATCCCAACACCCCGATCACGCACCTGCCGCGCGCCTGGGACGTGACGCGCACCGGCATCGACTTCCTGATCCCGCTGGTGGTGCTGCTCTGGTGCCTGATGGTCGAGCAATTGTCGCCCGGCCTCTCCGCCTTCTGGGCGACGGTCGCGATCCTCGGCATCGTGATCACCCGCAAGCCGCTGCTTGCCTATTTCCGCGGGCAGGACGTCGCGGCCGCCCTGCGCGCGGCGATTCACGACGCCGTCGACGGGCTCGCCTTGGGCGCGCGCAACATGATCGGCATTGCGGTCGCCACCGCCACCGCCGGCATCGTGGTCGGCACCATCACGCTGACCGGCCTCGGCCTGATGATGACCGAGTTCGTGGAATTCGTGTCCGGCGGCAACGTCATCGCCATGCTGCTGCTGATCGCGGTGATTTCGCTCATCCTCGGCATGGGCATCCCGACCACCGCGAACTACATCCTGGTGGCGACGCTGATGGCGCCGGTGGTGGTGGAGCTCGGCGCGCAGGCCGGCCTCGCCATCCCGCTGATCGCCGTGCACCTGTTCGTGTTCTATTTCGGGATCATGGCCGACATCACGCCGCCGGTCGGACTGGCCGCCTTCGCGGCGGCGGCGATCTCCAAGGAGGATCCGATCGCGACCGGCTTCCAGGGCGCAATCTATTCGATGCGTACCGCGATCCTGCCGTTCGTGTTCATCTTCAATCCGGAATTGCTGCTGATCGACATCGGAAGCTGGACGCACCTCATCTGGGTGATCGTGACGTCGCTGACGGCGATCCTGCTGTTCTCGGCGGCGACGATGAACTGGTTCGTGGTCAAGTCGCGGCTGTGGGAATCGGCGGTGCTGCTGCTGTGCTGCTTCACGCTGTTCCGCCCCGGCTGGTGGCTCGACCAGTTCTATCCGGCCTATGTCGAGCGGCCCGCCTCGGAGCTCCTGACCAAGGTGCAGCAGGCGCCCGGCGACCAGCGCCTCACCATGGTGGTCGAGGGGACCAATCTCGAAGGCGAGACGGTGCGCAAGACCGTCAGCGTCCCGCTCGGCACGCCGCAGGAGCCGCGGCTGCGGCTGCGCGCGGTCGGCCTGAACGTGACGCCGGCCGGCGACAAGGTGGCGATCACCAATGTGGCGTTCGGCTCCTATGCCAAGCGCATCGGGC
>JBFWWQ010000165.1:0-7628 GCA_050246095.1 Pseudorhodoplanes sp.
TCGTCAATTTCCTCGGCGGCGCGCCCGGCATCGTGGTCGGCAACCAGATCGCGACCCTCGACCCCACCGCCTTCGGCCAGGCCGACAAGGTGCTGATGAATTTCACCGGCTGGATCTCGTCGATCCTGGCCAACCGCATGGGCGACGGCGGTCTGGGCCATGCGGCGTTTGCCGCCTTCGCGCCGGTCGCGAGCCCGGTCGTGGCGGCGGCGAACGACGCCTTCGCGAGCGTGCTTCCCGCGACCGCCTATGCGGCGGACAAGGGCGTCGGCGCGGTGCCGCAGGCCGGCATGGTCGACCGCCATTCCGGCACCGCAATCTGGACCAACGCCTTCGGCGGCTTCCGCAACCAGCAGGCGGACGGGCCCAATCTCGCCTCGCGCAGCACCGGCTATGGCGGCGCCATCGGCATCGACGGGCAATGGCGTCCCGACCTGCGCGTCGGCGCGTTCATCGGGGCCGGGCAGGGCAGTTTCGACGTCGACCGCAATTCGCAGTCGATCGATTCCGATTATGTGTATGGCGGCGTCTACGGACGCTTCGAGTGGCTGACCCATTTCCTCGACTGGGCGGTGCAGGCCGGGCGCTCCGACAACAAGAGCCGGCGCCTGGTCGCCAACAACATGGCGCCGGGCGGGCTGGAAACCGCGAGCGCGAGCTATGACGGCTGGTATGTCAGCCCGGAAATCGCCTACGGCGTGCGCATCCCGATCAACGCGAACATGACGCTGACGCCGACCGCGCGCGTGCGCTATCTCGCCGGCCAGTTCGACGCCTATAACGAAACCGGCTCGGCGCAGACGCTTTCGGTCGGCACACGCAATCTGCAGAATCTGGAAGAGCGGTTCGAACTGGCGCTGACGCTCTACGAGCCGATGAGCGCGGGCATCGTCAAGACCACGGCGACGCTCGGCGCGCTGGCGCAGCAGCGCATCGGCGACCGCACGATCGATACGGTGCTGATCGGGCAGGATCTCGCCTTTGCCCCGCCCGGCCAGAATTCGGGCTTCGGCGGCTTCGCCGGGCTGGCCTTCGATTACCGGATTACTTCCAGCGCCAATATCTATGGCGGCGTGGAAGCGGCGATCATGGACGACCGCAGCACCACCGCCACCGCACGCGGCGGGGTCCGCGTCCGGTTCTGAGCGGAAATCAGGCCGGGGCGCGGTCGAGTTCGCGCATCAGGTCTTCGATGTCGAGTCGCCGCGTGAACATTTCCAGCGAGCCGTCGGCGTTGCGCGGCCACAATTCCTTCGGCCGGTCCCAGTAGAGCTCGACGCCGTTCTCGTCCGGGTCGCGCAGGTAGAGCGCCTCACTGACGCCGTGATCGCTGGCGCCGTCGAGCGGGATGCGCGCTTCGCTCACCCGCCACAGGGCGTCCGCGAGCAGGCGCCGGGTCGGATACAGGATGGCGGTGTGATAGAGCCCGGTCGTGCCGGGCGCCGGCGGCGAGCCGCCGCGGCTCTCCCAGGTGTTGAGGCCGATGTGATGGTGATAGCCGCCGGCGGAAATGAAGGCGGCGCCGGGCCGCCGGTAGGTCTTTTCGAAGCCGAGCACCCCGCAATAGAAGGCAAGCGCGCGGTCGAGGTCGGCCACCTTCAGATGCACATGGCCGATCCTGACCCCCGGATCGACGGTTTTATCCTGCAAGCTGGCCATCGTTCACCCCTGCCATTCACGTCCTGTCATGCCGATATGTAGGGGACCCTGCAGGCCCGGCAAGGAAGCCCTGCCATGCCGCCCTCGCGGCCCCCGCATTCGTGGGCTAAGGTCCTTTGAATGAAACAGAATAGTCCGAAAAGCCTCCCCGGTTCGATCGATGCCACGCTGGCGCTGCTGTCGTCCGGCGGCTATGTCGGGGACCGCGCGCTGGCGACGGTCCTCTACCTCGCTTTGCGCATGGGCCGCCCGCTTTTCCTGGAAGGTGAGGCGGGGGTCGGCAAGACCGAAATCGCCAAGGTGCTGGCCGAGACGCTCGGGAGACGGCTGATCCGCCTGCAATGCTACGAGGGCCTCGACATTTCGGCGGCCGTCTATGAGTGGAATTATGCCGCGCAGATGATCGCCATCCGCCTCGCCGAAGCGGAAGGGGCGGGCGACCGGTCGCGGCTCGAACAGGACATCTTCTCGGAGCGTTTCCTGATCAAGCGCCCGTTGCTGCAGGCGCTGGAGCCGGACCCCGCGGGCGCGCCGGTGCTGCTGATCGACGAACTCGACCGTACCGACGAGGCTTTCGAGGCATTCCTGCTGGAAGTGCTGGCCGATTTCCAGGTGACCATCCCGGAAATGGGCACGGTGAAGGCGTCGCAACCGCCCGTCGTCATCATCACGTCGAACCGCACGCGCGAAATCCACGACGCGCTGAAGCGGCGGTGCCTCTACCACTGGGTCGGCTATCCGAGCGCGGAACGCGAATTGCAGATCGTGCACAACAAGGTGCCGGGAATCGCCAAGAAGCTGTCGGCCGAGATCGTGCATTTCGTGCAGCGGCTGCGGCGCGAGGACCTGTTCAAGGCGCCGGGCGTCGCAGAAACCCTGGACTGGGCTGCGGCTCTGTCCGAGCTCGACGTGGTCGCGCTCGATCCGGCGACCGTGTCCGACACGCTCGGCGTTCTGCTGAAATACCAGGACGACATCGCCAAGCTCGACGGCAGCGCGGTGCAGGATATGCTCAACGACGTGCGCGCGGAGATGCGGGCGGCGGAGTGAAATTCATTGTCGTTCCGGGCTCGCTGCTTCGCAGCGCCCCGGAATGACCGACTGAGGAACTAGCGTTGGATCAACAAGGCCGCCTCGCCGAGAACATCGTCTATTTCGCGCGCGCGCTACGCGCGGCGGGGATCACGCTCGGGCCGCGTTCGGTGATCGACGCGCTCGAGGCCGTTCGGGCGGCCGGCGTCGGCACGCGCGAGGATTTCTACTGGACGCTGCATGCGGTGCTGGTGAAGCGGCACGAGCATTCGATCCTGTTCGACCAGGCCTTCCGCATCTTCTTCCGCAAGCGCGCCTATCTGGAGCGCATGCTCTCGATGCTGATGCCGCAGGTGCAGGCGCCGGCCGACCACGCGCCGCCGCCGGCGTCGCAGCGCGTGCTCGATGCGCTGTTCTCCGGTATCGGCGACAGGATCGAGCGCGAGAAGCAGGAAGTCGAGATCGATGCGCGGCTGACGGTTTCGGATAACGAAAGACTCGCGCGCAAGGATTTCGCGCAGATGGACGCCGCCGAGATCGCCGAGGCGAAACAGGCGATGGCCAAGCTGCGCCTGCCGCTCGATCTGGTGCGCACCCGCCGCGTGCGCGCCGCCCGCCACGGGCGCCTGATCGACATGCGCCGTACCCTGCGCGCCAGCATGAAGGGAGGCGGGGCGGTGATCGACCTGAAATATCTCGGCGCCCGCACGCGCATGCCGCCGATCGTCGCCCTGCTCGATATTTCCGGCTCGATGAGCCAGTATTCGCGGCTGTTCCTGCATTTCCTGCATGCCGTCACCGATGCGCGCAAGCGCGTCGCAACCTTCCTGTTCGGGACGCGGCTGACCAACGTCACCCGCGCTTTGCGCGAACGCGATCCGGACGATGCGCTGGCGGCCTGTTCGGCGGCGGTGCCCGACTGGTCCGGCGGCACGCGCATCGCGACCTCGCTCGAGGCCTTCAACAAGAAGTGGGCGCGGCGCGTGCTCGGGCAGGGGGCGATCGTGCTGCTCATCACCGACGGGCTGGAACGCGACGGCGGCGACCGGCTCGGCTTCGAGCTCGACCGCCTGCACCGCTCCTGCCGGCGGCTGATCTGGCTCAATCCGCTGCTGCGCTTCGAGGGCTTCGAGGCCAAGGCGGGCGGCATCAAGGCGATGCTGCCGCATGTTGACGAATTGCGCCCGATCCACAATCTCCATTCCATGACCGCCCTGTGCCGCGCCTTGTCCGCCGAGTCGGACGGCGCCGGCGACCGCAGGGCCGGACTTTCGAGGGCAGCGTGATGGCACAGGCAAATCTACTGGCGCGCGACGATGAAATCCTCAAGGCCGCGGAGGAATGGCGCAAGGCCGGGCGCGCGGTCGCGCTCGCGACCGTGATCGAGACCTGGGGCTCGGCGCCGCGCCCGGTCGGCTCCAGCCTGGTGATCGACGGCGAGGGGAATTTCCTCGGTTCGGTGTCGGGCGGCTGCGTCGAGGGCGCGGTGGTGACCGAGGCGCTCGACGTGATCGACAGCGGCAAGCCGAAGACGCTGGAATTCGGCGTCGCCGACGAGACCGCCTGGAAGGTCGGGCTGTCCTGCGGCGGCACGATCCGGGTATTGGTGGAGAAGGTGGACTGACCCTCCTCGCAGCCTTGCCATGAAACTCGCGATCCTCTCCGCCCTCAATGCCGCGCGTGCGGCGCGCCGGCCCGCCATCGTGGTCACGCCGATCGAAGGCGGCGCGCAGCGGCTGGTGCTGGACGACGCCGTCGCCCGCGACCCGCTGCGCGACTTGATCGCGGCGCATCTGCGCACCGGCAAGAGCGGCACCGCGGAGACGCCCGAGGGCAAGGTCTTCCTCACCGTGCATGTGCCGGCGCCGCGGCTTGTGATCACCGGCGCGGTGCATATCAGCCAGGCGCTGGCGCCGATGGCGCGGCTGCTCGGCTACGATGTCACCATCGTCGATCCGCGCACCGCCTTCGCCTCGCGCGAGCGCTTCCCCGACGTCAGGCTGCTGGCGGAATGGCCGGACACGGCCCTGCCGCCGCTGGGCATCGACCGCTACACGGCGTTCGTGGCGCTCACCCATGATCCCAAGATCGACGATCCCGCGCTGATGCACGCATTGTCGCGCGACTGCTTCTATATCGGCGCGCTCGGATCGAAGAAGACGCATGCGCGGCGCCTCGAGCGGCTGAAGGCGCAGGGGCTGACCGACGCCGCCCTCGCGCGCATCCACGCGCCGATCGGGCTTGCGATCGGGGCGGTGTCGCCGCCCGAAATCGCGGTGTCGATCCTGGCCGAGATCACCGCGCGGCTGCGGCTGGCGGCGGAGGCGGCGGCATGAAATTCGGTCCCGTCGCCCCGGCGGACGCGCTCGGCGCCACCGCCGTCCACTCCATCCGCAAGGGCGCGCTGGTGCTCAAGAAGGGCACCGTCGTCGGCCCCGCCGAGGTCGCCGCCTTGCAGGCGGCCGGCGTCGCGGAGGTGGTGGTCGCGCGGCTGGAGACGGGCGATGTCGGCGAGGACGCCGCCGCCGCGCAGATCGCGCGGGCGGCGTCGGGCGACGGCGTGCGCGTCGACCGCGCCTTTACCGGGCGCTGCAACCTGTTCGCGGAAGAAGCCGGCGTGCTGGTGGTGGACCGCGCGGCGATCGATGCGCTGAACCGTGTCGACGAAGCGGTCACGGTCGCGACCTTGCCGGCCTTCAAGCCCGTGGTCGCGGGCGAGATGATCGCAACGGTGAAGATCATTCCCTTTGCGGTGTCCGCCGACACGCAGCGCAAGGCGCTGGACGTGACGCGCCGCGCGCCGCCGCTGGTGCGGGTTGCGCCCTACACGGTGCGGACGGTCGGCATCGTCTCGACATTGCTGCCCGGGCTCACCGACAAGGTGATCGACAAGACCGTCCGCATCACCGCCGAACGCCTGGCGCCGGCTGGCGCCGCGATCGTCGCCGAGCGGCGCATCGTGCACGAGGAAGCCGCACTCACCGGCGCGCTTGCCGAGATGTTCAAGCTCGGCGCCGACCTGGTCATCGTGTTCGGCGCCTCGGCCATTGCCGACCGGCGCGACGTCATCCCGGCCGCGATCGAAGGTGCCGGCGGGCGCATCGAGCATTTCGGCATGCCGGTCGATCCCGGCAACCTGATGCTGATCGGCAATGTGGGCGGCCATCCGGTGCTCGGCGCGCCGGGCTGCGCGCGCTCGCCGAAGGAGAACGGCTTCGACTGGATCCTGATGCGGCTGCTGGCGGGCCTGCCGGTCACGCGCGCCGACATCACCGGCATGGGGGTCGGCGGCCTGCTGATGGAAATCGTCACGCGCCCGCAGCCGCGCGCGGCGGAGGCGCAGGAGGGCCATCGCGTCGGCGCGATCGTGCTGGCGGCCGGCCGTTCCACCCGCATGGGCGGCTCCAACAAGCTGCTCGCGCAGATTCGCGGCAAGCCGATCGTGCGCCTGGCCGCCGAACAGGCGCTGGCCTCGCGCGCCTCACCGGTGATCGTGGTCAGCGGCCACCAGCGCGAACAGATCGAGGCGGCGCTGGCCGGCCTCGCCGTCCGCATCGTGCACAATCCGGATTTTGCCGACGGCCTCTCCACCTCGCTCAAGGCCGGATTGACCGCCATGCCCGACGATGTCGACGGCGCGGTCGTGATGCTCGCCGACATGCCGCAGGTCGATGCGGCGCTGATCGACACGCTGCTCGCGGCATTCGATCCGGAACGCGGCTCGCTCGCGGTGGTGCCGACGATCGAGGGCAAGCGCGGCAATCCGGTGGTGTGGTCGCGCCGCTTCTTCCCCTCGCTGATGGCGCTGGAAGGCGATGTCGGCGCGCGGCACCTGATCGGCGAGAATGTGGACGCGGTGACGGAAGTCGCGGTGGACGGGCAGGCGGCCCTGATCGACGTCGATACCCCCGATGCGCTGATTGCGGTCAAGGCCGAGATCGAAACGCGCTGAGCGCTAAAATCCAGCTTCTTCAGTATCTTGGCAGAATAGGGCGCGCGCCCTTGCCCTGGCCCGGCTTTCTGTCTATTTATGACTGACCAGTCAGTCATAAGAAGGTGAGGCATGGCTTTTCGCGCGCGCGGGTTGAAGGGGGAGCGGGCCCGGCCGCGTGCCGCCCGGCGTCCCGCCGCGCCGCGCGAGGCGCGCGCCGCCGCGCGCCGGCAGGCGATCCTCGATGCGGCGCTCGCGGAATTCTCCGCCAACGGCTTCGAGTCGACGCGGCTCGACGATGTCGCGCGCCGCGCCGGCGTCGCCAAGGGCACGCTGTATCTGTATTTCCGCGACAAGGAGACCATGTTCCAGGAGCTGGTGCGTTCCGCGCTCAGGCCGGTCATCGATGTCGCCACCGCCATTCCCGTGCAGGGCATGCCGCTGCGCGACTTGGCGGAGACGATCCTGGGGACTTTCGTGCGCGAAATCCTCAATACCCCGCGTAAGGCGATCATCCGCCTGGTGATCGCCGAGGGGCCGCGCTTCCCCAAGCTCGCCGAGTTCTACTGGCGCGAGGTGCTGGGCCGCGCGCTGCCGGCGGTCAGCGGCATGATCGCCCAGGCGAGCGACGACAATGCGGCCCGCCACCGCGCGCTGGCGCAATTCCCGCAGCTCCTGGTCGCGCCGGGCCTCGTCGCCATCGTCTGGGGAAGCCTGTTCGACCGTTTTGCGCCGCTTGATGCGCAGGCGCTGCTGCGCGCGCATCTCGACGCTCTGTTTGGGGAAAGGACCCCCTCATGATGGCCCGGAAATTCACCGGTGTGACGATGGCCGCAGCGCTCGCGCTCGCCGCCTGCTCCAATAATCCCGACAACGTGCTGCAGGGCTGGATCGAGGCCGATCTGATCTTCGTCAGCCCCGACGAGCAGGGGCGCGTCGAGACGCTGCAGGTGCGCGAAGGCGACAAGGTCGAGAGCGGCTCGCTGCTGGTGACGGTCGATTCCGA
>JBFWWQ010000166.1:0-7613 GCA_050246095.1 Pseudorhodoplanes sp.
GGTGGTCGCCGTCGAGCAGAAGACGACGACGCCGGGGCCGGAAATCGGACGCAACCTGCTGAAGGCCTCCTATGTGCGCGACGAGGCCAATATCGAGGGCGGTTTCGCCGGCATTTTCGGCAAGATCGCCGGCTGCTATTTCCAGAAATACGGCGACCAGTCCGACGCGCTGGCGATGATCGCGGCGAAGAACCACAAGAACGGCGTCGGCAATCCCTACGCGCAGATGCGCAAGGATTTCGGCTTCGAGTTCTGCCGCAAGGAGAGCGAGAAGAATCCGTTCGTCGCAGGCCCGCTGAAGCGCACCGACTGCTCGCTGGTCTCGGACGGCGCGGCCGCTCTGGTGCTGGCCGATGTCGAGACGGCTTTGCGCCTGAGCAAGGCGATCGCGTTCCGCGCCGCCGCGCATGTGCAGGATTTCCTGCCGATGGCCAAGCGCGACATCCTCAAGTTCGAGGGCTGCTCGCTCGCCTGGAAACAGGCGCTGGCGCAGGCCGGGATCGCGCTCGGCGACCTGTCCTTCGTCGAGACGCACGACTGCTTCACCATCGCCGAGCTGATCGAGTACGAGGCGATGGGGCTGGCGCCGGAAGGCCAGGGCGCGCGGGTGATCGCCGAGGGCATCACCCAGAAGGACGGCAGGCTGCCGGTCAATCCGTCGGGCGGGCTGAAGGCCAAGGGCCATCCGATCGGCGCCACCGGCGTGTCCATGCACGTCCTGTCGGCGATGCAGCTCGTCGGCAATGCCGGCGACATCCAGGTCAAGGATGCGAAGCTCGCCGGCATCTTCAACATGGGCGGCGCCGCGGTCGCGAACTACGTCAGCATCCTGGAACGGATCCGCTAGCTATTCGCCGGCCGCGGCGCGGGCGGCCGCTGCCGGCGCGGCGGGGATCATGAATTGCGCGCGCGCGAGCTTGGCGAAGGCGCCGTTGCGGGCGACGAGATCGTCGAAGCTGCCGGCCTCGACGATGCGCGCATGCTCGAAGACCAGGATCTTGGTCGCGTTGCGGATGGTCGAAAGCCGGTGCGCGATCACGAAGGTGGTGCGGTTGCGCATCACCTCGTCGAGCGCGACCTGCACCTTGGCTTCGGTGGCGGCGTCGAGCGCGCTGGTGGCCTCGTCGAGGATCAGGATCGGCGGGTCCTTCAGCAGCGCGCGGGCGATGGAGAGGCGCTGGCGCTCGCCGCCGGACAGGAAGCGGCCGCGTTCGCCGACCACGGCGTCGAGGCCTTCCGGCTTGTTCTTGACGAAATCGACGGCCTGCGCGCGCGCGAGCGCCGCCCACATCTCCTCCGGCGTCGCGTCCGGCCGCCCGATCAGGAGGTTCTCGGCGATCGAGCGGTTGAGCAGCAGCACTTCCTGGAACACCACGCCGATATTGCGCCGCAGCCCGGCGAGCTTCATGGCGCGCAGATCGATGCCGTCGATGGTGATGGCGCCGGATTGCGGGTCGAACACCCGGTGCAGCAGCGCGAGCGCGGTGGTCTTGCCGGCGCCGGTCGGCCCGACCAGCGCGATGACTTCGCCGGGCAGCGCCGAGAAATCCAGGTCGGCGACGGCCGGCCGCTTGCCGTCATAGGAGAAGGACACGTCGTCGAACGCGACGTGCCCGGTGAGGCGACCGGGATCGACGGCGTCGGCGCGGTCGTACACGGCGGGCGTCGTGTCCAGCACCTCGAAGAACTCCCGCAGCCGCGGCGCGTCCATGAACAGCTTGTTGACGAAGCCGACGGCGGCTTCGAGCCTGCCGACCAGCATGGTGGCAAAGCCCATGAACATCACGATCTCGCCGAGCGTGGTCAGCCCCTGGAACAGCAGATACGTGCCGACCAGGAAAATCGCGAGCAGGGTGAGCGTGGTGGAGGCGCGGGTCGCCACCGCCACCACGGCCCACCAGGACAGAACCGGCATCTGCGCGCTCAGCAGGCGGTCGACGACGTTGCGCAGTCCCATGACCTCCGCCTCGACCCGCACATAGCTCTGCACCAGCGCGACATTGCCGAGCGCGTCGGACGCGCGTTCGGCGAGGTCGGAATAATGCCGTTCCACCGCGGTCTGCATGTCGTTCGTGCGCCGCAGGACGAAGGAGGTGAGCGCGGCGAACACGACGCACAGCACGATCAGCAGCGCGGCCAGCCGCCAGTTCAGATACAGCGAGAGCGGCACCAGGATCAGGATCGAGACGAAGGCGGCCAGGTGTTCGCGGAAGAAGGAGAGCCACAGGCTCCACAGCGAATCGGTGCCGGCCAGCATCACCTTCATCAGCCGTCCGGAATGCGAGCCGCCGTGATAGGCGACTGGAAGCTGCAGCACGTGCTCGAAATAGTCCGTCAGCACGGCATGGCGGCGCCGGTGCGCGAGGCGGTCGGCATAGAGCGCGACGACCACGCCGCACAGGATCGTGAAAATGCCGAAGCCGGCCCAGGCCAGCAGCAGCGGCAGCAGCGAGGTCCAGGTCACGCTGCCGTCGCCCGGCTTCACGCCGGCCAGCGCGTCGATGATGCGCCCGAACAGCACCGGCTCGGCGAATTGCGCCGCTGCCAGCGCGACATTGGCGATGGCCAGCAGCCAGCCGAGCCGGATGTCGGAGCCGAGCAGTCCGAGCACGCGGCCATAGAGGCGAAGAAGGTTCATGGAGCTGTCCGGCTATTGCCGGGCCATCCTAGGGCATGATCCCGAAAAGTGGGAACCGGTTTTCGGAAAGACCATGCCCAAACAAAAAGATGAACGACGAGTCCGGCTCAACGGAAATTGAATCGGACTCCAGGCCGGCGCCGGCGGCGCGGCCATTCGGCGCTCAGGCCTGCGCGAAGCCGGAACGCTGCGCCCAGCCGGTCATGCGGCGCTCCAGCACGGCCATGACCCAGTACATCACGATGCCGAGCACCGCGAGGGCGAGCAGGCCGGCGAAGATCAGCGGCACGTTGAACTGCGCCTGCGCCTGCAGCATCAGGTTGCCGATGCCGTTGTTCGAGGCGACGCTTTCCGACACCACGGTGCCGACGAAGGCGAGCGTGATCGCGACCTTCAGCGAGCCGAAGAAATAGGGCAGCGAGCGCGGGATGCCGACCTTGCGCATGATGTCGAGCTTGGAGGCGCCGAGCGCCTTCAGCACGTCCTCGAGCTCGGGCTCGATCGTGGCGAGGCCGGTCGCGACATTCACCACGATCGGGAAGAACGAGATCAGGAAGGCGGTCAGCACCGCGGGAATGAAGCCGATGCCGAACCACAGGACCAGGATCGGCACCACCGCCACTTTCGGGATCGCGTTGAACCCGATCATCAGCGGGTAGAGGCCGGCATAGATGGTGCGCGACCAACCGACCACCAGGCCGAGCCCGAGACCGAATCCGACCGCGATCAGGAAGCCGAGCATCGTGGCTTCGAGCGTCACCCAGGAATTGCGGACGATCGCCGGCCAGTATTCGTACGTCGCTTTGAAGACGGCGGTGGGCGTCGGGAGAAAGAATTCCGGGATGTTGAAGACGCGACAGACGATCTCCCAGAGCACGAACAACGCGACGGTGAACAGCCAGGGCGCAAGCCGTATGAAAATCGCAGAAGATGTCATTGGCGCGCCTTCACGATGTGTTCGCGCAGGTCGTGCACGATGTCCTGGAATTCCTTGGTGAAGGTCACCTCAAGGTCGCGCGGACGCGGAATGTCGATCTTGCGCTCCTCGACGATGCGTCCGGGCCGCGCCGACATGACGAAGACGCGGTCGGCGAGGAACACGGCTTCGCGCAGATCGTGCGTGACCAGGATGATGGTGATGCCGCGCGCCGCGTGCAGGTCGCGGATCACGCACCACAATTCCTCGCGCGTGAAGGCATCGAGCGCGCCGAACGGCTCGTCGAGCATGAGCAATTGCGGCTCGTGGATCAGTGCGCGGCACAGCGACGTGCGCTGCTGCATGCCGCCCGACAATTGCCAGGGAAACTTCGACCCGAATCCGCCGAGCCCGACGGAAGCGAGAAGCTTTTCCGCGCGCGCCACATATTCCGCCTTGTTGGAGCGGATGCGGCTGCGGTGCGGCTCGACGATTTCCAGCGGGAGGAGGAGATTGTCCAGCGTCGTGCGCCACGGCAGCAGGGTGGGCGCCTGGAACGCCATGCCGGCAATCTTCACCGGCTGGCTGACCTTCTGCTCTCCGACCGTGACCGAGCCCTTGAACGGAAACTGCAGCCCGGTTGCGAGCTTCATCAGCGTGGACTTGCCGCAACCGGACGGTCCGACGACCGCGGCGAATTCGCCGCGGCCGACATCGATGCTCAGATTCTCGACGGCGAGGATGCCTTCCGGCCCGGCATGGATGCCGCCGTAACGATGGCTCACCCCGTCGAGGGTGACGAAACCGGACACCGTGGCCCCCTGTCCCGTGTCTCAGTTCACCTTGCGGTCGGCCGCCGGCGGCAGGAACGAGGCGTCGAACACGTCGCTGCCCTTCGGCTTCGGATTCTTGAAGTCGTAGGTCAGCGCGATCTGGTCGACCGACTTGTCCAGCCGCGCCATGTCGACGCCGCCGAAGCCGTTCGCCTTCACTTCCGGCGTCAGGATGTTGTCCTTCAGCGCCATATTGAGGCGTTCGAGCTCGACTTCCTTCTTGGCGACGTCGTTGCGCTTGATGACGGATTCGACCGCGGTGCCCGGGTTCTTCACGGTTTCCTTCAGCCCCTTGAGGAAGGCATTGAGGAATTTCTTGACCACCTCCGGCTTCTCGGCGGCGAATTTCGGATTCACGATGATCGCGTTGCCGTAGAGGTTGACGCCGTAATCGGCCATCAGCAGCACGGTGATGTCGTCGACCGGCACGCCGCGGTCCTTCAGGTTGATGAAGGACGAGAACGAGAAGCCGGTGATGGCGTCGACCTGGCCGGCGGCCAGCATCGGCTCGCGCACGGGGAAGCCGACATTCTCGATCGTGACCTTGGACGGATCGATGCCGTTCGCCTGCGTGAAGATTTTCCACTGCGCGAAGGCGCCGTCCGGCGCCGGCGCACCGAGCTTCTTGCCTTCGAGGTCCTTCGGCTTCGTCACGCCGCGGCTCTTGCGCCCGACGATGGAGAAGGGCGGCTTGTTGTAGACCATGAAGATGGCCTTGATCGGCGTGCCCGGATTGGCGTCGCGGAACTTGATCAGCGAGTTGATGTCACCGAAGCCGATGTCGTAGGTGCCGGAGGCGAGGCGGTTCAGCGGCTCGAGCGAGCCGCCGGCGGTGTCGATCGTGACGTCGAGGCCTTCGGCCTTGTAATAGCCCTTGTCGATCGCGACCACGAACGGGGCGGCGGGGCCCTCGAACTTCCAGTCCAGCGTGAATTTGACCGGGGTCTGCGCGGCGGCGATGCCGCCCGAGAGCAAAACAGCGATTGCGGCGGCAGCGAGCCGGACGCCTGGTACCTGACGCATTGTCCTTATCCTTTCCCAGCGGAACGTCTTGGACGGACCCGGAAGGGCCTTTCCGACATCATTGACCCCGGGCGGGGCCTGTTCATTTCGTCATCAGCAAAGAACATGCCGTTTGAAAGAGCAAGGTGGCAGGGTGCTGCGCGCCTGCATTCTGCACAAAGCCGCGGCAGCGATGCCGAAACGGACAGCAGAAACGAATGCCGCCTAGATGGGAAGAAGGTCGGTTTTCTTGACTTCTTCCATGACCGCGTAGGTGTGCGTTTCGCGGACGCCGGGCAGGGCCAGCAGCACCTCGCCGAGGAAGCGCCGATAGGCGGCCATATCGGCGACCCGCGTCTTGACGAGGTAGTCGAACCCCCCCGCGACCATGTGGCATTCGAGCACTTCGGGGGCGCGGCGCACGGCCTGGGCGAACCGCTCGAACACGTCCGGGGTGGTGCGGTCGAGTTTGACCTCGATAAAGACCAGCAGTCCGAGTTGCAGCTTTTCCGGATCGAGGCGGGCCGAATATCCGAGAATATAGCCGTCGCGCGTGAGTCTTTTGACGCGCTCGGTGGTCGCCGTGGGAGACAGGCCGATCCGGTCGGCAAGATCGACCAGCGCGATGCGGCCATCCTGCTGCAGGACGCTCATGACACGGCGGTCGAGCTTGTCGAGAGAGTCGTTCATAGTTTGTCACTAAATAATACTATTATAATAGAGATAGTCGCTATTATTATAGCAAATGACCTAATTCACAATCTAATTTTGACTGATAGTTTGGCGATATCATCCTAATCAACGGCCTCTCTCTTTGAATGAGCAGCATCGTGAGCGACGACCGGCCATCTGACGTGTCCCGCCTTCCTTCCTTTCACGCACCTTTTGCCGGAGCCGACGAGGAATTCGCCCGCCGCTGGCTTGCCGAGAAGGACGATCCGTCGGCCGCCGGGCGCATCGAGCGGCGCGCCCGCGGGCTGGTCGAGGCGATCCGGGCCAAGGCCGGCGGGGTCGGCGGGATCGACGATTTCCTGCACGCCTATTCGCTCTCCACCAAGGAGGGGCTGGCGCTGATGGTGCTGGCCGAGGCGCTGCTGCGCGTGCCGGACGCGGCGACCGCGGACCGGCTGATCGAGGACAAGCTCGCCGGCCGCGACTGGTCGCATCCCGATGGCGACACGCTTCTCATCTCAGCCTCGGCCTGGACGCTCGGCGTCACGGCGAAGCTGATCGCGCCGGGGGAGACGCCGGAAAGCATTCTCGACAGCGTCACGCGGCGGATCGGGCTGCCGGCGGTGCGGCTGGCGGCGCGGCAGGCGATGAAGCTGCTCGGCACGCATTTCGTGCTCGGCCAGACCATCGAGGAAGCGCTCGACCGCGCCGGGGCGCGACAGGAATTCCGCTATTCCTTCGACATGCTGGGCGAGGGTGCGCGCACTGCCGCGGACGCCGAACGCTATTTCGCGTCCTATTCGAATGCGATCGCCGCCATCGGCCGCGATGCGCAGCGCGGCCGCTTTCCCGACCGGCCGGGCATTTCGGTCAAGCTTTCCGCCCTGCATCCGCGCTTCGAGGCGATCTCGCGCGATCGCGTGCTGGCGGAGCTTTCGCCGCGGCTTCTCGCGCTGGCGCGCGAGGCGCGGCGGCACGATCTGCGCTTCACCGTGGACGCGGAAGAAGCCGACCGTCTCGAATTGTCGCTCGAGGTGATCGCGCAGGTCTTTGCCGATCCTTCGCTTGCGGGATGGGACGGGTTCGGCTTCGCCGTGCAGGCGTACCAGAAGCGCGCGCCCGCCGTGATCGATTGGGCGATCGATGCGGCGCGCGCCCTGTCGCGCCGGCTGACGATCCGGCTGGTCAAGGGGGCCTATTGGGATACCGAGATCAAGCGCACGCAGGAGCGCGGGCTCGACGATTTTCCGGTTTTCACGCGCAAGGCGATGACCGACCTCTGCTACATGGCCTGTGCGCGCAAGATGCTTGCGGCGCGCCCGCTGATCGTTCCGCAATTCGCCACCCATAATGCGTTCACCGTCGCCAGCGTGATCGAGGCGGCGGGTCCCGGCGAAGGCCTGGAATTCCAGCGGCTGCACGGCATGGGCGAGGCACTCTACGAGGCTTTGCGCGCCGACCTTCCCGACCATGCCTGCCGGGTCTATGCGCCGGTCGGCGGCTATCGCGACCTGCTCGCCTATCTGGTGCGGCGCCTGCTGGAGAACGGGGC
>JBFWWQ010000167.1:0-7605 GCA_050246095.1 Pseudorhodoplanes sp.
GACCGTGGTGTCGATGGAGGAAAGCCGCGCGCCGCCTTCGGCCTTCGGCGAGATCGCCGCGTTGTTGACCAGCGCGTGCAGCAGTCCCTGCGGCAGCCGCCGCTTGATCTCGGCGATGGCGTTGGCGGTGTTTGCGGGGTCGGCGAGATCGACCTGGATGTGGTCTTCCGGCCCCATCTCCCACGGGCAGTTTTCCGGGAAGGCGTGGCGCGAGCAGGTAATGACGCGCCAGCCGGCGCTGGAGAAGCGCTTGACCGTCGCATGCCCGATGCCGCGGCTGGCGCCGGTCAAAAGCAGGATGCGGCGGGGCTGGCTGGTGCCGGTATTGGACATGTGGGTCCGTTGGTTGTGCGCGGAATATCCTAGACCATGATCCGATCAAGTTTAATCGGATCGCGGTCCGGTTCTCTTGACTTATCGCGCAATCTTACGGCGAACCGGTGCCCACTTCGCCGGATTGCGCTCTCGCGGATCACGGATAGAGCCGTGTCTTCACCCAGTCCGCGCCCGGTGTCGTGCGCGTGAACTCGATGCGGTCGTGCAGACGGAACGGGCGGTCGTGCCAGAATTCGATCGCGTGCGGGATCACGCGATAGCCGGACCAATGCGGCGGACGAGGGATTTCGCCGATCGCATGCTTGGCGGCATACAGCGCGACCGCCTTCTCGAAGGCGAAACGGCTTTCCAGCGGCGAGGATTGCTGGCTCGCCCAGGCGCCGATCTGCGCCTGGCGCGGGCGGGTGGCGAAATAGGCGTCGGCCTCGTCCGCCGATACCGGCTCGACCGGCCCGCGCACCCGCACCTGGCGGTTCAGCGACTTCCAGTGAAACAGCAGCGCCGCCTTGGCGTTGCCGGCGAGCTCGCGTCCCTTCTTGCTGGTGGTATTGGTGTAGAAGGTGAAGCCGCTTTCGTCGAAGCCCTTCATCAGCACCATGCGCAAATCGGGCAGGCCGCCGGCATCGACGGTGGCCAGCGCCATGGCGTTGGGATCGGCCGGCTCCTTGGCGCGGGCGTCCTCGAACCAGGACGCGAACAGCGCAAAAGGCTCGTCGGCTTCCGTGAAATCACCAGTCGTTAACCAGCCCGGGTGTTTCATGGTGGCTGTATCAGTCATTGGGTGGAGCACCGCGTCGTGGCCGGCTCTCAGCGATCGGGGGCGTTCCGGCATCCCGCTTATAGGCGATGGATTTCGTTGCGCCTATGGCAGCGTGCGGTGCTTGCCGGAGCGGTGGCGGGCGGGCTCGCAGCCGGGGGCTGCTCCTATCAGCTTAATGGCGGCCATGCCGCCAAGAAGCCGGACGAGATCGCCACCGGTTCGATCGCGCACCAGGCACAGGCCGCGGCGGTCGAGCCCGAGGCCGTGGACATCCCCGAAGGCGGCGATCTGGCGATCGCCAAGGCCGCGGTCGGCGAGGTGCTGGCCCGGGGCGGCAAGGACGCCAGCGCCCCCTGGGAGAACCCCGCGACCGGCGCGCGCGGTACCGTCACGCCGCTCGCCCAGGCCTACAGCCAGGACGGGCGGACCTGCCGGGATTTCCTCGCCAGCTATGTCAAGCCGGGGACCGAGAGCTGGCTGCAGGGCGAGGCCTGCCGGTTCGGCAAGGGGAAATGGGAAGTGCGCAGTTTGCGGCCCTGGAAGCGTTCCTGAGCGGCCGAAACGGCCGCCGCGACATTGCGCAAAGGCCCGCCGCATCCCACATTCCAACGCAAATTGCCGGTCCGAACCGGCCTGACGGGATTGAACGGAGAGAACGGGAATGCGCGACCCCTATGACGTGCTGGGGGTGCCGCGGGGGGCGAATGCCGGCGCGATCAAGAGCGCCTTCCGCAAGCTGGCCAAGAAGCACCATCCGGACGCGAACAAGAACGACCCCAAGGCCGCCGCGCGCTTCGCGGAGGTGAACGGCGCCTATGAGATTCTCGGCGACGAGAAGAAGCGCAAGCAGTTCGATGCCGGGGAGATCGACGCGGAGGGCAAGCCGAAATTCCAGGGCTTTGAGGGTGCGCATCCGGGCGGCTTCGGCGGCCAGGGCGGCTTCGAGACCTTCACCTGGGGACCGCAGGGCGCGACGCGCGGACGCGCCGGCGGCGGGCGCGGCGGATTCTCCTCCGGCGCTTCGGGCTTCGGCGGCATCGACGACATTCTCAAGGACATGTTCGCAGGTGCCGCGCGCGCGCGCGGTGGCGGCGGCGAGACGGTGTTCGAGACCGAGGATTTCGCGCCGGCGCGCGGCCAGGATGTCGCGGTGCCGCTGACCGTGTCGCTGTCCGATCTCACCGGCAACGCCACGCGCCGCGTGCGGCTGCCGACCGGCAAGGAAGTCGAGGTGAAGATTCCGCAGGGCGTCACCGACGGCCAGACCATCCGCCTCAAGGGCCAGGGCATGGCCGGACCGGGCGGTGTCGCGGGCGATGCGCTGATCACCATTGCAGTCGCGCAGCATCCGTATTTCGAGCGCGACGGCCAGAACCTGAAGCTCGATCTGCCGGTCACGCTGTATGAAGCGGTGCTCGGCGGCAAGGTGCGCGTGCCGACGCTGGACGGCGCGGTCGAGCTCGCGATACCCGCCAATACGTCCGGCGGCCGCACCTTCCGGCTGCGCGGCAAGGGCCTGCCCGGCAAGACCGCAGCGGGCGACCTGATGGCGACGGTGCGCATCGTGATGCCGGACCAGCCCGATCCCAAGCTCGAAGAGCTGATGCGCGAATGGCGCGACGGCCGGCCCTACGACCCGCGCAAGCCGTTCGCCTGATTGCGGCCGCGCGGCTTTCCGTGCCGCTTCACCCGAACCGCGCGATCAGCCGCTCGATGGTGGAGCGGTTGTGGGGCGCGGGGGCGGGACGGTTTTCGAGCTGCAGATAGGTCGCGCGCGCGACATTCTTCAGCCGCGCCTTGTCCGCCGGTCCGCTCACCACATAGGCGTAGCCGCCTTCGATCCATTGCACCGAGGCGACGTTGCCGTGCTCGCGGAAGATCAGCGGCGTGCGTTCCTCGCCGAGCTTGCTGCAATAGATCGTCAGCCGCTCGCCGTTGCCGCTCTCGTACATGAACAATGCGGCCGGGCCCGCCACGCCCGGCAGCAGGCGGCCGCCGAGCAGCTTGAGATCGAAGCTCGCCAGATCCGGTGCACGCAGCTGCGTGCCGACGCGCCGCGACAGCCAGGGCACCAGATGCGCCTCGGTGGCGCCGACCTCGATCGGATGGCGCACCTCGTTGATATAGAGCTTGTGCGCGGCCATCGCCTCCGCCGTCAGCCGCTCGAGCGGCGCCAGCGCGGCCGGCGCCGCGGCGGCGCCATGCGCCATCCAGCCGGCGACGCCGCCGCCGAGAAACGCGGCGACGACGGCCGCCGCCGCCACGCCGCGCCAGCTCTTTCCGTTGCGCAGGACACGGTCGATGCCGAGGCGCGCGGGGACCGGCTCGTTCGCCACGGCGCCATAGCGCGCGCGGATGGAATCGGCCTGCGCGCGCCAGCCGGCAACCAGCGCGGCGTCTTCGGGATGCGCGGCGAGCCACGCCAGTACCGCCTCAAGCCGGTCCGGCGGCAATTCGCCGTCGACATAGGCGTGCAACTCGTCCGGAGTCACGGGTATCTGGGAGTTGGTCATATCAGCCTCGGTTATTTCACGCGGCGCAGCGCCGGGCGCTCGCCGTCAAGAAATGCTTTGATCTGCGCACGCGCACGCGCGAGCCGCGACATCACCGTGCCGATCGGTACGCCCTGCACTTCGGCGATCTCGCGGTAGGACAGGCCCTCCAGGACCACCAGCAGCAGCGCCTCGCGCTGGTCGGCGACCAGGCCCGCGAGCGCGCGGCCGATATCGCGGCTGCCCGCTTCGGGTCCGGAGAAATCCGCGGCGTCTTCGTCCTCCAGATGCGAGGTCGCGGGCCGCCTGGCCAGCGAACGCAGCCGGTTGCGGTTGAGGTTGGTCAGGATCGTGAACAGCCAGGCGCGGATGTCGCCGCCGTGGAACAGGTGCTCGGCGCGCAGCGCCCGCACCAGCGTGTCCTGCACCAGATCGTCGGCGGCGTCGGCGTTGCGCGTCAGCGCCCGCGCATAGCGCCGCAACGCCGGTACGTTGGCCTCGATGCTTTGCTGAAAGCCGCTCACGGTCTTCCCCGGTTTTCGGCGTGGAGTCCGGCCCGGCCGGTTCCCCTGTTTAACACGGAAAACCGGGCCGATATTCCTGCGAAACCACGCAAATCCGGCAGAGTCGGCCTGCTTGAAGGGCCAAGGGGGCTATGCCAAAACGGACCGTCGGCCCGGCCGGCGCGTAAAACGGGGGCAGTTGCATGGCGGAAGGCTCGGATCTCATGCGCGGCAAGCGCGGGTTGATCATGGGCGTCGCCAACAACCGCTCGATCGCCTGGGGCATTGCGCGCTCCTGCCGCAACCACGGCGCGGACCTCGCCTTCAGCTATCAGGGCGAGGCGCTGAAGAAGCGGGTCGAGCCGCTGGCGGAAGAGGTGGACGGCCTGATCGTCGGCCATTGCGACGTCTCCGAGCCGGAAACCATCGACGCGGTATTCGCCGCGGTGCAGTCGACCTGGGGGTCGCTGGATTTCGTCGTGCATGCCATCGCCTTTTCCGACAAGGACCAGCTCGACGGCCGCTTCGTCGACACCACGGCGGACAACTTCACAAAGACGATGCTGATCTCCTGCTATTCGTTCACGGCCATCGCGCAGCGCGCGGAGAAGCTGATGACGAATGGCGGATCGCTGCTGACGCTGACCTATTACGGCGCCGAGAAATGGATGCCGCATTACAACGTCATGGGGCTCGCTAAGGCCGCGCTGGAAAGTTCGGTGCGCTATCTCGCAGCCGATCTCGGGCAGAGCAAAATCCGCGTCAATGCGATCTCGGCAGGCCCGATCAAGACGCTGGCGGCATCCGGCATCGGCGACTTCCGCTACATCCTGAAATGGAACGAATACAACACGCCGATGCGCCGCAACGTCACGCTGGAGGATGTCGGCGACGCGGCGGTGTATTTCCTCTCCGATCTTTCGCGCGGCGTGACCGGCGAAATCCAGCATGTCGATGCCGGCTATCACATCGTGGGCATCAAACATCCCGACGCGCCCGACCTCAAGGTCGGCGAAGTCTGACCGCATCGGTCGTTGCCGGGCCCGAGCGGGTCGTCCATCGTCTTCGAAAGGATGGGCTGCGCGTTGCAACGGCGCGCATGCCGCCGGAACAGGGCCGCAAAACGAGAAACGGCCGAACCCTGGAGGCTCGGCCGCTTCGATGAAAAAGTCTCGCCGCTCTGCGGCGATGGACTTACTTCTTCTTCTTCGGCTTGCTAGCCATGGTGATGTCCTCTTCTCCCAACGGCGGTCCGACGTATCAAACCTTCGGCGTTGCGCTTTCGGTCTCGTCTCCGTCCGTGATCGAACGTTAGGTCGTGCGACATCCCGCCGCAACAGGAAAATTCAAAAAATCCAAATATTCCAATATGTTAACGGACATTCAGGTTGGGATTAATTGCTGTTAATCGGCCTGAATAAGCGTTCAGTCTGGGCGCCGCCGGGAGCAGAAATTTACCGCGACGGGGCGCGCGGGAGAACGATTGCGGCGTGCACTGGCGGCGACGTTCCTGGCATGCCTGCGCGTCTGCGCGCCGAATCGGCCGTTCACCGCGCCGGCCCGGCTTATTTGACCGCTCCCGTAGCGCGGGCTACCAACCCGCAGCGCAGCAAAACCATGTCTTTCAACACGTTCGGCCATCTCTTCCGCGTCACCACCTTTGGCGAAAGTCACGGGGTCGCGCTCGGCTGCGTGATCGACGGGTGCCCGCCGCGTCTGCCGCTGACCGCGCAGGACATTCAGGCCGAGCTCGACCGCAGGCGGCCCGGCCAGTCCCGCTTCACCACGCAGCGGCAGGAGCCGGACATTGTGAAGATTTTGTCCGGCGTCTTCCGCGACGAAGACAGCGGCCTCGATGTCACCACCGGAACGCCGATCGCGCTGCTGATCGAGAATGTCGACCAGCGGTCCAAGGATTATTCGGCGATCAAGGACAAATACCGTCCCGGCCATGCCGGCTATACCTACGACATCAAGTACGGGCTGCACGATTATCGCGGTGGCGGACGCGCCTCCGCGCGCGAAACCGCGGCGCGTGTGGCGGCCGGTGCGGTCGCGCGCAAGGTGGTGCCGAACGTCACCGTGCGCGGCGCGCTGGTGCAGATGGGACCGCACGCGATCGACCGCGCGAACTGGGACTGGGACGAGGTCGCGCGCAATCCGTTCTTCTGCCCCGATGCCAGGGCGGCGAAATTCTTCGAAGGCTATCTCGACGGCGTGCGCAAGTCCGGCTCCTCCATCGGCGCGGTGATCGAGATCGTCGCCGAGGGCGTGCCGCCCGGTCTCGGCGCGCCGGTTTACGGCAAGCTCGATGCCGATCTGGCCGGCGCCCTGATGGGCATCAATGCCGTCAAGGGCGTCGAGATCGGCGATGGTTTTGCCGCCGCCGCCCTGTCCGGCGAGGACAATGCCGACGAGATGCGCATGGGCAACGACGGCAAGCCGCGCTTCCTGTCCAACCATGCGGGGGGCGTCCTGGGCGGCATTTCCACCGGGCAGGCCTTGGTGGCGCGCTTCGCGGTCAAGCCCACTTCCTCGATCCTCACGCCGCGCCGGACCGTGACCCGCCACGGCGAAGAGGCCGATGTGACGACCACCGGGCGGCACGACCCCTGCGTCGGCATCCGCGCCGTACCGGTCGGCGAGGCGATGGTGGCATGCGTGCTGGCGGATCATTATCTGCGGCATCGCGGACAGGTCGGCGACGGCGCGCATTGGCCGCTTCCGAAGCCGTGAGGAACGAATGACGTGAACGACATTCAAAACCGCATCGAGGACGTGATCGCCGCTTTCGCCCGCGGCGAGATCGTCGTCGTGTCCGACGACGACGACCGCGAGAATGAAGGCGATCTGTTCGTCGCCGCCGCGCATTGCACGCCGGAGAAGATGGGATTCATCATCCGCCACACCTCCGGCATCGTCTGCGCGCCGCTGTCGTCGGAACAGGCCAAGCGTCTGCATCTCGACCCTATGGTGCCGCAGAACGACGCCCCGCTCGGCACCGCGTTCACCGTGTCGGTGGACGTGCGCCACGGCCTGACCACCGGCATTTCCGCCGAGGAACGCACCAATACCGTGCGCGCGCTGGCCAACGGCAATAGCGGAGCGACGGATTTCGTGCGGCCGGGACATGTGTTTCCGCTGGTGGCGCGCGACGGCGGCGTATTGATGCGTTCCGGCCACACCGAAGCCTGCGTCGATCTCTGCCGGCTGGCCGGGCTCGCGCCGGTCGGGGTGCTGGCCGAACTGATGAACGACGACGGCAGCGTGATGCGCGGACAGGCGGTCGCGGCCTTTGCGCAGAAGCACGGCCTGAAAAGCATCTCGATCGCCGACCTGATCGCCTACCGGCAGGTGCGCGAAAAGCTGGTGACGCGGGTCGGCGAAGTCCCGGTCTCTTCCGGCATCGGCGCGCTGCAGGGCTTTGCCTTTTCGACGCCGTTCGACCCGCAGCATCACATGGCCTTCGTCTACGGGCGCATCGGCGACGGCCGCGACGTGCTGGCGCGGCTGC
>JBFWWQ010000168.1:0-7600 GCA_050246095.1 Pseudorhodoplanes sp.
CTATGCGGCGGCAAGGGCGCGGAGACGTCGATCCGGCCCTGGCGCGGATGCGGCACACCGATGCGCCGCGCATGCAGATGCAGCTTGTTCTGCAGGCCGCCGGGCAATTCCCAGTTCTCGATATCGAAATATTTCGGGTCGCCGACCAGCGGATGGCCGATATGGGCCATCTGCACGCGCAACTGATGCGTGCGGCCGGTCACCGGCTTCAGCGACAGCCAGGCGAGCTTGTTGGCCGCGGTCTCCACCACCGCGTAATAGGTGATGGCGTGGCTCGCCCCCTCCTCGCCGTGCCTGGCGACGCGCATGATCGAATCTTCCTCGCGCTCTTCCTTGGCGAGATAGGTCGAGATGCGCCCCTGCTTCGGCTTGGGCACGCCGGGCACCAATGCCCAGTAGATTTTGCGCGCCGCGCGCGAGCGGAAGGTCTTGGCGAGCGCCGCCGCCGCAAAGCGGGTCCGGGCGACGAGCAGGCAGCCCGACGTGTCCTTGTCGAGCCGGTGCACCAGCCGCGGCCTTTGTCCGTCGCGCGAGCGCAGGACATCGAGCATGCCGTCGATGTGGCGAGTGGTGCCGGACCCGCCCTGCACCGCGAGGCCCGCGGGCTTGTTCAGCACCAGCACGTCGTCGTCCTCGTAGAGCGTGATCGAGCGCAGGAATGCGCGCATCTTTTCGGCTTCGCTGCCCTCCGCGCGCGGCTTCGGGGCCTCGACGCGCACCGGCGGAATGCGCACCTGCGCACCGGCCTCGAGCCGGTCCTTGGGCTCGACGCGGCGGCCGTTCACCCGCAATTCGCCCTTGCGGATCACCCGCTGGATGTGACTGAAGGACAGGCCGGGAAAACGCGCCTCCAGGAAACGGTCGACGCGCATGCCCGCCTCGTCCGCGGTGACGGCGACGACCTGCACGCCGCTCGCTGCGGTAAGCGGCGCGGCGCCCGCGGCCGGCCGCGCGCCCTTGACGGCGGGGGCGGCAGGCTCCTCCCGCTTCTCCCGCTCCTCCCGGCCATGACGCGGCGGCATACGCTTGGCATGCCGCGCACCGGCGCGGTCGCCCTCGCCCGGCTTCTGCCGTTGCGGCGTGCGGCCCTGCGGACGGTTGCGCGACCGGCCCTGCGGTTTGCGATTCATCCCGGCCGTGTAGCACAGGGGCACCGATGCCGCGAAACGGGCCCGCTTCAGGGGCAGCGCGTCATCTCGCCGGCCGGCATGCGATCCCAGGTGACCGCGAGCTTGTTCCCGCGCGGCACCAGCGAGACGGGGATGTCCTTCATCCGGCCTTCGTTCCAGCAGCGCGCTTCCAGGTGCAGCGCTTCGCCGATCTTGTAGGTCTTGCGGATCGTGCAGCGCGCGGCGAACCAGCTCACGCTCTTGTCGCTGACGGTGAGCGGCGCGGTCTCGGCGGTGCCGCCCTCGCGGACGCAACCCCTGGGATCGATCGACCAGCGGCCGTGCAGCGGATCGGCCATGACCGGACCGACCAGGACCGGACCGGCCATCAGCGCGCAGCCGATCGCCGCCACGCACCCGCTCCATCCGCCGCGCATGCGACCCCCGACGAAAACGGCGGCGGACCTTCGCCCGCCGCCGTCCTGCCGTAGCAGGAATCTCCGCCTGCGGGAATTACTGCGCCCGCGTCCAGGTCTCGCCGCCGCAGAACATGCCGCCGAAGGCGCAGCCCTGCACGGCCAGCGTGGTATTGTTGCGCAGCGTGATGGTGGAGGAGTATTTGCCGCCGCCGCGGGTATCGTGGATGGTGCCGCTCCATTTGTTGGCGGCGCCCGGCTTCATGTTGATCAGGACCTGCTTGCCGTTGCTGCCGTCCTTCTCGACCGAATAGCCGCAGAGATTGCCACCGCATTCCTGGATGCGCACCAGGCCTTCCTTCTTCTCGGTCTGCCACACGCCGAGCGCCGTGGGGCCGGAGGCGGCGGACGGCGCCGCCGCCGGAGCCGCGACCGGCGCGGGCGCCGGACTCACCGCCGCGGTACGGGCTTCGGGGGCCGGGGCCGGCTGGGGCTGCGGCGCGATGCGCTCGCGCTCGTTCCAGGGGACCGCGGAACCGGAAAACTCGGCCCTGGGACGGACCGGCTCGGCGTTGCGCGCCGGCGGCGGGGGCGGGGCAATGGGCGCTGCCGCCGTGGGGGCCGCAGCCGGAGCGGCCGCCGGGACAGCCGGTGCGGTGGCGGGGGCCGGCTTCGTCTCCGGCTCGTCGTCCGTCGACTTGCCCGGCAGCGTAAACGAGATGCAGGAGAGGTCCCGGCATTTCTTGGGGATTTCGATCTGGATCGAGCGACCGCCGAAATTGATGGTTTCCTTGATGTTCCCCGCTTCGGCGGTCACGCCGCTGGCGAGCAAAGCCGCCAGGATGAAGAGCTTCCGCATGTCCGTCTCCTCAAGCTCAGAATGGATATGCCTGTAATGTCGGGCACCACGGCCGCCGGGACTGTGATCCGCATCACATTGCGCGCGGACAGTCCGTCGCCGGCCCCTGTCGTGGGTCGGGCAAGGGGATGGCTTCGTTCGAAGGACTCGGAAATGCCTATGTCCGGCGGTTCCGGGCCGTGTGGAGAATGGCGATGATTTCAACGGTGTCGCCATGCACCCGGTGCACGACAATGTAAGGCAGGCCGGGCACCGGCAGCAGGCGTGTGTCGGGACGCAGTCCTTTTCGGCCGGAATGAGGCAGAACCTCCAGGCGCCCAATCGAGTGGTGGATGCGCTCCAATACGGAATCAGCTGCTGCCGGATTGTCCTATTCGATATGCTGGTGAATGGCGGTGAGGTGCCGGAGCGCGCGCCGCTTGTAGCGAAGCCTCATCTGGCTGGCTTGCGAAAGCGGTCAAAGAACGCCTTGACCTCCTCCTCGGTCGCAAACGGCTCGTCGTCGGACAGGCAGCGGTCGATCTCCGCCCATTGCTCCGGCGTCAGTTCACAATTTTCCTCGCCATCCCCCAGAAAATCGAGCAGAAACGCAGCCGCCTGTTGCTGCCGCTCATCGGGAAGTTCACGCAGCCGGGTGATCGCTTCATCAAGAACTTTATTCATGGCAACCTCGCATTGCGAATTCTATCCCACCGCCAGAGCAGAATCTACGACTGCCGCTCGCGCCGCAGCTTCGCCCAGTATTCCAGGCGCTTCCTGATCTCGCGCTCGAAGCCGCGCTCGGGCGGGTCGTAGAAGTGCTGGCGGCCGAGCGCTTCGGGGAAATAGTCCTGGCCGGAAAAGGCTTCCGGCGCGTCGTGGTCGTAGGCGTAGTCGGTGCCGTAGCCTTCCGACTTCATCAGGTTGGTCGGCGCATTGAGGATGTGCTTGGGCGGCAGCAGCGAGCCGCCCTCCTTCGCCACCTGCTTGGCCTTGCCGAAGGCGGTGTAGGCGGCATTCGATTTCGGCGCAGTCGCGACATAGATCACCGCCTGCGCGATCGCCAGTTCGCCTTCCGGCGAGCCGAGGAAATCGTAGGCATCCTTGGCGGCGTTGCAGATCACCAGCGCCTGCGGGTCGGCGAGCCCGATATCCTCCACCGCCATGCGCACGACGCGGCGCGCGAGATAGAGCGGGTCTTCGCCGGCATCGAGCATGCGCGCGAGATAATAGAGCGCGGCGTCGGGATCGGAACCGCGCACGGATTTGTGCAGGGCCGAGATCAGGTTGTAATGGCCGTCCTGCGACTTGTCGTAGATCGGGGCGCGGCGCTGCACCACCTGCTGCAGGCCGGCGGCATCGAAGCTTTCGCCGGGGCGCGCCGCGCGCCAGATTTCCTCCGCCAGCGTGAGTGCCGCGCGGCCGTCGCCGTCGGCCATGCGCACGAGCGAGGCGCGCGCCGGCGCGTCGAGCGGCAGCGGCTTGCCTTCGATCTCCTCGGCACGGGCCAGAAGCTTTTCGATCGCCGTCGCATCCAGCGGCCGAAACACCAGCACACGCGCGCGCGACAGCAGCGCGGCATTGAGCTCGAAGGACGGATTCTCCGTCGTCGCCCCGACCAGCACGATGGTGCCGTCCTCCATCACCGGCAGGAAGGAATCCTGCTGCGCGCGGTTGAAGCGGTGCACCTCGTCGACGAAGAGCAGCGTGCCCTGCCCGGCCTCGCGGCGCGCGCGCGCCTGCTCGAACACCTTCTTCAGGTCGGCGACGCCGGTGAAGATCGCCGAAACCTGCTCGAAATGCAGGTCGGTCTCCTGCGCCAGCAGGCGCGCGACCGTGGTCTTGCCGGTGCCGGGCGGGCCCCAGAAAATCATCGAGCCGAGCGAGCGCGTCGCCAGCATGCGCGGCAGCGCGCCGTCGGGACCGAGAATCTGCTCCTGGCCGACGACCTCGGCGAGCATGCGCGGGCGCAGCTTGTCGGCGAGCGGGCGCGGGGCATCCTGCTCCAGGCCCGCGGCCGTGAACAGATTGCCACTGCCGCGTTGCGCCTTCGCAGCCATGCGTCGACCCGTCAGCCGCCCAGTTGCACGGTCAATTGCCGCCCGTCGCGCAGGATCGTGACGCTCCAGACCCGCACCGGCCGGCTGGTCGCCTGTTCCAGGTCGCGGGTGCGTGCGATCTTCTGGCTGTTGACCGACACGATCACGTCGCCGCGCCGGAACCCGACCATCTGCGCGGCGGAGCCGCTGCCGGGATCGGTGATCACCACGCCTTCGAGGGAGGAATCGAGGCGCAGTTCGTCGGCCAGCGCCGGCGAAAGGTTGCTCACCGTGGCGCCGAGGAAAGGCGAACGCGACTTGATGACAAGTTCCTCGCGCGGGTGATCCGGCGCAGTCTGCAGCGCGACCGACACCGTCGTCTCGCGCCCGCCGCGCAACAGCCCGACGCGGGCATGCCCGCCCAGCGGCTTGGTGCCGAAGCGGTAGTCGAAGGCATTCTGGTCGTCGACCGCCTGCCCGTCGATCGCCACGATCAGGTCGCCGGTCTTCAGGCCGGCGCGCGCCGCCGGACTGCCCGCGGCGACGCTTGCCACCAGCACGCCCGCGGGGCGTTTCAGGCCGAGGCCCTCGGCAATGTCGGGCGTGACATTCTGCAGCTTGGCGCCGAGCCAGGGCCGCTGCACCGCCTTGCCGCCGCCGGCGGCGGAGGCCACCACCACCCGCACCATGTTGGCGGGGATCGCAAAGCCGATGCCGATCGAGCCGCCGGTGCGCGAGAAGATCGCGGTATTGATGCCGACCAGGCGTCCGTAGCTGTCGACCAGCGCGCCGCCGGAATTGCCGGGATTGATGGCGGCGTCGGTCTGGATGAAGAACTGATAGTCGGTGATGCCGACCTGCGTGCGCGCCACCGCCGACACGATGCCCTGCGTCACCGTCTGGCCGACGCCGAAAGGATTGCCGACGGCGAGCACCACGTCGCCGACCAGCACGTCGTCGGAATTGGCGAAATCCAGCGCCTGGAAGCGCTCGCGCGGCTCCTTGATGCGCAGCACCGCGAGATCGGTGCGCGCATCTTTCAGCACGATCTCCGCTTCGAGCTCGCGGCGATCGGCGAGCGAGACCTTGACCTCGCTGGCATTCTCGATGACGTGGTTGTTGGTCACGATCAGCCCGGAAGCGTCCACGATCACGCCGGAGCCGAGCGCGCGCTGCACGTTCTCGCGCGAGCCGCCGCCGGGCAGCCCGAAGAAGCGGCGAAAGATCGGGTCGTCGAACAGCGGGTTGCGGTTCTCCACCACCCGCGCGGCATAGACATTCACCACCGCCGGCGCGACGCGCTTGACGATCGGGGCGAAGGAGAGCTGCAACTGCGCCTGCGAGGACGGCACGACACGGCCGTCCTGCGCGGCAGCAGGCGCCGCGAAGGCGGCCAGCAAAAGGCCCGCAAGGGCAAGCTCAGAGCGCAGGTGCAAGGCCGTCTCCGTCATGGCGGTCCGATGCCGGAGATATAGAGCATTTTCGAGCGAAGTGGGTACCGGTTCGCGTCAAGAAAATGCGATCAAACAAAGGAATCTAAAGCACGTTCCGATTCCATGTAAAACGAACGTGCTTTAGAGCCTCGGAACGGGCAAATGAAGGGCGACCCGGCCTTAATCCTTGGCCGGAACGGTCCGCAGCCAGGCCACGATGGCGTCGACATCCGCCTCGGTCATTTTGGCGTAATAGCCGTAGCCCATAGGCGGCTTCAGCGGGGAGCCGTCGCGGCGCACCCCCTGCGTGATGGCGCGCTTGATCTCGGCATCGCTCCATTCACCGAGCCCGCTGGTCTTGCTGGCGGTGATGTTGCGCGCGACCGATTCGCCCCAGGGGCCGGGGAATTTCATGCCGCCGGCGCCGAGTCTGCTGTCGTAGAGGTGCTTCCCGCGCTCCATCGGCGTGTGGCATTCCATGCAATGGGCGATGGTGGCGAGATAGAAGCCGCGCCGCACCTTGTCGCGCATGGCGCGGTCGGACAAAGGCTTCTCGGCGCCGGGGAAGACTTCCTGCGCCATCGGCGCGCGGTAGACCGGCGGCACAATCTCGTTCTTCACCGGCTTGACGGAACGCAGATAGGCGACGATGGCGTCGAGGTCGCGCGGCGCGAGGATTTTGTAGAAGCCGGTCGGCATCAGCGGCGCGACCGCGACCCCGCTCGGGCGGACGCCCGTGGTCATGAATTTCTTCAGCGCGGGGGCGCTCCAGTTGCCGATGCCGGTTTCGCGGTCGGGGGTGATGTTGGAGGCGGTGACGGTGAAGGGCGGCTCGTCCCAGGTGAGGCCGCCGGAAAACGCCTTGTCCGCGACGGCGCCGGGCGGACCCTTGGGGGTGTGGCAGTTCTGGCAGGTCATCACCGTGTTGACGAGATAATCGCCGCGCTCGACCAGCGCCTTGGTCTGCGCGGCCGCTTCCCCCGCGAGCGCGGCCGCTACCGCCGCCAGGGCGGCCCCCATCCCGATCCGATGCATCGGCGCTTCTCCTGTTTCCTGCGGCTCGCAGCATTCCATCGATCGATTCCAAATGCCATCGACCACGGGATGCCGCCCCCACGAATTTCGCGGATCGCTCGTCCTTTCTTTCCGCGCCGGAACGGCGGATTTGGGCATGATCCCGAAAAGTGGGAACCGGTTTTCGGAAAAGATCATGTCCAGACAAAAAGATGAACGACGGGTCTGATTCAACGCAGTTGAATCAGACCCTAACGCGCCCCGGCTTCCGAGAGGATGCGCACCATGCCGGCATAGCCGAGCCGCCTTGCATGGCCGAGCGGCGTGACGCCGTCGCGGTCGGCGATATTGACGCCCGCCCCGCCCTGCACCAGGAGCCGCACGATCTCGGTATGCGCCTTGCCGCCGTCGCCCAGAATCACGGCTTCCAGCAGCGCGGTCCAGCCGAGGCGGTTGATATGATCCTTGTCGATGGCGGTGCCGAGCAGGATGCGCACGGTCTCGACATGGCCGTGATGCGCGGCCGGGATCAGCGCGGTGCCGCCGTAACGGTTGGTGCTCTTCAGATCGGCGCCGGCGGCCAGGGCCATTTTCAGGATCTCGTTGCGGCCTTCCGCGCCGGCATAGAGGAACGGCGAATCCTGGATCTCGTCCTTGGCATTGACGTCGGCGCCGGCGGCGATCAGCAGACGCGCCGCCTCGGCATGGTTGCCGTGCGTCGCCGCGAGCAAAGCCGTGCGCCCGCGCGCAT
>JBFWWQ010000169.1:0-7503 GCA_050246095.1 Pseudorhodoplanes sp.
TTGTAGGCGCCGGTCGGCGAGATGCGATAGCCGACGCGCTCCCTGCCCCAGACGTCGATGGCGGCCTGCGCGACCGCGAGCGGGAAGCGCACGCGGTTCTCGATCGTGCCGCCCCATTCGTCGGTGCGGCGGTTGCTGCCGTCGCGGGTGAACTGGTCGGGCAGGTAGCCGTTGGCGCCGTGGATTTCCACGCCGTCGAATCCCGCCGCCTTCGCATTCAGCGCCGCGGCGCGGAACTGCGCGACGATGCCGGGAATTTCCGACGCCTCGAGCGCGCGCGGCGCGACCATTGCCTGCGGGCCCCGGGCGGTGAACACCGTGCCTTCGGCCGCGATCGGCGAGGGGGCTACCGGCCGCGCGCCGTCATGGAAGTCGGGATGCGAGACGCGCCCGACATGCCAGAGCTGCAGGAATATCTTGCCGCCCGCGCGTGCGACCGCCGCGGTGATCTTGCGCCAGGCCGCGACCTGTTCGGGGGAATGGATGCCGGGCGTGCGGATATAGCCGACGCCCTGCGGGCTGACCTGCGTGCCTTCGGTGACGATCAGGCCGGCGCCGGCGCGCTGGCGGTAATAGGTCTCGGCGATCGGGTTGGGCAGGTTGCCGGCCATCGCGCGGCTGCGCGTCATCGGCGCCATCACGAGGCGGTTGTTCAGGTGCAGCGGGCCGAGCTGGTAGGGCTCGAACAGGGGCGCGAGCGGAGCGGCAAGGGGTCTGGCGGCGGTGGCGGTCATGGTTCGGTTCCTCTGGGAAATAGGCCGCGCCGGACGGGAGGCCGGAGGGGAGGACGGCCCGGCCGTCCGGCGCGCGGCGTAGCGCGGGTGCGCCACGTCGAAGGGGAAGGGTCAGGCCGGCGCGCAGCAGCCGGCGGAAGCGGGGCTCGGGACCGACGGCAGCACGGCGGCGATGTCCCACAGGTCGCGTTCCAGGGCGGCCGGGTCGACGCGGTCCGCCTGCATCAGCATGCGGACCAGCGGGTCGGACAGGATGGCCGGAAAAGTGAGGCCGGGGGTCCCGGGGGCCCTTTCGGCGGGGCCGCACTTGACGTAGACGGATAAATTCATGGTGCCTCCGGGTCGGTTCGGGTAGACGAGGCACCACTTGACTGCGGTACCGTTCGGTAACATTTACTAGTTACTGACCGGTAACACCCCTGTCAAGGGGCAAGATCGAAACGCCATGACCGCTGCCAAAGCCGAGCTGTCCGAACGCATCCCGCCGCGCGAGCGCATCATCGCGGCGGCCCGCGACCTGTTCTATCGCCACGGCATCCGTGCCGTCGGGGTGGAGGCGATCGCGGAGGCGGCGGGCACCAACAAGATGACGCTGTACCGCCATTTCGATTCCAAGGACGAACTGGTGGCCGAATATCTGCGCGGGCTGGCGGCGGAGAAGCAGGGCTTCTGGGCGGCGGTGGAAGCCGCCCATCCCGGCGACCCGCGCGCGCAGCTCGAAGCCTGGCTGGTGGAAGCGGCGAACAATGTCAGCGATCCGAAATCGCGCGGCTGCGCGCTCGCCAATGCCGCCGTGGAATTGCCGGAGAAGGAGCACCCGGCGCGCTGCGTGATCGAGCAATGCAAGCAGGATTCGCGGGCGCGGCTCGTGGCCCTGTGCGGGCAGGCCGGCGTGGCGCAGCCGGAACTGCTGGCCGACCAGCTCTTCATGATGCTGGAAGGCGCGCTGGTCTGCACCCAGAGCACGGGCCAGCAGGGGCCGGCCCGGCATTTCATCGAGGCCGGGCGCGCGATCATCGCGGCGCATCTGAAGCCGGCCGGCTAGACCGCCTTCGCGAGAATCGCAGCCAAGTCCGCCCGCATCCCGAAAGCCCGGCCGAGAATGCGGCCGGGTTTTTTCAGGCTGTTAGATTTGCCGGTGAATGTTCCGCTCTGCGTCATGGCCGCGCGCAGTCCCGGCCATCCACCTCCTGCTTGCCGATCCTTCATCAAGACGTGAATGCCCGCGCAGACAAATTTATGCAGTCTGCGCACGCTTGACTGCGCGCGCGGGCATGACGGATTTGCAGAAAGTCTCGATTTGTCGAGCTTCTTTTTCGGTCAGCCTTTCAGGCCGCAGGCGCATCTCCCGCAAGCGTGACTTGCCCGTGATGGGCGGCTCGCCATACTGGCGCTGCCAACGGAGGATGCCCATGCACATCGTTCGCCGCCGCGGATGGGAACTGCCCGAGCGCGAAGCCACGCCCGAACATCTGTTCCTGAACCGCCGCAGCGTGCTGGGCGGGGGCGCGGCGGTCGCCGCCGCTTCCGTGCTGCCGCGCGAGGCCGCGGCGCAGCGCGTCGCCGACATCCCCGACCCGTCCGCCGATCTCTATCCCGCCAAGCGCAACGAGAAATTCACCCTCGACCGCCCGCTCACCAGCGAGGAAGTCAACGGCAACTACAATAATTTCTACGAGTTCGGCACTTCCAAGCAGACCGCCAAGGCCGCGCAGACGCTGCGCATCCGCCCCTGGACGATCAAGATCGACGGCATGGTCGAGAAGCCGTTCGAGATCGGCATCGACGACATCCTGCGCAAGGTCGGAATCGAGGAGCGGCTGTATCGCCTGCGCTGCGTCGAAGCTTGGTCGATGGCGATCCCGTGGTCGGGCTTCCAGTTTTCCAAGCTCGTCGAACTGGCGAAGCCGCTGTCGTCGGCGACCTACGTGAAGATGGAAACCTTCTACGATCCCAAGATGGCCTCGGGTCAGCGCGCCTCCTGGTATCCGTGGCCCTATGTCGAGGGCCTGACGATGGCGGAGGCGACCAACGAACTCTGCTTCCTCGCCACCGGCGCCTACGGCAAGCCGGTCGCCAAGCAGCACGGCGCGCCGATCCGGCTGGCGGTGCCGTGGAAATACGGCTTCAAGTCGATCAAGTCGATCGTGCGCTTCAGCTTCACCGACCAGCGGCCGAAGAGCCTGTGGGAATCGCTGCAGGCGTCGGAATACGGCTTCTGGGCCAACGTCAATCCGCAGGTGCCGCATCCGCGCTGGAGCCAGGCGAGCGAGGAACTGATCGGCACCGGCGAGCGGCGCCCGACGCTGCTGTTCAACGGCTATGGCGACTATGTCGCGGGCCTCTATGCCGGCCTGGAGAAGGAACGTCTCTGGGCGTGAGGTTGTCCGCGTCCGGCGGCTGCGCAGGACATCGGCCGGTACGCAAGAAAAAGCCGGGCCCCGAAGGGCCCGGCGCTTAGTCTTGATGCCGGCGCGGGACGCCGGCAATCACCTTCCAGAGGGGAACAACTGCCGCGCCAGCGGGACAATCTGGGAGAGGTTGCCCGGTCGGCGCGACAGAGAGACTGCAATTATGCAGGCGCATGCTTGCGCGGCAACGCGGCGGGCAGAATGTCAGCCATGCGGGGGAAGCAAGCCTGAGCGCGCCGCTCAGTAATTCCAGCGTTGCGCCTTGGAGACCAGGAAGTCGCGGAATACCTGCACGCGCGCCACCGATTTCAGCTCTTCCGGGTACACGAAATAGGCGTCCAGCGTGACGTCGCCGGCTTCGGCGAAGAGCTGCACCAGGCCGTGATTCTCCTCCACCAGGTAGTCCGGCAGCATGGCGATGCCGAGTCCCTGCTGGCAGGCGCGCAGCACGCCGAGCACGTTGTTGATGGTCAGGAACGGCCGGCGCGCGTCCTTGTCGCTGCGCCCGACCTCGGCCAGCCATTTCACGTTCTGCAGATAGGAAGGCACGTTGCCGCCGAGCAGGATGATGCGGTGGCTGTCCAGTTCGTCCACCGTGCGCGGCGTGCCGTAGCGCTTCAGGTAATCCGGCCGCGCATAGGCGTGGAAATGCACGGTGAACAGGCGGCGCTGGATCAAGTCCGGCTGCGTCGGCTGCCGCAGCCGGATGGCGACATCGGCCTCGCGCATGGCGAGGTCGAGTTCCTCGTCGGTGGTGATCAGCGTGATCTGGATATCGGGATAGAGGTCGACGAATTCGCCGAGCTTCGGCGTCAGCCAGTGCGTCCCCAGCCCCACCGTCGTGCTGACGCGCAATTCGCCGTTCGGGCGTTCGCGGCTGTCGGTGAGCTTGGCGCGCGCCGCTTCGAGCTTCATGAACACGTCGTGCGCGGTGCGGTAGAGCAGTTCGCCCTGCTCGGTCAGGATCAGGCCGCGCGCATGGCGGTGGAACAGCGGGACGTTCAGCGCCTGCTCCAGCGCGCTGACCTGGCGCGAGACCGCCGATTGCGACAGGCCGAGCTGGTCGCCGGCATGCGTGAAGCTGCCGGCTTCCGCGGCGGCGTGGAAGACCTTCAGCTTGTCCCAATCCATCGCACTGGCTCGAACTGCAAGCGGCATGCTTATTCGGCTGCCAGCCGCGGCTGCGCGTGTTCGGCGAGCCAGCGCTCCGCCTCCAGCGCCGCCATGCAGCCCATGCCCGCGGCGGTGACCGCCTGGCGGTAGATGTCGTCGGTGACGTCGCCGGCCGCGAACAGGCCGGGCACCGAGGTCGCGGTCGAGTCGGGTGCGGTCTTCACATAGCCGGAGGGCTTCATCTCCACCTTGCCGGCGACGAGCTCGGTCGAGGGCGAATGTCCGATGGCGATGAAAATGCCGTCGACCGCGCGTTCGGTGGCGGCGCCGGTCTTGATGTTCTTCAGCCGCGCATGCGTGACCTTGGGCGGGGTCTCGCTGCCCTTCACCTCGTCGAGCACGCTGTCCCAGATCACCTCGACCTTCGGGTGCTTGAACAGGCGGTCCTGCAGGATGCGCTCGGCGCGGAAGGAATCGCGCCGGTGCACCACCGTGACCTTGGAGGCGAAGTTGGTCAGGAACAGCGCCTCCTCGACCGCGGTATTGCCGCCGCCGACGACGAGGACTTCCTTGTTCTTGTAGAAGAAGCCGTCGCAGGTCGCGCAGGCCGACACGCCATAGCCCTTGAACTTCTGCTCGGAAGGCAGATCCAGCCAGCGCGCCTGCGCGCCGGTCGCGAGAATCACGGCATCGGCGAGATACACGTCGCCGGAATCGCAGGTCAGGCGGAACGGCCGCTGCTCCGTGTCGAGCGCGTTGACATGGTCGGTGACGATCCTGGTGCCGACATGCTCGGCCTGCTTCTGCATCTGCTCCATCAGCCAGGGGCCCTGGATGACGTCGGCGAAGCCCGGATAGTTTTCCACGTCGGTGGTGATGGTGAGCTGGCCGCCCGGCTGGATGCCCTGGATCAGCACCGGTTCCAGCATGGCGCGCGCCGCATAGATCGCGGCGGTATAGCCGGCCGGTCCGGAGCCGATGATGGCGACCTTGGCGTGGGTGGTTTTGCTCATGGGATTACCGTGGTCGGCCCGCTATGCGCCCGTCGCAGGTGTGCGGCCGAGGCCCTCAACAGATGGACGCTGTATGTAGCCATTCCTCCGAGCCATGCAAGTAACGCAACCCCGGCTATCCACCGGCGGTGGATTATTCGGACCCCGGACCCCACCCACGCAATTTTCTTTCGTGGCGGGCCGGACCCGGCTATAGGGGGCACGCACCCCTTCAGCGGTGCCCGGCGGCCATGACGGCCCGCCGCGGCGCCGACGGCACGCCCCATGCTCGCCCGCCTCGACGCCATCGACCTGAAAATTCTCCAGGAACTGCAGAACGACGGCCGCATGACCAATGTGGAGCTGGCGCGGCGGGTCGGCATTTCGGCGCCGCCCTGCCTGCGGCGGGTGCGCGCGCTGGAGGAGGCGGGGCTGATCCGCGGCTACCGCGCGCGGCTCGACGAGAAGCGGCTCGGCTACGAGGTGGTCGCCTTTGCGATGGTGAACCTGTCGAGCCAGGCGGAATCCGATCTCAAGGCGTTCGAGGCCTATGTGCGCCGGCAGCCGCTGGTGCGCGAATGCTGGATGCTGTCGGGCGAGATCGACTTCATCCTGAAATGCGTGGCGCCCAATCTCACCGCCTTCCAGAGCCTGGTCACCGAGCTGACCGGCGCGCCGCATGTGCGCAACGTCAAGACGTCCCTGACGTTGCGCAATTCCAAGGACGAGCCGATCGTGCCGATGGACGCACCGGCGCCCGGCCGCTAGCGGGTGCGGCAGCCTCAGGCCCTGCCGCGCATCGCGTCCACGCTCCAGGGGCCGGGGCCGGCAAAGATCAGATAGAAGAAGACGAAGCAGAACAGCACCGCGACCTCGCCGCCATTGGTCAGCGGATAGAAGCCCTTCGGCGCGTGGCCGATGAAGTAGACCGCCGCGAGATGGCCGGACAGCATGAACGCCGCGAAGCGGGAGAACAGGCCGATCAGCAGCAGGATGCCGAACACGACCTCGATCACGCCGGCCCACCAATAGAGCGAGAACATCGGCGGGTTCATCACCACCGGAAATTGCAGAAATTTCGAGGTGAAGTGCTGGGCGAGCAGCAGCGCAGAGACGATCCGCAGGATGCTGAGCACGCGCGGCGCCCAGGACGTCAAAGTGTCGGTCATTCACAGTCCCCATGAACAAGAAAAATGCCGCGCAACATGCGCGGCATTTTCAGATCACACGGGCGGGACGGGGTTGTCGACCCTGCGCCGATCACGCTTTGCGCGGATCGATCACAGTTTCGTCAGCGCCACTCGACCTTCTTGACCTCGTAGGCCTTGGCGCCGCCGGGCGTCACCACTTCGACGCTGGTTCCCTTGGTCTTGCCGATCAGCGCGCGTGCCAGCGGCGAGGTGATCGAGATGCGTCCCGACTTGGCGTCGGCTTCCGGCTCGCCGACGATCTGCCAGACCTTCTTTTCCTCGGTGTCCTCGTCGATCAGCGTCACCGTGGCGCCGAACTTGATCGTGTCGCCGGACAGTTTCGAGACGTCGATCACCTCGGCGCGCGCGAGCTTGTCTTCCAGCTCGGCGATGCGGCCCTCGTTGTGCGACTGCGATTCCTTGGCGGCGTGATACTCCGCGTTCTCCGAGAGGTCGCCATGCGTGCGCGCCTCGGAAATCTGCTGGATGATGCGCGGCCGCTCCACCTGCTGGCAGTGCTTCAGTTCGTTTTCCAGCAGCGTGTAGCCGGCTGCCGTCATCGGGATCTTTTCCATCGCTCTCAGTCCTCCGGCCAGGTCCCGCGGCATCCCGCCGGCCCCCGGTCAAAAGAGACAAAAGCCCGGATCGCAGGCCGACGCTTTGACGTGCGGCACGCGACCGAACCTTGTCCAGATACTCCGCCGCAAACCGCGAAACCGGGTGCCCGGTTTCACCCGTGTCTGCTGAAATAATCCTGCAGCGCGCGGACCTCGAGGTCGCCCCCAAGATAGGCCTTTATTCCTTTGGCCGCGGCCACGGCACCCGAAAGAGTGGTGTAGTACGGCACTTTATGCAAGAGGGCGGCAGCGCGCAGGGATTTGGAGTCTTTCAGCGCCTCCGCCCCCTCGGTGGTGTTGAAAACCAGCTGGACGCCGCCGTTTTTGATGGCGTCCACGATGTGCGGCCGCCCTTCCAGCACCTTGTTGATCTTGCTCGCCGGGACCCCCTGCTCGTTGAGGTAGCGCTGGGTTCCGGAGGTCGCGATCACCTTGAAGCCGAGATC
>JBFWWQ010000170.1:0-7524 GCA_050246095.1 Pseudorhodoplanes sp.
CAAAAGCGCACCATCGACGATGTCTGCCGTACCATCGGTGAACTCGTTCGCGCCATCCAGCCAGCAGAATGCCAAAACTACTTCGTCAATGCAGGATACGCTTCTACCTAAATAGGAAAGACTCTAGCGGTGCGGCGCGATGGCGGCGCGCTTCTCGGCGGCATCGCGCATCATCAGCACGGCGATCTGGTCCATCGTGTTGATATGGTCGCGCATCAGCCGTGGCAGCTTGTTGCGCAGCAGCGCCCGTGCCGAGCGCAGATTGCGCGCGGTAAGGGCATAGGCATCGTCGCAGAGTTCCAGCAGCACATTGTGCTCGTTGCGATGGCAGGCGCAGAACGACACGCCGGACGCTTCCACCAGCGCGGATTCGCGCCCGAAATGATCGCGCATCGACTTGCGCAGGCCCGCAATGTGGAACGGCAGCGCGATCGGCGCGCATTGTGTCGCGCGCATCCACCAATTCGCAATTGCGAAATGATCGGCATCGATCTCGGCATGGCCGAGCGCGTGACGATTGCCGATCAGCGGCCGGGTGATGATGGCCAAGGCGCTTTCCTCAAGCTGTTCCGAAGGTCACGTTGTGCCGTCCCGACCGGTGGACACATGCCGGTCGGCGCGGCATAGTGGCTCATTCGCATGCAAGCATTGTGCTGCCGTAACTGTGTTGCCGATCCGGCATATGCCGCCTTGAGTTAGGTCAAGTCGCGACAAGGACCGCTCTGTTAGGCGGTCACAAAACCCGTGCTACGACGGGTAAAAATCGATCGGGAGGTTCAGATGAAATCATCGGCATTGGTGGCGTTGGCCGGCGCGGCGATCATCGCGGCGCAGCCTGTCGGAATCCGCACGGCCAGTGCGGACATCAAGGTCGGGGCCGTGTTGTCGGTCACCGGTCCGGCATCCTTCCTCGGCGATCCCGAGAAGCGGACGCTGGAAATGTACGTGGACGCCATCAACGCGAAGGGCGGCGTGAACGGCGAGAAGATCAAGCTGATCGTCTATGACGACGGCGGCGACGCCAACAATGCGCGCACCTTCGCGACGCGCCTCGTCGAGGAAGACAAGATCGCTGCCATGGTCGGCGGGACGACGACGGGATCGACGCTCGCGATGATCCCGCTTTTCGAGGAAGCGAAGATTCCGTTCATCTCGCTTGCCGGTGCGGTGCAGATCGTCGAGCCGGTGCGCAAGTGGGTGTTCAAGACGCCGCACACCGACCGCATGGCCTGCGAGAAGATCATGCTCGATCTCAAGCAGCGCAAGCTGACCACGATCGCGCTGATTTCGGGCACCGACGCCTTCGGGAAGTCGATGCGCGACCAGTGCGTGGCGGTGGCGCCGAAGATCGGGATCACCATTGCGCACGAGGAGACCTACGGCCCGCGCGACAGCGACATGGCGCCGCAGCTCACCAACATCAAGAACAAGAGCGGCGTGCAGGCGGTCGTCAATCCCGGCTTCGGCCAGGGACCGGCGATCGTGACCCGCAATTATCGGCAGCTCGGGATCAACCTGCCGCTCTACCAGAGCCACGGCGTCGCCTCGAAGCAGTTCATCGATCTCGCCGGGCCGGCCGCGGAAGGCGTGCGCCTGCCGGCGGCGGCGCTCCTGGTCGGCGACAAGCTTCCGGCCAACGACCCGCAAAAGCCGGTGGTGCAGAACTATGCGAAGACCTATCAGGAGAAGACCGGACAGCCGGTGTCCACGTTCGGCGGCCACGCCTATGACGGTCTGATGATCCTGGTCGAGGCGATCAAGCGCGCCGGCAGCTCGGATCCGGCCAAGGTGCGCGATCAGATCGAGAAGACGAAGGGCTATGTCGGCACCGGCGGCATCGTGAACATGACGCCGGAAGATCACATGGGCCTCGGGCTGTCGGCCTTCCGCATGCTCGAGATCAAGAACGGCGACTGGACCCTGGTTCCGAATTCGGGCTCCTGAACGGCAGAGCGGGGCCGCCGCGCGCGGCCCCGTATGCCTCGATCGCTGCGTGAACAGCGGAGGAATTTTGCTGCATGGCCGAGTTTCTCCAGTTCGCATTTTCCGGTCTGACGGTCGGGGCGGTCTATGCGCTCGTCGCGCTCGGCTTCACGCTGATCTACAATTCCTCCGACGTCGTGAATTTCGCGCAAGGCGAGTTCGTGATGCTCGGGGGGATGACCACGGTCTTTCTTGCAATGGGCGGCGTGCCGCTGCCGCTCGCTGCGTTGCTGGCGATTCTGCTTGCCGTCGTCGTCGGGATCGGATTGCACCGGGGCGCGGTCGACCTTGCGCGCGAAGCCAGCGCCGTCACCCTGATCATGATCACGATCGGCGCCTCGATCTTCCTGCGCGGCGCCGCCCAGATCGTCTTCGACAAGCGCTTCCATGATTTGCCGCCGCTGATCGCCGCAGAACCGCTGACGATCGGAGGGGCGACGATCCAGATTCAAAGCCTGGTCGTGATCGCCGGCGCCACCGCGATCGTGCTGCTGCTGTGGCTGTTCATCGACCGCACGCTGCTCGGCAAGGCGGTGATCGCGACCGCGACCAACCGGCTGGCGGCGCGGCTGGTCGGGATCAATACGCGCCGCATCGTCGGCTTTTCCTTCGCGGTTTCCGCCGCCATCGGCGCGCTGGCCGGCATCCTGGTCACCCCCATCACGCTGACGAGCTACGATGTCGGCACGCTGCTCGCGCTCAAGGGGTTTGCCGCGGCGATGCTGGGCGGCATCGGGCATGCGCCCGGCGCCGTGATCGGCGGCCTGCTGCTCGGCCTGCTGGAATCCTTTTCCGCCGGCTATATTTCGTCGAAATACAAGGATGCGGTCGCCTTCATCGTGATTCTCGCGGTGCTGTTCGCGATGCCGCAGGGCCTGTTCGGGCGCGCGCGCGTGGAGCGGGTGTGATGCCCGATTTCGCGCGTCACCGGCTGACGCCGGTTTATGCGATGACGGCAGTGGTGCTGCTCGCGCCCCTGCTGTTCCAGTCGTCCTATCACTACCGGATCGGCGCGCTGGTTCTGGTATTCGGCATCGCCGCCTACGGCCTGAACCTGCTGATGGGATTTGCCGGGCAGGTCAGCCTCGGGCATGCCGGCTTTCTCGGCATCGGCGCCTATGCGGTGGCGATCGGGCCGGCCCAGTTCGGGCTGCCGTCATGGCTGTGCCTGCTGGCGGGCGCCGCCGTTTCCGGCCTGCTCGCGCTGCTGGTCGGACGGCCGATCCTGAAGCTGCGCGGACATTATCTTGCGGTCGCGACTCTCGGTCTCGGCATCCTGGTCAATATCGTGCTGGCCAACGAGGCGGCGGTAACCGGCGGGCCCGACGGCATGACGGTGCCGCGGCTCGAGATTTTCGGCTGGCGCGTGCGCGACGCGGTGAGCTGGTACTGGATCGCGGGGGCGACGTTCCTGCTCGGCGCGGCGTTCGGATGCAACCTGATCGACAGTTCGAGCGGTCGCGCGCTGCGCGCGATCCACGACAGCGAAGTGGCCGCCCGCACGCTGGGCGTCGATGTCGCGGGCAAGAAGCTCGCGGTGTTTGCGATCTCCGCCGTCTATGCTTCGATCGCCGGCTCCTATCTCGCGCTCCTCAACGGCCACGTCACGCCGGACGTTTCCAACTTCCTGTATTCGATCCAGCTCGTTGCGATGGTCGTGCTCGGCGGCATGGGCTCGGCCGCAGGCCCGCTGGTCGGGGCCGCGATCCTGGTATTGCTGCCGCAGGTCCTCACCTTCCTGCACGACTACGAGCAGGTGGTGCTGGGGCTCGTGATCATGGGGGTGATGATTTTCCTGCGCCACGGCATCGTGCCGAGCGTCACGGCGGCGGTGGCACGGGCGCGATAATGGCGATCCTGGCCACAGAGCGATTGTCGATCGCGTTCGGCGGCGTGCGTGCCGTCGAGCATGTCAGTCTGCAGGTGCGGCCCGGCGAGGTATTCTCGATCATCGGTCCGAACGGCGCCGGCAAGACCACCTTGTTCAACCTCATCTCCGGCATCTATCAGCCGCACGACGGCAGCGTGCATCTCAACGGCGAGGACGTGACCGGCCTGGCTTCGAACCAACTCGCGCGGCGCGGCCTGTCGCGCACCTTCCAGAATCTGCAGATTTTCTTTCGCATGTCGGCGATCGAGAACGTCATGGTCGGATGCCACCGCCACGAGCGCGGCGGCATCCTCGCCGAATTGCTGCACCTTCCGGCGGTGGCGCGGCAGAACCGGGAAAGCCGGGACAAGGCGCTCGCCATGCTCGCCAAGGTCGGGCTGGAACGCGAGGCCGAACGCTCGGCGGGCGCGCTGTCCTACGGCGCGCTGAAGCGGCTGGAAATCGCGCGCGCGCTGGCCACCGATCCCGTCATCCTGCTGCTCGACGAGCCGGCCGCCGGCTGCAATCCGGTGGAGACGCGCGAACTCGAATCGGTGATCCGTGCGATCGCCGCGTCCGGGGTGACGGTCGTGCTGGTCGAGCACGACATGCGGCTGGTGATGAATATCTCCGACCGCATCCATGTGCTGGCCGACGGGCGCACGCTGGCCGCAGGCACCGCCGCGCAGGTGCGCAACGACCCGGCCGTGATCGAGGCCTATCTCGGCATTCACGGTTCGCAGGAGGCGGCCCGTGCTGTCGGTTGAGAATCTGCGCAGCGGCTATCGCCGCATCGAGGCGCTGCACGGGGTTTCCGTGCAGGTCGAGCAGGGCGAGATCGAGACCCTGGTCGGCGCCAACGGTGCCGGTAAGACCACGCTGCTGCGCGCGATTTCCGGCGTGCAGCCGATCACCGGCGGCAGCGTGAAATTCGAGGGCGAGGCCATCGAGCAGACTTCCAGCCACGACCGCGTCGCGCGCGGCATCGTGCAGGTGCCGGAAGGCCGCCAGCTTTTCGGGCCGCTCTCGGTCGAGGACAATCTCCTGCTCGGCGCCTGGATCCGCCGCGACGCCAGCCTGCAATCCGATCTGCAGCGGGTCTACGATCTGTTCCCGATGCTGGCGGCGCGACGCGCGCAGGTCGCGGGCGCGCTGTCGGGCGGACAGCAGCAGATGCTGGCGATCGGCCGCGCGCTGATGGCGAAGCCGCGTCTGCTGCTTCTGGACGAACCGTCGATGGGACTGGCGCCGATCCTTGTCGACCAGATCCTGTCGACCATCGCGGCCTTGAAGCGCGACGGCCTCACCATCCTGCTCGTGGAGCAGAACGCGAATGCCGCGCTCGCCATTTCCGACCGCGGCTACGTGATCGAAACCGGTCAGGTCACCGCCGCCGGCGCATCGCAGGAACTTCTCGCCAACGGGCATGTGCGGGCGGCCTATCTCGGCCTCTAGCGCATTTTCGCGCGAAGGTGGCTCCGGTTCGCGTCGGGAAAATGCGGCAGGACGAATAAAGCTGAAGCGCGTTCCGTTGCCGGACAAAGCGAACATGCTTTAGTCGCTTGCAAAGCACGCGCGGCTGCGGGAAAATCTTGACATCGGTCAAAGCGATATCCTGTTGCACCGCGATAGTGCTCCCCATCGGGTTGCGTAAGCCGAAGGAATTCAAAGAAATTCGGCATGCACCGGGCGCGATGCATCGGCGAGGAAGCGACATGAAGGCAAGTTTGCGAGCGGGAATTTCCCACGTCCGCCGGATCGACGTCGATCGCGATCGCACCATCGGTTTCATGGGCGAGGACGGCCGCGTCTACGGTACCCCGTATCTGGTGCTCGACATCGAGCATACCTGCCGCGAATTGCTGCGCGAGCATTCCGACGCGGGCGAGGATTCGGTCGGGATGGAGATTTCGGTGCAGCATCTGGCGCCGACTCTGCTCGGCATGTCCGTGGAGATCACCGCGACCGTCGCCGCCGTGGACGGCCGCAAGGTTTCCTTCGATGTCTCGGCCAAGGACGAGCTGGAGCCGATCTGCACCGGCAAGCATTCGCGCTTCGTGGTCGATGTCGCCAAGACGCACGAACGGCTGAAGGCCAAAGCCGCGAAGCGCCAGCCGCGCGCGGGCTGACGGGCGCGTCATGCCCGCCAAGGGGACCGCGAAAGAACGCTACATCTCGACCTATTGCTATCAGTGTGTGGCCGGTCCCGATCTGCTGCAGGTGCGTATCGAGAACGGGGTGGCGACCGAGGTCACGCCGAATTTCTCCGCAGCCGAAATCCATCCCGCCGGCGGCAAGGTTTGCGTCAAGGCTTTCGGCCTCGTGCAGAAGGCCTATACGCCGAACCGCGTGCTGACGCCGATGCGCCGCACCAATCCGAAAAAGGGACGCGACGAGGACCCCGGCTTCGTGCCGATCTCGTGGGACGAGGCGCTCGGCCTGGTGGCGGAAAAGCTCAATGCCGCGCGTGCGGCGGGGCTGAACGACCGCAACGGCCATCCGCGCCTCGCCGCGAGCTTCGGCGGCGGCGGCACGCCGACGGCCTATATGGGCACGCTGCCGGCCTTCCTCGCCGCCTGGGGCCCGGTGGACATGAGCTTCGGCTCCGGCCAGGGCGTGAAATGCACGCATTCCGAACATCTCTACGGCGAGCTGTGGCACCGCGCCTTCACCGTCGCGCCGGATACGCCGCTGTGCGAATACGTCGTCTCGTTCGGCGCCAATGTCGAGGCGTCGGGCGGGGTATGCGGCGTGAAGCGCCACGCCGACGCGCGCAAGCGCGGCATGAAGCGCGTGCAGATCGAGCCGCATCTCTCCATCACCGGCGGCGCCTCGGCGGAATGGATTCCGATCAAGCCGAAGACCGACGTCGCGTTCCTGTTCGCGATGATCCACGTATTGCTGCATGAGCAGCCGCGTTCGCGTCTCGACCTTCCGTTCCTCCGGAACGTCACCTCGTCGCCCTACCTGATCGGGCCGAACGGATATTTCCTGCGCGATCCGGAAACCCGCAAGCCGCTGATGTACGACCTGCAGGGCGGACGCACGGTGACCTTCGACACGCCCGGCATCGAGCCGGCGCTGGAAGGCACCTTTACCGCCGACGGCATCGAGATCGGTCCGGACAACGAGGAGATGCCGCATCGCGAGGTCCGCGTGCGGCCGGCCTTCGCGCATCTCGTCGAGCATGTGAAGCCTTATTCGCCGGAATGGGCGAGCGCGATCTGCGACGTTGCAGCCGCCACGATCCGGCGCGTCTCGAACGAGTTTCTCGACCACGCCCATGTCGGCGAGACCATCGAGATCGAGGGCGTGAAGCTGCCCTACCGGCCGGTCTCCATCGCCTTCGGCAAGACCGTCAATAACGGCTGGGGCGGCTACGAATGCTGCTGGGCGCGCACGCTGATCCCCTGCCTGGTCGGGGCGCTGGAGGTGCCGGGCGGCACGCTCGGCACCACGGTGCGGCTCAACCGGCCGGCCGATAACCGCTGGTCGAGCGTCAAGCCGGGCCGCGACGGGTTCATGGACTACCCGATGAATCCGACCTCGAAGGAGCAGTGGGTGTCGCGTCCGCCGACGCGCTCGGGGCATCGCACGCTGGTGCCGCTGGTCGCCAATTCCGCCTGGAGCCAGGCTTTGGGCCCGACGCATCTCGCCTGGATGCAGCAGAG
>JBFWWQ010000171.1:0-7504 GCA_050246095.1 Pseudorhodoplanes sp.
AGGCCGGACGCGGTCAGCACGGCCTTGGTGCGCGCGACGCGCTCCTGGTGGCGCTGGCGTTCCCATTGCGAGCCCTTCAGATGCCGGATCGAGGCCGCCGCCGCCGCGCACACCGCCGGCGGCAGCGCGGTCGTGAAAATGAAGCCCGGTGCGTAGGAGCGTACCGCATCGCAGACCGTGTGGCTGGCCGCGATATAGCCGCCGAAACAGCAGAACGCCTTGCCCAGCGTGCCCTCGATCACGTCGAGCCGCGCCATCGCCCCGTCGCGCTCGGCGACGCCGCCGCCGCGCGCCCCGTACATCCCGACCGCATGCACTTCGTCGAGATAGGTCATCGCGCCGTAGCGCCCGGCGAGATCGCAGATCGCGTTGATCGGGGCGATATCGGCATCCATCGAGTAGATGCTTTCGAACACGATCAGCTTCGGCCTCTCGGGGCCGGCTTCCCGCAGCAGCGTTTCGAGATGCGCGACGTCGTTATGGCGGAAGATCACCTTCTCGCAGCCGGACTGGCGCACGCCCTCGATCATCGAATTGTGGTTGAAGGCGTCGGACAGGATCAGGCAGTTCGGGATCAGCCGTGCGATGGTGGAAATGCCGGTCTCGTTGGAAACGTAGCCGGACGTGAAGACCAGCGCCGAATCCTTGCCGTGCAGGTCGGCGAGCTCGCCTTCGAGCTCCACCAGCGGATGATTGGTGCCGGAAATGTTGCGCGTGCCGCCGGCGCCGGTGCCCATGCGCGTGGCCGTCTCCACCATCGCGCCGATCACCTTGGGATGCTGGCCCATGCCGAGATAGTCGTTCGAGCACCAGACGATGATCTCGCGCGGGCCCTGCGGCGAATGCCAGATGGTCTGTGGAAAGCGGCCGGCAATGCGCTCCAGGTCGGCAAACACCCGATAGCGCCGCTCGTCATGCAAGCGAGTCAGGGCGTTCGCGAAAAAATTATTGTAGTTCATGAGGATAGCCGGCCTGATCCGCTTTCGGGCTGTTCCAGAGCATTACTTAGAGGCGTTCCATAGTGCTTGTCGAGGCGATATTGGCGATTGCGCGCCAGGCCTCATTGATCGGGATCAATCGTAGCGGCCCGCCCCCGGAACCGATCCGGCATTCCGGCGTTTTCCCCTCGCTTCATTGGACGGAGACAGCATATGGGCCGTGGGCTTCTGCTCTGGCTGATCGGCATCCCTTTGCCGATCATCCTGATCGTCTGGCTGCTGGGCGGGCTCAACTAGGACCCGCGACAGCCCGGATCGAACGGCGAGGCCGCTGCACGCAGGCGCGTGGGCGGCTTCGCCGTTTCTGGGACCCGCGGGATTGTGGCCGCCGCAACAAAGCCTTTCCGCCGCCTGCGCGTTCGGCCTAGTCTGCGGTTTCCGTTGGTCAAGGCGGGAGCAGCGCATGGAAACGGTCACGGCGCCCAGCGCCCCGCTTGCCGTGCGGACGCGGCGCCGCCGCCGGCCCGACGCGGCGGCCACGGCGCTGACCGAAGATTCCCAGGCCCATGCGGCCGCCATCGTCGGCGAGCCGGGCGTGGTCGCGGCGGGCGTCTATGCCGGCGGGCGCAAGGTCACCGACGTTCCGATCGACCAGGCCGGATCGTGGTCGAAGCGGCCGGGCCATGTCGTCTGGATCGGCCTGCGCGAGCCGTCCGAGGATCTGCTGCGGCGCGTGCAGATGCAGTTCGGCCTGCACCCGCTGGCGATCGAGGACGCCAACCACGCGCACCAGCATCCCAAGCTCGAGCAATACGGCGATTCCGCCTTCATCGTCGCGCGCACCGCGCAGATGATCGAGGGCCGCATCGCCTTCGGCGAGACGCATCTGTTCGTCGGGCGCGGCTATGTCGTTTCCGTGCGTCACGGGGCCTCGACGAGCTACGCCAAGGTGCGCGAACGCTGCGAGGCCTGCCCGGCCGTGCTCTCGCGCGGCGAGCATTACATTCTCTACGCGGTGCTGGATTTCATCGTCGACAATTACATGCCGGTGCTGGAGGCGATCCACGGCGAAGTCGACGCGATCGAGGACAACGTGCTGGCGGGAGCGCTGAAACAGCCCGACATCGAGCGGCTGTATCTCTTACGGCGCGATCTGCTGCGCCTGCGCAACGCGATCGTGCCGCTGGCCGAGGTCTGCCAGCGGCTGGAACATTCCGACGTGCTCACCGTCGAGTCCGCGATGCAGCCGTTGCTGCGCGACGTCAGCGATCACGTGCGGCGCGTGCGCGAGGAGATCGACGCCCTGCGCGAAGTGCTCGCCTTCGCCTTCGAAGCGAGCCTGATGACCGGGCAGGCGCAGCAGACCACCATCACGCGCAAGCTCGCGGCCTGGGCCGCGATCCTCGCGGTGCCGACGGCGGTCGCCGGCATCTATGGCATGAACTTCAAGAACATGCCGGAGCTGGAAACGCGGTACGGCTATTTTATCGTGATCGCCGCGGTGGTCGCGGTCTGCGTCACGCTGTTCCACCGCTTCCGCAGGAACGACTGGCTTTGACGCCGGCGCGGCGCGACGCCGGATTCAGATCGCCGGAATTCCCGCCAGCACGTCCAGCATGTCGGTCTGCGGCTTCTTCCTTCGCTTGCGCATCGCCGCCTTGCGGTTGATCTTGCGCTTGGCCATGCCGTTGAGCTTCGTGTCGGTCGCCTTCTCTTCCTTGAGGTTCTGCGCCAGCAGCCTGGCGATATCGGCGCGGCCGAGCGCGCGCGCCCAGGCGACCAGCGCGCCGTAGCGCGTCATCTCGTAATGCTCGACCGCCTGCGCGGCGGCGATCAGCGCGGCGTTGAGCACCATCCTGTCCTCGACGTCGCCCGCGATCTCGTTCGCCTCTTCGAGGATGCCGTCGATGGCCGGGCATTTGGTGCCTTCGGGCTCGCGCTCGATCAGCTTGAACACGCGGTCGAGCCGCTTGATCTGTCCCTTGGTCTCGGCGAGATGTTTGCGGAAGGCGCGCTTCAGCTCCGCGTCGCTGGCCTTCGCGGCCATTCCCGGCAGCGCTTTCTCGATCCGCCGCTCGGCATAATAGATGTCGTGCAGGCCGTGGATGAACAATTCGTCCATGGTCTCGATGCCGGCAGAGAACCAGGCCATGTCAGCCTCCCGTTTCGGATGTGTCGAAGCTCAACCCGCGCGGCACGCGGCGGTTCCGCGCTCGGGAATGGTGCTGCCGGACAGGATTGAACTGTCGACCTCTCCCTTACCAAGGGAGTGCTCTACCACTGAGCTACGGCAGCATTGGAACGGCCGGGCCGGAAAAGCGGCCGCAGGCGCGCAGGATGTGCCACAAGGGGGCCGCGACCGCAAGGATCGCCCCTTGCGCGGGCGTGCGGCCCTTGGCAAGTCGGGGCGATGCGGGACACCAAATCCGGGGCCGGCGGCAAAAGCGGGCGTGCGGACCGCAGGGCGGAAGCCTTGCGCGCGAATCTGCGCCGCCGCAAGCTGCAGCTACGCAGCCGCGCCGCGGCCGCGAAGGATATGCAGGACAGCGCCGCGCCGCCGCCCGCAGACGGGACCCCGCGCCGCGACGAGACCTGAGACTTCCCATTTCCGCCCCAATTCGGGGGCGGGGTGGGGCGCACGGCGTTCCGCCGGACGGGGGCATTGCATGGACCGCATCCGCATCAAGGGCGGCAAGCCGCTACTTGGCGCGATCCCGATTTCGGGCGCGAAGAACGCGACGCTGCCATTGATGATCGCGAGCCTTCTGACCGAGGACACGCTGATCCTGGAGAACGTCCCGCATCTCGCCGACGTCGTGCAACTGCAGCGCATTCTCAACAACCACGGCGTCGACGTCATGCTGTCGGGCAAGCGCCCGGGCGACGGCGAGCACAAGGGACAGACCGTCAAGATTTCGGCCGAGAACATCGTCGACACCACCGCGCCCTACGAGCTCGTGTCGAAAATGCGCGCCAGCTTCTGGGTGATCGCGCCGCTGGTCGCGCGCATGGGCGAGGCCCGCGTCTCGCTGCCGGGCGGCTGCGCCATCGGCACGCGCCCGGTCGATCTGCTGATCATGGCGATGGAGCGGCTCGGCGCCAGCATCGATATCGAAGCCGGCTATGCGATCGCGCGGGCGCCGAAGGGGTTGCGCGGCGGCGAGATCGTGTTTCCGAAAGTCACCGTCGGCGGCACGCATGTCGCGATCATGGCGGCCGCGCTCGCCAACGGCACGACGGTGATCGAGAATGCGGCGCGCGAGCCGGAAATCTCCGACGTCGCCGACTGCCTGAACAAGATGGGCGCGAAGATTTCCGGCGCCGGCACCGAGCGCATCGTGATCGAGGGCGTGAGCAAGCTCGGGCCCGCCCGCCACAGCGTGCTGCCGGACCGGATCGAGACCGGCACCTATGCCATGGCGGTCGCCATGACCGGCGGCGACGTGCTGCTCGAAGGCGCGCGCCCCGAATTGCTGCAATCGGCGCTCGACGTGCTCGGCCGGATCGGGGTGACGGTGACGGCGACCAACGAGGGCGTGCGTGTCTCGCGCAACGGTTCCGGCATCGCCTCGGTGGAGGTGACGACCGAACCGTTCCCCGGCTTCCCCACCGACCTGCAGGCGCAGCTGATGGCGCTGATGACCTGCGCCAACGGCACTTCGCGCATCACCGAGACGATTTTCGAGAACCGCTTCATGCATGTGCAGGAGCTGGCGCGCCTGGGCGCGCGCATTTCGCTGGACGGGCAGACGGCGATGATCGAGGGCGTCGACCGCCTCAAGGGCGCGCCGGTCATGGCCACCGACTTGCGTGCCTCCGTGTCGCTGGTGATCGCGGCGCTCGCCGCGGAAGGCGAGACCATCGTCAACCGCGTCTATCACCTCGACCGCGGCTTCGAGCGGCTGGAAGACAAGCTGTCGCGCTGCGGTGCCGAGATCGAGCGGATTTCCGGATAGAATCCTCCCTGCTTGCGGTCGGCGCGATTGCGCGTGCGGCCTGCGTTTCGTTTCGGTAAATCGGCGCCGAACCCTTGCGGCCCCTGCCGCTGCCGCCTAACTAGCGGGCAGGCTAGCAAGCGCAGCGGGTAGTGACATGGAGCTCCTGAAGCTCATCGCGATGGATCGCGACGACCTCGAGGTCGTCTCCACGCATCTGCAGGATTCGAACGTCAAGGCGGCCGAAATTCTCTGGCGGCCGCGCGAGAAGCGCGTGGTGATCGCGCTCGACCGCTTCGACTGGGAAGCGGCAAGCGGCAAGACCCCGCATTGGCAACGGCGCCGGACCGCTTTGCGGTTCGACCGCGTCCTCGCCTGCAAGGGCCGCAATCTCTCGGCGGCGAAGGGCGAACAGGTTCTCAATCTGGTCGGCGTGCATTTTTCGCCGAAGGACGCGCCGGGCGGCACCGTGACCCTGATGTTCTCCGACGGCGCGGCTTTGCGTCTCGAGGTCGAATGCCTGGAGGTCGAGGTGGCCGATCTCGGTCCGGTCTGGGTCTGCGACAAATGCCCGGACCATTCCGCCGACGAAGCCGCCTTCGAGAGCCGGCTGCGCCGCGCCTAGCTCAGACCTGCGCGCCGTCCCATTCTTCGATCACGGATTGATCCCGCTCGCCGCCCCGCTTCCGCGCCGCGAGCGCCAGGAATTCGCTGCGCTCCAGCAGCCGGCTGAGCGCCCAGATCGCCGCGCCCCGTACCAGCGGCGCTGGGTCGTCCAGCAAGGCGACGGCCCGCGGCGCCAGTCTGGGATCGGCGGAATTTCCGATCGCGATCAGAACATTGCGCATGAACCGGTCGCGCCCGGTGCGTTTGATCGCGGTCTTGGCGAACAGCGCGCGGAACCGCGCATCGTCCAGCGTCGCAAGCTCCGCCAGCGCGGGCGCGCGCAGCCGTTCGCGCGCGGCGAGCCTGGCTTCGCGGCTCGCCTGCGCGAACTTGTTCCAGGGACAGACCGCAAGACAATCGTCGCAGCCATAGACGCGATTGCCGATCTTGCCGCGCAGTTCGCGCGGGATCGGGCCCTTGTGCTCGATGGTCAGGTACGAGATGCAGCGGCGGGGATCGAGCGTGTAGGGCGCCGGGAAGGCGTCGGTCGGGCAGATGTCGAGGCAGTTGCGGCAAGTGCCGCAATGGTCGGTCTCGGGCGCGTCGGCCGGCAGGTCGAGGGTCGTGAAGATCGCGCCGAGAAACAGCCACGAGCCGAATTCGCGCGTGACGAGGTTGGTGTGCTTGCCCTGCCAGCCGAGGCCCGCGCGTTCGGCCAGCGGCTTCTCCATCACCGCGGCGGTATCGACAAAGACTTTGACGTCGCCGCCCGCCTTGGCCAGCAGCCAGCGCGCCAGCGCCTTCAGCCGCGGCTTGATGAGTTCGTGGTAATCGTCGCCCTTGGCATAGACCGAGATGGCCGCGCGTGCAGGCTGCGCCAGGACGGCCAGCGGATCGTCGTCCGGCCCGTAATTCATGCCGAGCATGACGATCGAGCGCACCTCGCTCCACAGCATGCGCGGATCGCTGCGGCGCTCGGCGCTCAGCGCCAGCCAGCCCATGTCGCCATGCGCGCCCTCCGCGATGAATCGCTCGAACCGCTCGCGCGCCTGCGGGATGGCGTGCGGGCGCGCGATGCCGGCGCGATCGAAGCCGTGCGCGTGCGCGGCCTCGATCAGCGCGGACTTGACGGCGCCGGGATCGGTCAGAAATCCAGGTCGGCGTAGGTCGGAGACGGCGCGATCCCGCCCAGCGTCTCCGCCAGCAGCGGACGGAACGAGGGGCGCGACTTCACGCGCGCGTACCAGATTTTCGCGGCCTCGTTCTCTTTCCACGGCACATCGCCCAGATAATCGACGACCGACAGATGCGCGGCCGCCGCCAGATCGGCGTAGCTCAGCACATCGCTGGCGAGCCAGTTCCGGTTCGCGAGCAGCCAGCCGATATAGGCGAGATGATAGCGGACATTGCTGCGCGCGGCACGCATGGCGTCGGTGTCGGGGGGGCCGCCGCCCTGGTCGACGGTCATGTGTCGCTTGTAGACGCGCTCCTGCACCAGCGGCCCGGAGACTTCCGCGAAGAACTTGTCGTGAAACCAGCCCGTCAGCCGGCGCACCTCGATGCGGCCGGGAATGTCCTCCGGCAGCAGCCGGTGGTCGCCCAGCCCGCCGCCGCGGGTCTCGTCGAGGAACTCGGCGATCGGCCCGGCGCCGGGGATGGCCGGGTAGCCTTCCTCGACCAGCACCGGCGTGGTCGCGGCCGGGTTGAGCGCCAGGAAGGCTTCGCGCCGCTCCCATACCCGTTCCTCGACCGGATCGACCTCGACCCCGTATTCGGCGAGCGCGGTGCGCACGAAGCGCGAATGCGGGCAGAAGGGATGGTGAAAGAGCGTCAGCATGTCCGGCGAATCGTATGGCGCGTGCCTATTAATGCCAGCTTATGCGTCCGCTGTTGAGCGTTGCCGATTGGCCATTGCGGGGCCACCGGCCATGCGCCAAAACATCGCCCTTACCGGTTTCCGACCTTTCTCCCCGCTGCAATCCCGTGGCGACCCGCGAGGGACCCATGTTCGCTGAAATCCTGAAG
>JBFWWQ010000172.1:0-7467 GCA_050246095.1 Pseudorhodoplanes sp.
TTGTCGAGCAGCGAAACCTTCACGCCGTCGACCTTGGACTCGTTGGCGTTGATGATGTCGGTCGCGGTATCGGTCGCGGCGGAAAGGTCGGTGGTTCCCCAATATCCCCTCAGCGCCGGATCGAACATGTCGCCGAGCCAGTGGATGATGACCGGCGCGCGCACCTGCGACAGCACCCGGTCATACACCCTGGCATAGTCGTCGGCGGAGCGCGCCACGCGCGCCAGCGCGCGCGAGGCCATCAGGATGATGCGGCCGCCGAACGCCTCGATGGCGCCGATCTGCTCCTCATAGGCGCGGATCACGTCGTCGAGCGATTTCGCGTCTTCCGGCGGCAGGTGGTCGGTGCCGGCGCCGGAAAACACCACACCGCCGCGCGGCTTCGCGGCCGCAACCGAGCGGCGGATCAGCTCCAGCGAATCCGGCCAGCCCAGGCCCATGCCGCGCTGCGCGGTGTCCATCGCCTCGGCGACGCCGAAACCGAGATCCCAGAGATGTTCGCGGAACGCCATGGTGCGCTCCCAGTCGATCGGAGCGTCCAGCCAGGGATCGCATTCGCGCAAGGGATCGGCGACCACATGCGCGGCGGCGAAGGCGACGCGGTTGAAGGCGCCGGGCGCGCGCTGCGCAAAGCCGCGCGGCGCGGCGGGGCGGAAATCCTCCAGCGTGCGGTCGGGGCGCGGAAGCTTGATCGACAAGGCCTCAAGCGGACGTTCGTAGCGGTTCATGGGCGGACCCTTTCAATCGAACCATTCGTCGTTTTCGTCGAATGCCGGAATCGGCACGATCAGGCATTGCAGATTTCCGATCGCGCGATGGCGGCAGCCAGGCTTGATGAAGACGCTGGTGCGCGGCTTCACCGGCACGCGCTCGCCGTCGAGCTCCATGAATCCTTCGCCGTCGAGGATGACGTAAATCTCGGTCATCTTCTTGTGGTAATGCGTGCGGGCATCGACCTTGATGTCGGTCAGATGCACGGTGGCGAGCGGATTGTCCGGCCCGGCAAAGGCGCGCCGCGCCGTGCCGCAGGGGCACGGCACGCCCGGCACCTCGTCGAGCTGCGCGATCATGTAATTGGCCATGCTCCGGCTCACACGCTCAGCGGCGGAACGTCGACAATGCGGCGCTCCTTCCAGCTCTGCAGCGCGCATTCGACGAGCTGCACGCCCTTGGCGCCTTCGATCAGCGTATACTTGTAGGGCGCGTTTTCACAGACGTGGCGGATGAACATTTCCCACTGCACCTTGAAGCCGTTGTCGTAGACTTGGTTGTCCGGCACCGGCTGCCACTGGCTGTAGAAATCGAACGGGTTTTTCTCGTCCGGGTTCCAGACCGGGCGCGGCGTCGCCTGCCGCGGCTGGATCACGCAATCGGTCAGCCCCGCCACGGCCGAGCCGTTGACGCCGTCGACCTGGAAGGTGACGAGGTCGTCGCGATAGACGCGCGTGACCCAGGACATGTTGATATGCGCGATCACGCCCCCCTCGAGCTCGAAGGTGGCATAGGCGGCATCGTCCGCCGTCGCATCGTAGCGCTTGCCGTTCTCGTCCCAGCGCGCGGGAATGTGCCGGGCGCCGACGCAGGAGACGCTCTTGACCTCGCCGAACAGGTTGTCGAGCACGTAGCGCCAGTGGCAGACCATGTCGAGGATCATGCCGCCGCCGTCCTCGGCGCGGTAATTCCACGACGGACGCTGCGCGCCCTGCCAGTCGCCCTCGAACACCCAATAGCCGAACTCGCCGCGCACCGCGATCATGCGGCCGAAAAAGCCGGAATCGCGCAGCATCTGGATTTTCAGCAGGCCCGGCAGGAACAGCTTGTCCTGCACCACGCCGTTCTTGAGCCCTGAATCCTTCGCCTGCTTGCAGGCCTTGAGCGCCGCCGGAAGATCGGTCGCGATCGGCTTCTCGCAATAGATGTGCTTGCCGGCCTTGAGCGCACGCTCGAGCAGTTCCGGGCGCATCTGGGTGGTGCCCGCGTCGAAGAAGACCTCGTCGTCGCGGTTGGCCAGCGCCGCATCGAGGTCCGTGCTCCAGCGCTCCACCCCGTGGCGGCGGGCCAGCGCCTCGATCTTCTCGGCATTGCGCCCGATCAGGATCGGGTCGGGCATCACGCGGCTGCCGTCGGAGAGCACGACGCCGCCGGCGCGGCGGATCGCAAGCACCGAGCGGATCAGATGCTGGTTCATGCCCATGCGCCCGGTGACGCCGTGCATGATGATTCCAAGTCTTTTCGTGGTCACGTTGTGCTGTCCTGTTGCGTTCTGTTTTCTTATCGATGCCCCACGGCGACGGCGGCGGGAACGGCATCCGGGCCGCCGACCCTGTCGGGATCGACGCCGCTGCCGAAGCCGGCCTGCGCCAGAGAACCGGTCGCGATGGTGCCGTCCTGCGCGATCGCGAGGCGGACCGTTCCGCCGTCGTCGCGATAGAGATCGGGATGCGCGGCCAGAAAGGCGCGCGCCTCGGCCTCGGGCGTGCCGGCAAAGCCGTCGCCGTAATGATGGCCGTTGCGCTCGGCATGGGTCACGCCGTGGAAGGCGACCAGCGCGGTGTCCTGCTGCACGGCGAGCCCGGCCTGGCAGGTCAGGTCCTCGGCGGCGACGAAGCTGCCGTCGCCGCGCGCCGCGCAGCGCACGCCGTTGAGCAGCGACTTGTACAGGCCCTTGCAGGATTTCGAGGAAATGCCGCGATAGCCGAGCGCGATCGCCTTGGGGAAGGCGTCGTAGGAATCGTCGGCCTCGTCGACGATGAAGGCGAAGCGGCCGGCGAAGGGCTGCACCGGCAGCGTCCAGGTCAGCTCGCGCGGCAGCGGCTGCTCGACATAGAGCAGGCGCTGCGCCAGCGGCCGCAGGGCGGCGTCCTCCGACAAGGCCCCGACCAGCGCCGCGAGCGCTGCGGCGGTGGCATATTGCTCGTTGGCGTCGAGCGTCGCGCGGTAATCGACCCCGAGACCGGCGAGCGTCTCCGCGATGCCGGCGAGCCGGTCGCGGTCCGCCGCCGGGTCGCCGCCGACCTTGAGCTTGAAATAGCGGCAGCCGGTGCGCGCATGCACCTCGCCGATGCTCGCGAGCGGGTCCAGCATGCCGACCGTGTGGCGCACGGCGATGCGCGAGGACGGTTTTCGCGACGACAGAAAGCCGGATATCGCCGCCGCATCGAGATCGGGCGTCAGCCGCGCATCGAGACCCGCGACATTGCGGGCGAGCCCGGCGAAAAAATCGAGGCCGAGCGCGCGCAGCAGCGCGTCCAGGATCGCCTTGTCGATCTCCGCCGGCCCGTAGGCCGCGGCGAGCGGGGGAATGCCCTCGCGCGCGCAGGCCGCGACCAGCGGCGCATAGGCCTGCGCGTGATGCCCGAACGCGGTGTCGGCCGCGCCGCGCGCGAGATAGGTCCTGCGCGCCAGCGCCAGCGCGGTGCGCAGCTGCCCGACGGTTTCATCCGGCGTCAGCGCCGGGTCCTTGTTGAACCATTTCGGCACCATCAGTTCGGCCGCCGCCCCGCGCGCGCGCCGCCCGTCCTCGAGCGCGATCTCGGCATGGACGAAAGCCTGCGGCGCGCCGTGCAGCGTGACCGCGCCGAACCGGAACGGATGCGTGAACCGGACCTCGCGCTCGGCGATCTCGATGCTGCGGAGGGAGAAGCGCGGCGCGGCCATCGCTCAATCGCCCTTGGCGTCGCCGAAATGCCGGCGGATGGTCTGCGACAATGCGACGAAGATCGGATCGGCCATCACGTCGAGCGAGCGCGGGCGCGGCAGCGGGACCTGGTAGAAGGCGTCGATCTTGCCCGGCCGCGCCGACATCACCAGCACGCGGTCGGCGAGGAACACCGCTTCGGGAATCGAATGCGTGATCAGCAGCACGGTCTTGCCGGTCTCGCGCTGGATGCGCTGCAGCTCGACATTCATGCGCTCGCGCGTCATGGCGTCGAGCGCCCCGAACGGCTCGTCCATCAGCACGATCTTGGGATCGTGCACCAGCGCCCGGCAGATGGCGGCGCGCTGCTGCATGCCGCCGGACAATTGCCAGGGATATTTCCTCTCGAATCCGTCGAGCCCGACCATGTGCAGGAGATCGTGCGCGCGCTTCCGGTAGGTGTCGCGCGGCAGGCCCTTCACCTCCACCGGCATCATCACGTTGTCGATCACGCGCCGCCACGGCAGCAGCAACGCGGTCTGGAACACGATGCCGACGTCGCGGTGCGGCTTGGTCACCACCCGGCCGTCGATGCGGATTTCGCCCTCGCTCGGCGGCAGCAGGCCCGCGATCAGCTTGAGCAGCGTGCTCTTGCCGCAGCCGGAGGGCCCGACCACGACCAGGAATTCGCCCTCGCGGATGCCGAAATCGATCGGCTGCAGCGACGGCACCTCGCCGTCGCGGGTCCGGTAGGTCTTGGAGACCCCCTTGATCTCGATCAGCGCAGGCGCAGGCTGCGCGGAACTTTCGCTCCGCGCAGCCGTGCTCCCGTCAAGCGCCTTCAGGCTCATTTCTTGGGCAGATAGTCGTTGGTGTAATAGGACTTCACGTTGTCCTTGGCGACCGCTTCCAGGCCGCCGTAATCGACCATCACGCCGACCGTCTCGGTCATGTTCTTGTCGCTGACGCGCATGACCTGCTTCGATTCCCCGGTCGGATCCTTGTAGAGCGGGATCGTCAGTTCGAAGCCTTGCGTCAGCGTCTCGATCTTGCCGCCCTTGGGATTGGCGTTGAGGATGGCCTGCGCCGCGCCCTTGGGGTCCTTGGAGGCCGCCTCGATCGATTCCACGCTCGCCGCCATCATGCGCCGGACCAGGTCGGCCTTGTCCTTCACCGTGTCCTTGTTGGCGATGATGCCGGAGCTGACAAGATTGATGCCGTAATCGGCGAACTTGATCGGGAACACGTCCTTGCCGGTCGCGTCCTTGATCTTCATGCTCTGGTCCATGACGTAGCCGAGCAGCAGGTCGGCCTGGTTGTTGATCACGGCGTTGAGCTTGGTGGTGGCATCGCCGGAGACGATCTTGAAGTCGCCTTCCTTCAGGCCGGTCTTCTTCAGAAACAGCGGCCAGATCTGCGACATGGAATCGCCCGGCGTGGTGGCGACGGTCTTGCCCTTGATGTCGTCCGGCTTCCTGATGTTCTTGTCGACGAAGCCCATAGCCGACATCGGGCTCGTCTGCAGCGCGACGCCGACGGCGACCACCGGCGCGCCCTTCACGGCCGCGCGCATCATCGTGGGCACGTCGACGTAACCGAAATCGGCGGTCTTGGCGGCCACCGCCTGCGTGGTCACGCCGGAGCCGCGACCTTCCTGGATATCGAGATCGATCCCGTGCTTGGCGAAGATGCCCTTCTCCTTGCCGTAGTAGAACGGCGCGTGCTCGCCATAGACGTACCAGTTCAGCATCAGCGTCGCCTTGTCGGCGGCGAAGGCCGGGCCGGCGGCCAGTACGGCCAAAAGACCGATCGCAATACGTTTCATGCTTTCTCTCCCTTGCATGTGGCGTCGTGGCGTCAGGCCGCGATGATGAGGTCCTGGCGCTGGCTGGCATGCCACGGAATTGCCAGCCGCTCGATGACGTCCAGGACCCAGAACAGAATCACGCCGATCAGCGCGAGCACGATCAGCGCGGCGAACATCGTCGGCAATTCGAAATTGCCGATCGAGCGCTGCAGCACGAATCCGATGCCGGAATTGGAGCCGACGAATTCGCCGACCACCGCGCCGACGACCGCCAGCGTAATCGACACCTTCAGGCCGGCAAAGATCGCCGGCATGGCATGCGGCAAACTGACCATGCGGAAAATCTGCAGCCGGTTCGCCTCCATCGAGCGCGCGAGGTCCATCATGTCGGGCTCGACCGACTTGAAGCCCTGCACCGCCGACACCACGACCGGGAAGAAGCCGAGCAGGAAGGCCGACAGGACCTTCGGCAGCATGCCGAAGCCGAACCACACCACGAAGAGCGGCGCGATCGCGATCTTGGGGATCGACTGCGAGAAGACCAGCAGCGGGTAGATATAGGACTCGACGGTGCGCGACCCGGCGATCAGCATCGCGACGGGAATGCCGAAGGCGGCCGAGAGCAGGAAGCCCCAGATCGTGGCCGTGGTGGTCGGCACCGCCTCCTGCAGCAGCTTCGGCCATTCCTGCCACAAGGTGACGAGCACGTCCTCGGGCGCCGGGATCTGATACGGCGGAATCTTCAGCACGCGGATCGCCAGGTCCCACAGCACGATCATCAGCAGGAGAAAGATCAGCGGCCTGATCCAGGCCGACTGAAAAATGCGCACGAGCCAGTTGGACCTTGCGGCCATGTTCGCTCCCTGCAGGATCTTTGTTTTTGGTTTTGTCTTAACCGGTTGGTTAATTTTACGAGACGGCCCGACGCCGGTCAAGCGCGGCGGGCGCGGGGCGGCTCTGCACCGCGGCCAGCACCAGATCGATCATGTGCGCCAAACGCGCGGATTTTGCGTCTTCCGCCAGCAAATTACGCCCAAAAATGGTGGAAAGCGTCGCGGCATTGGACTGGTAGAAATAGGACAGGCTGGCGATCGAAATATAAAGCTGGACCGGGTCGATCCCGGCGCGGAAATCGCCGGTCGCCTCCCCCCGGCGCAGGATTTCCGCGATCAGCGCCACGAAGGGCGAATGCAGCTGCTTGATCTTGCGCGAGCGTTTCAGATGCCGCGCGCGGTGCAGATTCTCGTTGTTGAGCAAAGCGAGGAATTCCGGATTGTCGAGATAATGCTGCCAGGTGAAGCTCACCAGCTGCCGGATCGCGGCCACGGGTGTCAGCGCCGAGAGATTGAGGCTGCGTTCGCTGGCACGGATATGCTCGTATTCCGCCTCCAGCACCGCGAGATACAGCGCGTCCTTGTTGCCCACGTGGTAATATAGCATGCGCTTGTTGGCTTGCGCGCGGCGCGCAATGCGATCGACGCGCGCGCCCTCGGAACCGTAGCGGGCGAACTCGGCGCGGGCGGCGGTCAGAATCCGACGCCGCATCCCCTCCGGGTCCCGCTGCCAACTCGTTTTTTTCTTGCGCCCCATCGCCCTTATCCCTTACCCCGTTCACCGGCCCGCCATCATCGGTTTTTGGCGCACTATAGCGCCCCGAGAACCTTCCGGTGTTTAATGGAACCCGGGCCCGCCCTGCCGCGTTGCAATATCGTCACGGGGGTCATCTGGCAAAGGCGGATCCGGGGACGCGGAGGACCGGAGGTTTTGTCACGACGCCACATGGGCGCGGTGCGTGGCCGAATTGCGGATAAACGGATTTGGGAATGACGGCCAGCCTCGCGCGGGACATGAAAGCGGACAGCCACCAGAATCGGGACAGTGACCGGGAAAAGGCCGTGCCGCTGCCGGCCCTGGACAATATCGCGGTGCTGCTGGACGTCGACGGCACGCTGCTCGATTTCGCGGCGCGGCCGGATGCCGTCGTCGTCCCGAAAGCGCTGTGCAGGACCCTCGAACGCCTGGC
>JBFWWQ010000173.1:0-7467 GCA_050246095.1 Pseudorhodoplanes sp.
AACACCAGCAACCGGAAAGCCTCGCCCGCCCCCGGCGCATCGAAGCGCGTGGCCGCTGCGGCCACCACCGCCGGCCGCACCGGATTGCCGATCTGGGTGGTCTTGGCCGCGAGCGCGGGGTCGTGCGCGGTCACGCCGGGAAATCCGGTCGCGATGGCGGTGACGCGCGCACTGAGAAAGCGGTTGGCGCGACCCATCACGCCGTTCTGCTCGTGCAGCAGCGTCGGGATGCCGCGCAATGTCGCGGCCAGAACCGGCGGCACGGTGGGATAGCCGCCGAACCCGACCACGATGGCGGGCCCGACCTTTCCCAGCATGCGGTAGGCGGCCACGAGTCCATAGGCCAGCGTCGCGCCGGTCTTCGCGATCGAGATCGGATCGCGGCCGCGGAAGGTCGCGCTGGGCACGACATGCACGCGCTCCGGCGGAAAATGCCCGCCGAACTTCGCCGCCCGCGAATCGGTAGCGAGCGCCACCGCGACATCGCGCTTCGCCAGCGCCGCGCTCAGCGCCTCGGCGGGAAACAGGTGGCCGCCGGTGCCGCCGGCAGCCAGCAGGACAAGGGACGGGCGGCTCACGGGCGTCGCGGCTCCGACTGGTTGCAACCTTTTCCGATCCCCCCAGGGACCGATCGGAATTGGCGCGACGCCGGGCGTGCCGTCAAGCCGTCGCGTAGCGCGTGCGGCTGCCCAACAGCTCGGCGCGCGGGCGATCGCGGGTGAGCGAGAGCAGCATGCCCATGCCGAAGGCGAGCGACAGCAGGGAAGACCCGCCATAGGAGATGAAGGGCAAGGTCATGCCCTTGGCCGGGATCAGGTGCAGGTTCACCGCCATGTTGATCGCGGATTGCGCGCCGAACAGGATCGCGAGGCCGGAGGCGGCGAAGCGGGTGAAGGCATCCTCGCTATGCATGGCGAGGATCAGGGTGCGGATGACGATGAAGGCGAACAGGCATACCAGCAGCAGGCAGAGCACGATCCCGAATTCCTCGGCCGCCACCGCGAACACGAAATCCGCGTGGCTGTCGGGCAGGATGCGCTTCACCGTGCCCTCGCCCGGCCCCTGCCCGAACCAGCCGCCGCGCAGGAAGGATTCCACCGCATTGTCGATCTGGAAGGTGTCGCCGGACGACGGATCGAGAAAGCGCCGGATGCGCCGCGCGACATGCGGGACCGTCAGATAGGCCCCCGCCAGGCCCAGCGCGGATATGCCGGCGAGGCCCGCAACCCAGATCATGCGCATGCCGGACATGAAGAACAGCGCACCCCACACCATCGCGATCAGCATGGTCTGTCCGAAATCCGGCTGCAGCACGAGCAGCGCGATGACCAGGAGCAGCAGCGCAAGCGCGGCGCCGTTCGCCGGCATTTCCGGCTTGCGCGCGGATTCGGAGAACAGCCAGGCGACCAGAACCACGAAGGCGGGCTTGACGAATTCCGACGGCTGGATGTTGAGACCGAACAGGACAATCCAGCGCCGCGCGCCCTTCACTTCCGCGCCGAAATGCAAGGTCGCCGCGAGCAACGCGATACCGAGCACGAAGACCATCAGGGCGACGCGCCGGAGCTGGCGCGGCGAGAGGAACGAGGTCGCGATCATGATCGCGAAGGCGGGCATCAGGTAGAAGCCCTGCCGGTTGACGAAATGAAACGGATCGAGCCCGAGCTTGGTCGCGACCGGGGGGCTCGCCGCAAGCAGGAGAATGATGCCGGCCAGCATCAGCGCGCAGAGCGCCGCCAGCAGCAGGCGGTCGACCGTCCACCACCATTCGGCGAATGCCGTGCGTTGCGTGCGCGAAACCATGCTTTCCCCGTCCCCACCCTCATCGCCCGATTGTGGTTTACGGGGGATTAACGAGTATTGTGTCCCGGGCGCAGCGCAGCGTGAAACGGTGCGCTGCTGACCCGGGACCGTCAAAGAGACGGTGGAACGGCCCCGGATCAGCGGCGCACCACTCCGTGCTGCGCCGCGTCCGGGGCACGCCCGAAATCTAGGGAAGCGCCTTCACCAGCTCGCGGAACGTGTTTCCCCGCGCCTCGAAATTCGGGAACTGGTCGAACGAAGCGCAGGCCGGCGACAGCAGCACGACCGCGTCCTTCAACCCGGAGGATACCGCATCGCGCGCGGCCGCCGCGGTTGCGAGATCCAGCGTCTGCGCCATCTCGTAGCCGACGCGGCCCTCGAGCGTGCCGGCGAATTCCGCCGCCGCCTCGCCGATCAGATACGCCTTGCGGATTTTCGGGAAGTAGGCCGCGAGCGCGGCGATGCCGCCCGCCTTCGGCCGCCCGCCGGCGATCCAGAAGATATTGTCGAAGGAGGCGAGCGCCTTTTCCGTCGAATCCGCGTTGGTCGCTTTCGAATCGTTGACGAACAGCACGCCTTCGCGCCGCCCGACCTCCTCCATGCGATGCGCCAGTCCCGGAAAGGAGCGCAGGCCGGCGCGGATCGTCTCGTCGCCAAGACCGAGCGCGGAGCAGGCGGCGAAGGCGGCCAGCGCATTCTGCGCGTTGTGCGTGCCGCGCAGCGCGCCGATACCGGCGAGATCGGCGACCTCCTCGGCGTTGCCACCCGAAACGCGATAGAGATGCGAGGCGCCCGCGACATAGCCGTGTGGGACGAGGCCCTTCGTGGAAATGCGGATCACCTTGTTCGCGGGCTCGATCTGCGCCGCCGTGGTGCGACCGAATTCATCGTCCACGCCAACGATCGGAAATTGCGCCGCCGCCGGCACCCGCGCCTTGATACAGGCATAGTTTTCCAGCGTGCCGTGCCGGTCGATGTGGTCGGGCGACACGTTGAGCATGATGCCGGCCGTCGCCGCGAGCGAGGGCGTCAGGTCGATCTGGTAGGACGACATCTCGATCACGTGCACGCGATCCTGCGCCGGCGGCGCGAGCGCCAGGATCGGCGTGCCGAGATTGCCGCCGACCTGCGTATCGCGGCCGGCCGCCGTGAAGATATGGCCGGTCAATGCGGTGGTGGTCGACTTGCCGTTGGTGCCGGTGATGGCGATGAAAGGCGCGTTCGGCGCGAGCCGCGCCCGCTCGCGCATGAACAATTCGATGTCGCCGACCACCTCGATGCCGTGCGCCTTCGCCTTCTCCACCGTCCAGTTCGGCTTCGGATGCGTGAGCGGAACGCCCGGCGCGAGCACGAGCGCGGCAAAACCCGACCAGTCGGCCCGGCTCAAATCCTGCAGCGGCAGGCCGGCCTTGGCGGCCCCTTCCCGGCCGCTCTCGGAATCGTCCCAGGCCGCGACTTCGGCGCCGCCTGCGATCAGCGCCTTCGCCGCGGAATTTCCCGAGGCGCCGAGGCCGAACACGGCGACGCGCCTGCCCCGGAAGAGGGTGATGGGAGTCATGACGCCGATGCTGCCCGCGCGCTGCGTCCGGCGCTAGCGCAATTTCAGCGTCGAAAGCCCGACCAGCGCCAGCACGATCGAAATGATCCAGAAGCGGATGACGATCTGCGGCTCGGTCCAGCCCTTCTTCTCGTAATGGTGATGGATCGGCGCCATCTCGAACACGCGCTTGCCGGTCAGGCGGAACGAGACCACCTGCACGATCACGGAAACCGCCTCCAGCACGAACAGCCCGCCGATGATCGCAAGCGCGATCTCGTGCTTGGTGGCGACCGCGATGGCGCCGATCATGCCGCCGAGCGCGAGCGAGCCGGTATCGCCCATGAAGATCGAGGCCGGCGGCGCGTTGAACCAGAGAAATCCCAGCCCGGCGCCGACCACCGCGCCGCACAGGACCGAGAGCTCGCCGGTGCCGGCGACATAATGGATATTGAGATAATCGGCGAACACCGCATTGCCGGCGAGATAGGCGATCAGCCCGAAGCTCATCGCCGCGATCATCACCGGCACGATCGCGAGACCGTCGAGACCGTCGGTGAGGTTCACCGCGTTGCCGGCGCCGATGATGATGAAGGCCCCGAACAGCAGGAAGAACAGGCCGAAATTGATGACGAAATCCTTGAAGAAGGGAAACACCAGCGAGGTCGCGAAAGCCGGACGGCCGAGCTGCGAGAGCGCGTAGCAGGCGATCAGCGCCACGACCAGTTCGAGGCCGATGCGCATGCGCCCGGTGAAGCCGGTGTCGCTCTTCTGCTTGGTCACCTTCAGATAGTCGTCGTAGAAGCCGATCACGCCGAAGGAGAGCGTGACGAACAGGACGATCCACACATAAGGGTTCGAGGGATTGGCCCACAGCACCGTCGCCAGCGTGACGGCGGACAGGATCATGAGGCCGCCCATGGTGGGCGTGCCGAGCTTGGTCTTGCGGTGGGATTGCGGACCGTCCTCGCGGATCGGCTGCCCGCGACCCTGCTTCATGCGCAGAATGTCGATGATGGGCGAGCCGAACAGGAAAACGAACAGCAGCGCGGTGATGGTCGCGCCACCGGTGCGAAAGGTGATGTAGCGAAACACATTAAGGGCGGAAAACTTGTCCGCGAATTCCGTCAGCCAATACAGCATGTCATGCGCGCCCGGGCGCCCCCTGATCGGTGTCGCTGCGCGGGAAGGAGCGCTGCAACGCCTTCACGATCGGGGCCATGCGCGAACCGTTCGACCCCTTGACCATGATGGCATCCCCGCCCCGCACCGCTTCGAGCACCTTCGGCTCGAGACCCTTGGAGTCCTCCGCATAGCCCCCCCGCCGCTCGGAGGGAAGGGCCTGCCACAACGCGCGCATGGCCGGACCGGCGCAAAAGACAAGATCGATCGCATTATCCACGATCGGCTGCACCAGACCGCTATGCAGCGCATCCGATTGCGCACCGAGTTCCAGCATGTCGCCAAGGACGGCCACCCGGCGGCCGCGCGGGCCGATCTCCGACTGTCCGAGAATGGCGAGCGCGGCCCGCATCGATACCGGATTGGCGTTATAGCTCTCGTCGATGAGCAGCGCGGCACCCTCCGGCAGCGTCAGCGCGATCCGCGAACCGCGTCCGGCCGGCGGCTGCAGGTCCGCGAGCGCGAGCGCGGCCAATGCAAGATCGGCGCCCGCCAACGTCGCCGCCGTGAGCACCGCGAGCGAATTGGCGACCAGATGCCGGCCCGGCGCGCCGATCTTGTAGGTGACCTCCGTCCCCAGAATCGAGGCGCGCACGGTGGAGGATTGCGCCTGCAGGGCGCAGGTCAGAAGGCGCGTATCGGCGGCGGGGTGATCCCCGAACGAGACGATGCGGGCGACCCCGGCCCCCCGCGCGCGCTGGGCGAGCTGATCGAAATATTCGCTGTCGCGCGGCAGGACGGCGGTACCGTCCGCTTCCAGCCCCTCGAAAATCTCCGCCTTGGCGTCCGCTATCTCCCCGAGCGAGGAGAAATATTCCAGATGCACCGGGGCGATGCCGGTGATGATGGCGATCTGCGGGCGTATCAGGCGCGACAGCGGTCCGATCTCGCACGCATGGTTCATCCCCATCTCGAACACGGCAAACGCACAATCCTGCGGACAGCGCGCGAGCGACAGCGGCACGCCCCAGTGGTTGTTGTAGGAAGCGGCGGAGGCATGCGTGCGGCCCTGGCGCGACAGCACGAGATGCAGGGCCTCCTTGGTGCCGGTCTTGCCGACCGATCCGGTGACGCCGATTACCCGGCCCTGCAATCGCGCGCGCGCGGCCTGCGCCAGCCGGCGCAGGCTCTGCAACACATCGTCAGCGATCAGCAAAGGGGCCGCGGAATCGAACGCGGCCGCCTTGTCGCGCGCGACGACCGCAAGCCCCGCCCCCGCCTTGAGCGCCGTTTCCACAAAATCGTGGCCGTCGCGCGCATCGCCCTGGATCGCGAAGAACGCCTCGCCCGGCTGCAGCGTGCGGCTGTCGATGGAGATGCCGGCGATCCCCGCCGGCAGCGCGCCCTGCCGGTCCGCCTGCATGGCGGACGCCATCGCCTCGATTTCCCAGAGCGGTTGCTGCGTCATGCGCCATCGTCCAAAAGCGCCGCCGCGACCGCTGCATGGTCGCTGAACGGCAATACTTTGCTGCCGACGATCTGACCGGTCTCATGGCCCTTGCCGGCAATCAGGAGCACGTCGCCCGGCTGCAACGACAGGACCGTGCGGCGGATCGCCTCGGCGCGGTCGCCGATCTCGGTTGCGAAGCGCGCGCCTTTCAGGATGGCGGCGCGGATGACCGCCGGATTCTCGCTGCGCGGATTGTCGTCGGTCACCACCACGCGGTCGGCCTTGTCGGCGGCGATCGAGCCCATGATCTCGCGCTTGCCGGGATCGCGGTCGCCGCCGGCGCCGAACACGACGACGAGTTCGCGCTTGACATAGGGGCGCAGCGCGTCGAGCGCCTTCTCCAGTGCGTCCGGCTTGTGCGCATAGTCGATGAAGATCGGCGCGCCGTTGCGCTGGCCCGCCTGTTCGAGCCGCCCCTTGGCGCCCTGCAGGCTTTCCAGCGCCGGGAATACCTGCGCCGGGTCGCCGCCGGTGATCAGCACGAGGCCAGCCGCAACCAGCGCATTCTCCACCTGGAACGCCCCGACCAGCGGCAGGCGCACGGCATAGCGGCGACCGGCATGCTCGATTTCGAGTTTTTGTCCGTAGCCGTCGATGCGCGCACCGACGAGCGTGATGCCGCGGCCGGAGCGGCCGACGGTGAGCACACGCAGGTTGCGCAGCGTGGCAGCATTGACCACGGCTGCGGATTGCGGGTGATCGGCTGCGATCACCGCGCCGCCCCCGCGTATCACAAGGTCCTCGAACAGCCGCAGCTTGGCTTTCAGATACGCCTCGACGCTCGCATGATAGTCGAGATGATCGCGGCTGAGATTGGTGAAGGCGCCGGCCGCGATGCGCAGGCCGTCGAGGCGGAACTGGTCGAGCCCGTGCGAGGACGCTTCGATCGCCAGATGCGTGACGCCGTCCACCGCGAGCCCGTCGACCGTGCGGTGCAGATCGACCGGATCGGGCGTCGTCAGCGAGCCGTAGATTTCGCCGCCCGGCCATACCAGGCCGACGGTGCCGATGCTCGCCGCCTGCTGCCCGAGCGCGCTCCAGATCTGGCGCGTGAACGCGGCGACCGATGTCTTGCCGCTGGTGCCGGTGACCGCGACGATCGTGCGCGGCTGCCGCGGGAAGAAGGCCGCGGCCGCGAAGGCGAGCGCGCGGCGCACATTGGCGACTTCGACAAGGGCGATGTCGTCGGGCAGCGATTCCGGCCGCCGCTCGGCCATGACGGCGATGGCGCCGGCGGACAAAGCCTGCGGCACGAAGCGCAGGCCGTCGCTCTTGCTGCCGGGAATGGCGACGAACAGGAACTGGTCGTGGACCGCACGGCTGTCGGCGGTGAGGCCCAGTATCTCGCGCGACGCGAAGCGGGAGTCGTAGTTGGCGTCCGGCGGGAGAAGATCGGCCAGCTTCATCGGTTCGTCATTTCGGCGCGCCGCGGGCGGCGAACGCGGAAACCATACAGCATTCGCTTGTGGCCGTGACCAGATGGAAGATCGACCGG
>JBFWWQ010000174.1:0-7455 GCA_050246095.1 Pseudorhodoplanes sp.
GCGCTACGATCTCGGATACTTCGACCTGGAGCAGAAAACCTTGCAACCCATCGACAACCCGTTCGGCACGAGGTTGTCACCCATGTCTTAGGTACGTTCTGTTACCTATGTGTCCGGGCCGGACAAACGGCGAAGTGGCGAGCCCGCCGGGATTCGAACCCGGGACCTACTGATTAAAAGTCAGTTGCTCTACCGACTGAGCTACGGGCTCCTGCGCGGCCGCGCTCAAGCAGGCCGCAGGGCGCCTGCTGTGTAGGGGCGGGTCCGGCCAGGGTCAAGGCGCCTGCGCGGGCCTGGCGCATGATCGTGCTCGCAAGCGCGGTGGAATGTGCTTAACTTGCCGCCAATCCCTCGAAATCGCGATATTCGGAGCGTTCCTGCATGCCTATCGTCAACCGCATCGCCGATTTTCACCCCGAGATCGCCGCCTGGCGCCACGACCTGCATGCGCATCCCGAACTGCAATACGACGTGCACCGCACCGCAGGCGTGGTGGCCGAGAAGCTGAAGGATTTCGGCTGCGACGAGGTGGTTCCGGGTGTCGGGCGCACCGGCGTGGTCGGGGTGATCCGCGGCCGCAAGGCGGGCGAGGGCAGCAAGGTGATCGGATTGCGCGCCGACATGGATGCGCTGCCGATCGAGGAGCAGAACGAGGTGCCCTACAAGTCGCGCACGCCCGGCAAGATGCATGCCTGCGGCCATGACGGCCATACCGCGATGCTTCTGGGCGCCGCGAAATACCTCGCCGAGACGCGCAACTTCGCGGGCACGGCGGTGGTGATTTTCCAGCCGGCGGAGGAGGGCGGCGCCGGCGGCAAGGCCATGGTGGATGACGGCCTGATGACCCGCTTCGGCATCCAGGAGGTCTACGGGATGCACAATTATCCGGGCATCCCGACCGGCGAATTCGCGCTGCGGCCGGGTCCGCTGATGGCGGCGGCGGACCATTTCGCGATCGAGGTGGAGGGCCGCGGCGGGCATGCCGCGCGCCCGCATTTCTGCATCGACACGGTGCTGGTGGGCGCCCAGATCGTCAACCAGTTGCAGTCGATCGTCTCGCGCAATGTCGATCCGCTGCATTCGGGCGTCGTGTCGGTGTGCATGTTCCAGGCCGGCACGACCGACAACGTGATCCCGCAGACGGCGCTCCTGCGCGGCACCTGCCGCAGTCTGACGCCGGAAGTGCGCGACCAGCTCGAGCAGCGCGTGGCCGAGATCGCGGAGGGGACGGCGAAACTCTACGGCGCCAGCGCGAAGGTGAAATACAGCCGCGGCTATCCGGTGACGCGCAACCATGCCGACCAGGCCGCCTTCGCCGCGTCCGTCGCCGCCGACATCGTGGGCGCGCAGCGGGTCGATACCGAGGTTCTGCCGGTGATGGGAGCGGAGGACTTCTCGTTCATGCTGAACGAGCGGCCGGGCGCGTTCATCTTCATCGGCAACGGCGAGAGCGCCAACCTGCATCACCCGAAATACAACTTCAACGACGACATCATCCCGATCGGCGCCTCCTATTGGGCGCGGCTGGTCGAGCGTGCGATGCCGGCGTGAGGCGTCGCACGGCGAAGCTCTCGAAAGCAAAACGGCGGCCCCGCGGCCGCCGTTTTTCGTTGAAGGCAAGGATGGCGCTATTGCGGAACCGTGTCCGCCGGCTTCTCCAGCGATGCCGGCGCGGCCATGACCGCCGCGCGTTCCGGCAGCGCCTGCGCCGCGCGCGCGGTGAGCGAGCGCCAATAGGCCGCCTCGTTGAAGCGCGTGCCTTCGATCGCCGCGATCAGCGCCGCCGACAGGAACGGCAGGCTCTGCAGCACCAGCACGGCGGCGAAGATGTAGATTTCGCGCACCTCCGCCACGTTGGCGACGATCAGCACGCCCGCTCCCAGGAGCAGGGCACAGCCCAGCACGGCCTCCCAGAAGGCCTGGAATTCGCGGCCCTTCTTGGCCGCGCGGTTGCCCTTGGCGGTGCGGTTGAACGGCAGATGATCCTTGATCAGGCCGTCGCCGACCGCGCGCGCCACCGTCCATTGCACCGACATCGCCGCGATCACGGCGCCGAGCGTCTGCAGCTTCGGGATCGAGACGCGCAGCCGGTAGAGCGTGACGAAATGCAGGACCGTCACCGCGAAGGCGGCGATGATCGGGATGGTCAGGATCTTGTCCGGGATTGCGATGCCGACAAAGGCCACGACCGGCACCCAGAGCAGGTTGAGGATGGCGACGACGACGCCGAGCGATTCCGCGCCCAGCCAGACCAGCCAGCCGAGCAGGAATTCGCGGCGCTGTTCGCTGGACAGCCGGCTGACGCCCGGCAGGAAACGCCGCCAGTGCTTCTTGACGATCTGGCAGCCGCCATAGGCCCAGCGGTGGCGCTGCTTCTTGAACTGCTCGAAGGTGTCGGGCAGGAGGCCGAAGCCGTAGCGGCGGTTGGTGTAATGCGTGGTCCAGCCGAGCTCGATCATGGTGAGGCCGAGATCGGTGTCCTCGCAGATCGTGTCGCTCGACCAGGAGCCGGCCGCTTCCAGCGCCGCGCGGCGCATCAGGCACATGGTGCCGTGCACAACGATGGCGTTCTTCTCGTTGCGCTGGACCATGCCGATATCGAAGAAGCCGGCATATTCGGCATTCATCGCGTTGTGCATGATGCTGCGCTCGGCGTCGCGGTGATCCTGCGGCGCCTGCACCAGGCCGACCTTGGGATCGGCGAAGGCGGGCACGACATTGGTCAGCCAGTCGGGCGTGACGATATAGTCGGCGTCGATCACCCCGATGATCTCGGCGTCCGGCGCGGTGTGCTGCAGCGCGATGCGCAGCGCGCCGGCCTTGAAGCCCGCGCAATTGTCCTCGCGCAGGAACTTGAAGCGGGAGCCGAGCGTCGCGCAATGTTCCTCGACCGGCTGCCAGAAGGCCGGGTCGGGCGTGTTGTTGATGATGACCACGCACTCGAAATCCGGATAGGTCAGGCTCGCCACCGCGTCGAGCGTGGCCTTCAGCATTTCCGGCGGCTCGCGATAGGCCGGGATATGGATCGAGACTTTCGGCGCGTAGCCGTCCGGCGCGTTCGTAGCCGAGGCGAGCAGGCGGCGCGGGGCGCGGCCGAAGGCGACGGCCGCGATCTCCTCCATCCGCGCCATGGCGATCAGCACCAGCGGCACGAGCAGGATCACGCCGAGCGCCAGCGCCAAAGCGGAGCCAAACACGAAATAATGCTGGCTCCAGAACGCGACCACGGTCGCGAACCAGGCGCCGGCGGCATGCGCCGAGGTGCCGAGGATGAGCGCCTGCGCTGCGGTCGCGCCGCGCAAAGCCAGCAGCGGCAGCGACAGCAGCAGGCCGAACAGGACGGCCAGCGTCATGTTCTTCCAGTGGTCGGGCTCCAGCACCGGGCCGTTCCAGGCGAATTTCAGCTGCCGCGAGGAATCGAACAGGCCCCAATAGGCGCCGACGCTGCCTTCGGAGGTCTTCCACGGCTGGTCGATGGCCTCGATGATGTTGTAGTCGATGCCGAGCGCGTCGGCGCGGGTGACGAAATCGCGCAGCACGGTCGCCTGTTCGAGCCGGCCGGGATGCGCGTCCTTCAGGTTGTAGCCCGCGCTCGGCCAGCCGAACTCGGCGATCACCACGCGCTTGCCGGGATACATCTGGCGCAGACGGTTGTAGCCGCCGATCGCCTCGTCGACGGCGGCGCTGTCGGGCTTGCCTTCCCAGTAGGGCAGGATGTGCACGGCGATGAAGTCGACCGCCGAGACGAGCTCGGGATGGTTCTGCCACACGCTCCAGATTTCGCCGGTCGTCACCGGCACCTGGGTCTCGCGCTTGACGCGCTGGATCACCTTGATCAGGCGCGCGACATTGATCGACTCGCGGATGCGCTCGACTTCCTTGCTGTCGCCGCGCGCTTCGGCGCCGCGCAGGCGCGACAATTCGTCGGGCGTGAGGTCCAGCTGTTCGTCGCCGAGCAGGATGGTTTCGCCGCGATAGATCGATTCGTTGCCGACCACGATCGCGTCGATGTTGGAGTGGCGGCGCGCGAGGTCGATGACGCCGCGCACTTCGCGCGCGTTGCGCTTGGCGTCGGTCGCGAGCCAGGCGCCGGCGGTGACGCGCAGGCCGAATTCGTTGGCGATGCCGGGAACGAGCGCTGCGGAATCGGGAATGCCGGCGGGACGCGGCGTCTCCGTGCCGTCGGTCGCCGAATAGGTGCGGATCGCGCGCGTATACGGCGCGAGCATGCGCAGGTCCTCGCGGATGCGCGCCGCGCTGACCGGCCGTTTGTCCGGGCGGGCGTGACCTTCCGAAGGCGTGTAGGAGAGGCTTGGGAACTGGTTGTTGAAATCGGGCGCGTCGATACGGCTCTTGGCGAACGCCCACAAGCCGGCATGCACGCACGCAAGGAGCGCGACGACGGCAACGACGGTACGCATGGAGGTCTAACCCAACGGGGCTATGAGTAAGGCGTCCATCCCGTCCCCTGGGACCGGCGCCTGCTGCGGTGCAATATAAAGCGGACGAGTTCCGTGTTCAAGCATGGCTACTGCGTTTCCGACTTCCGGATCGAGTCGTTGGGCCAACGCGCTCATTGTGTGGAAGTTCCGCCGGCGGTCTGCGGACTGGCGGCCGCGGCCGGCGCCGGCGGGGCGGCCGGATTGACCCAGCAGCCGTGCACCCGCGCATTCAGGCTTTCCGGGGCCTTCAGGTCGATCTGGCTGCCCTGGCGCACGACGCAGCGGAAGGTCGCCTGGATATGGCCGCCGGGGCAGCCGAACCGGTCATACAAGTCGAGGTGGCGGAAGGCGGTATCGAGGTCGTCACGGTAGAGCAGGCCGACCACGCGCCGGCCGAGCCAGACGCATTCCGGATTGCCGGCCGGGCCGGCCATGATCTTGGCGGTCTCGGCGACCTCGTCGGCCTTCTTGGCGGCGGGGTCCTTGGCCGCATCCTTGGCGGCGGCATCCTTGGCGGCTTCGGTCTGGGCGCGCGCTTTCTCGGCTGCCTTGGGGTCGCCCGATTGGGCGAAAGCGGCGGCGGACAGAAGGCAGAGGCCGAGCGCGATTACGGACGCGAACGGACGCAAAACGCGAGTGCTAGTCATGATTGCGGGCGGAGCCGTTTCGCTCACATGTTAAGGGGGCGACGCACGTGTCACGCTGCACGTCGAATAGGTCAGGAATACGGCGCGGCACGCGAGGTCGAGAGATTGCCAAACCGTAAGATTTTGTCCAGCGCAGTGCGTTGTTTTGCGCGCGGAACGATTGCGCGTTTTGCCGCAACATGGTTTCCAGAACCGTGAGCCGAAATGAATAATCAGTCATCTTTGTTAGTCCGGGCGGGCGGCTTGTTCGCGCTTGCAGCGTTGGCGATAGCCGGCCTGTGGTGGTGGCTCGGCAAACCGGTCGCGATGCCCGCTTTGCAGGTCGGCGGCGCGCAGAAACTTTATTGCGTCTCCTACGCGCCGTTCCGCGGCGGACAGACGCCGCTCGACGACACGACCCGCGTATCCGCGCAGGCGATCGACCAGGATCTCGCCCGCCTCGCCCGGATCAGCGATTGCGTACGCACCTATTCGATCCGGCACGGTCTCGATCAGATTCCGGAAGTGGCGCGGCGGCACGGCCTGAAGGTGATCCAGGGGATCTGGCTGTCGAGCAATCCTCGGGCCAACCAGCAGGAAATCGAGGCCGCGGTCGCGCTGGCCAGGCGCTTCCCCGACGTGGTGCAGAGCATCGTGGTCGGCAACGAGGTGCTGCTGCGCGGCGAACTTTCCGGTCCCGATCTCGCGCAGATCATCCGCCAGGTGAAAGCGCAGGTGCCGGTGCCGGTCACCTATGCCGATGTCTGGGAATTCTGGCTGCGGCATCGCGAAATCTACGACGCGGTCGATTTCGTCACCATCCACATCCTGCCTTACTGGGAAGACCACCCGATCGCTGCGCGCGATTCCGCGGCGCATCTCGACTCGATCCGCCGCCGCATGCTGGCGGCGTTTCCCGGCAAGGAAATCCTGATCGGCGAGACCGGCTATCCGAGCCAGGGACGCATGCGCGAGGGCGCGCTGCCATCGCCCGTCAACCAGGCGCAGGTGCTGCACGAAATCGTCGCTCTGTCGCGCCGCGACAATTTCCGCGTCAACCTGATCGAGGCCTTCGATCAGCCCTGGAAGCGCCAGCTCGAAGGCACGGTCGGCGGCTTCTGGGGATTGCTCGATGCCGACGCGCGCGAACCGAAATTCGGCTGGGGCGCGCCGCTCTCCAGCCATCCGCATTGGCGGTGGCAGGCGGCGGGCGGGATCGCCTTCGCGGCCGTGATTTTCGGCGCCGCCGCCATCGGCCGACGCCGCGACGCAGCGGTGCCGCTGCGGGACTGGAGCGCAATCCTGTGCATCGCCGTGGCCGGCGGCGCGCTGCTCGGACTCGCGGTCGAGCGGCTGGCGATCGAGAGTCTCGGCGCCGGCGGCTGGCTGCGCTCGCTCGCGATGCTCGTGGCAGCGCTGGCCGCGCCGCCGCTGGCGGCCTGCGCGCTCGTGCGCGGCGTGCCGATGCCGGCCTTCGAAGCGGTGCTCGCGCGCGCCGGAGATCGCCTGCGCGATCCCGTGGCGCTCGCGCTCGGCATCGCCCTGATCGTCACCGCGGCGCTCGCCGTGCAGATCGCACTCGGGCTGGTCTTCGATCCGCGCTACAAGGATTTCCCCTTCGCGCCGATGACCGCCGCGATCCTGCCTTTCGCGGCGCTCGCAGGGTGCCAGGCGCGTGCGCAGGGGCGCCGTCCGGCCGCGGAGATTGCGGCCGCGGGCCTGCTGCTCCTGTCGGCGCCCTACATCGCGTTCAACGAGGGATTTGCGAACTGGCAGTCGCTATGGCTGTGCGGCCTGTTGGTGCTGTTCGCGCTCACGCTGCTGCGGATGCGGGCCGCGCCAGACTGAGGATCAGCAGGCTGACCGCGAGCGCCGACAGCGCCACATTGTAGAGCACGATGCCGAAGCCGGCGGCGGTCAGCGCGACCGCGAAGAGGGCGACCGAGGGGCGCAGCAGATTGAGCAAAGCGGCGGCAAGCGCGATCCAGCCGAACACGCCGTGGGTGAACAGCGCGATCGCGATCCGGCGCGTGAAGCACAGCCATGTGTTCGCGCCGGCCTGGCAGACGAGCCCGACCGTCGAGGATTCGACCGCGAGATAGCGCAGATAGAGCGCATAGCCGAGCGAGAGAAATCCCGCGACCAGCAGCAGGTGAATCTGCCGCGGCGTCGGAAAGAAAAGGCGCGGTTTCCGGTCGTCCATTGCCCGAATGTGCGGACTGCAGGACGGCGGCGCAAGTGGCTGTCGAGGCCCGTGCAAGCGTCGTCCTAGCCGCGCGCCTATGCCTTGCGTCTGGCGGCGACGATCAGCGCCAGCGGATTCTTCTCGGGCGGGCCGATCCGGCGCAAGGTGTTGCGATCGGTATGATCGAATGCCGGCTCCTGTC
>JBFWWQ010000175.1:0-7420 GCA_050246095.1 Pseudorhodoplanes sp.
AACCGAAACCGCCTATGACGTCTCCACCTCCATGTGGCGCAAACTTCGCGGTTCGGTGCTACCGGACCACAGCCTGGAATGGCTGCGCTTGATCCGGCCAGCCGGCTTCGTTGCCGCGGCGGCCGGTCCGATGCGTGTTTTCGCGCCGCTGGCGCGACCGGTGGACGCGCTGCTCCGGCGCCGCGCATCGAGCTGGGCGCATGTGGCGGCCGAAATCCCCGAAGGCACCTTGGCCAACGCGGATATTGCGGACGACGAAACCGTCGATCTCTTCCAGAAGCTGACCGAAGCGTTTGCAGTCCGGCCTGCCTGGCGCCGGGAAAGCCTCGCCCGCATGGTCGCGGAATCCAAAAGCAAGGCGAATTACGGTGCGATGGTGCGCCGGAAGGTGATCACGCGTGAGGGCCGACCGCTCGGCCTCTTCCTCTACTATGGCGATCCGGGTCGGGTCGGCCGCGTGGTGCAGGTCCTGTTCCAGCCGGGACAGGCAGGGGTAGTGATCGACAGCATGCTGGCCGATGCGGCCAGCCGCGGCATGGTGGCGCTGCGCGGCCGTGCCTTGCCGGCGCTGCTTGAAGCCATGCTCGGCCGGCACTTCATGTTCCTGCACGCATCGTCGAGCATCGTGCATGCACGCGACCCGGCTCTGCTCGAACCGTTTGTATCGGGCAAAGCCTTTTTCAACGGTTTCGCTGGAGAGTCCTGGTCGAGACTGATCGGGGACCGGTTTGACGAACCGGCCGGCCAAAGGAGATGATTTGCCGTGTGCGGCATAGCTGGCTATGTCGGAACAGGCGTACTCACTGAGGACGCCACGGCGCTGCTCCAGCGCATGTGCGCTCGGATCGCGCATCGCGGCCCGGACGGTGAGGGCGTCCATGTCGGGATCGGTGTCGGGCTGGGGCACCGTCGGCTTGCGGTGATCGACCTCTCCGCGGATGGCGCCCAGCCCATGGCGAATGCTGATGGCAGCGCCTGGATCACCTACAATGGCGAAATCTTCAACCATATCGAGCTGCGCGCGATGCTCGCAGCGCGCGGACGGCGTTTCCGCTCGACCTCCGATACGGAAGTCGTGCTGCACCTCTATGAGGAGTTCGGCACGGATTTCGTCTCGCATCTGAACGGCGATTTCGCGCTTGCCATCTGGGACGAGCGCCGGCGCCGGCTGGTGCTCGCCCGCGACCGCATGGGCGTGCGCCCGCTGTTCTATGCCCAATATGGCGGCACGTTCTTCTTCGCTTCCGAGATAAAGGCGCTGCTCGCCGTCCCGGGCATCGAGGCCGAGATCGATCCGTTGGCGCTCGACCAGATCTTCACCCTGTGGACTCCGATCCCCCCGCGAACGATCTTCCGCGGGATCAGCGAAGTGCTGCCTGGTCATTTGATGGTGGTCGAGAACGGTGAGGTGCGATCCTGGCAACACTGGGAATTGTCCTTTCCGGAAGCAGCGGTCGGACCCGATCCTCGCCGGGAAGGGGAGATCGCCGAGGCGCTCCTGGGCCTGCTCGAGGACGCGACGCGTATCCGCCTGAGGGCCGATGTCGAGGTTGGCTCCTTCCTGTCCGGCGGACTGGATTCCTCGACCATTTCGGCGTTAGCCGTACGACATGCACCGGCGGGCCTGCGCTCCTTCGCCGTCACCTTCGACGATCCGGCATTCGACGAAAGCGCCCACCAGGCGGTGATGGCAGCGGCACTAGGAACCGAGCATCACTCGATCCGCTGCGGCGCCGGTGACGTCGCGAGCTCTTTCCCGGCGATCGTACTCCATGCGGAACAACCGGTGCTGCGTACGGCGCCGGCGCCGCTCTTCCGCCTGTCCGGCCTCGTGCGTGAGAACGGCCTCAAGGTTGTGCTCACCGGCGAAGGCGCCGACGAGATCTTCGCCGGCTACGACATTTTCAGAGAGGCACGCATCCGCCGCTTCTGCGCGCGCCAGCCTGCTTCCGCTTTCCGCCCGCATCTCTTCCGCCGCATCTATCCGTACCTTTCCTCTCTGAAGCAGCAGACGCCGGAATATCTCGCCGCCTTCTTCGCGACCGGCGCGGACGCGGCCGGCGATCCGCTCTTCTCGCATCGTCCGCGTATGCGCGCGACCACCGGCGCGAAGATATTCTTCTCCGCCGATCTGCGGGCAACGCTTGATGGCTACGACGCGGCGGAAGAGCTGGCCGCCAGTTTGCCGAAGGCCTTCGTCCGATGGCATCCGCTGCATCAGGCGCAATACCTCGAAACCCGTTTCCTGCTGCCGGGCTACATCCTCTCCAGCCAGGGCGACCGCATGGCGATGGCGCATGGAGTCGAGACGCGCTTTCCCTTCCTCGACCACCGGCTGGTCGAGTTTGCCGCGCGGATACCGCCCGAGCTCAAGCTGCGCGGGCTGCGCGAAAAGCACATCCTCAAGGCGGCTGCTGCGGATCTTGTGCCGAAAGCGATCCGGGAGCGGTCCAAACAGCCTTACCGAGCGCCGGACAGCGCCTCGTTCCGCGGCGGGGACGCGAATCTCGACGACGCCCTGTCGCCGGCGGCGATCCAGTCGACTGGCCTGTTCAATCCGCAGGCGACGCAGCGGCTGTTCGAGAAGAACAGGCGCAGCCCGCTCGCCGGCTTCCGCGACAACGCCGCCTATGTCGGCATCCTGTCCACCCAGTTGTGGATGCGTGAGTTCGCATCCCCTGCGGGGAGCCGCAACGTCGCCCAACCCGCAGCCTGACCGCTAGAGAGGCCTTCGTCATGCCCGATACCGTCAAGACCGAGCTCAGAGCCTTCATCGTCGAGAACTTCCTGTTCGGCGACGACAGCCATCCGCTCGACCACAGCATGTCGCTGATCGAGAACGATCTGATCGACTCGACCGGCATACTCGAGCTGGTCTCCTTCCTCGAGGAGCGCTACGGCATCGCCGTCGCCGATGCCGACATCGTGCCGGCAAATCTCGATTCGATCGAGCGCATCGCGGCCTATGTCGCGGGCAAGCAGCCAGCGCAGCGGATGGCAAGCTAAGGGCCGATCACGATGCGCGTCGAGGAATTCCTCCGCCGAAGCTCGGCCAGCGATCCTGCCGCGATCGCGCTGGTCGCCGGCGAGACGCGCCTTGCTTTTGGCGAGCTCGACGCCCGGTCCGACGGGCTGGCGGTATCACTGAGCAACCGTGGCGTCAGACGCGGCGACCGCGTGATCGTGCTGATGGAGAATGTCTGGGAGACCGCGGTCGCGATCTTCGGCGTACTGAAGGCCGGCGCCGTGATCTGTCCGGTCAATCCGTCCGTCAAGGCCGACGGCCTTGCCTACGTCATTACAGACAGCCAGCCGCGCGCCGTGCTGACGCAGGCGAAATTCGCTGCGCTTTGCAATGAGGCGAGCCGCGGCCTCGGGGCGCCGCTTGTGATCGTGGCACAGGCGACGACGGCGCTGCCGGACGGGGTGCTCATCTTCGAGGATTGCCTCGGTGGCGTTGGGCCCCTGGCCGCAGCCGGCACGGACGACGATCTAGCGATGATCATCTACACCTCCGGCTCCACCGGCCGGCCGAAGGGTGTGATGATGACACACGCGAACATCGACTTCGCGTCCGGCGCGATTGCCTCGTACCTCGAAAACACTGCCGACGATGTCGGGCTCTCGGCGCTGCCGCTCTCCTTCACCTATGGGCTCTATCAGCTTCTGGTCGCGGTGAGGATCGGCGCGCGCCTTGTGCTGCAGCGTAACTTCGCGTTCCCGGCCGAGATATTGCAGAACGCCCTGGCCGAAGGCGTCACCGGTTTGCCGCTCGTTCCGCCAATGGCGGCGATGCTTTTGGCGATGCGCGACCTGCAACCGGGTGCCCTGCCGCAATTGCGCTACATCACCAATGCCGCGGCGGCGCTGCCGCCGGCGCATATCGCGAGGCTCGGCAAACTGTTTCCTGGCGCGAAGCTCTTTTCCATGTATGGGCTGACGGAGTGTGCGCGCGCCACGTACCTGCCGCCCGAACTGATTGACCGGAAGGCGGACTCGGTGGGCAAGGCGATCCCCGGCACTGAAATCGCGATCGTGGACGAGACCGGCGAGCCGGTGGCCTCAGGCGAGAGCGGCGAGCTCATCGTACGTGGCCCGCATGTGATGCGCGGTTACTGGCAGAACAAGGCGGCCACGGAGCTCGTGCTGCGGCGGCGGCACGGCGCAACCTGGCTATACACCGGAGATATCTTTCGGACCGATGCCGAAGGGTTCCTGTATTTCGTCGGGCGCAAGGACGACATCGTGAAGATCCTCGGCGAGAAAGTCGCGCCGAAGCAGGTCGAAGCCGTGCTGCACGATTGCCCGGGCGTCGCCGAAGCGGTGGTCGTCGCGAAGCCGGATGCCGTGTTCGGCCACGTCCTGCACGCAGTCGTCGTGCCGAGCGTCAAGGGGCTGAGCTCGCGCGACGTGCTGCGCCACTGCGCCAAAAAGCTTCCCGGCGTGATGGTGCCGAAGACGGTCGAATTCCGCGCGAAATTGCCGAAGACAGCGAGCGGCAAAGTCATGCGCCGCCTCGTCGCCTGAACAGGAGTTGATGCCCGTGCTGCACGTTCCGAACTTCTCTATTGCCGTGCTGGCGATCGACGGCGATGCCGAGATCGAGCGCATCGCGGCGGCGCTGCGGACCCAGTTGCGTGGGTCAGTGCGCCGGCGCGGTCTGGTGCTCGGCCTGTCGGGCGGGATCGATTCCAGCGTTTGCGCCGGGCTGGCGGCGCGTGCGGTTGGACCTGAGAACGTGTTCTGCCTGTTCATGCCCGAGAGCGATTCCGATCCGGAGAGCCTGCGGCTCGGGCGGCTGGTGGCTGAAACATTCGGGTTGCAAAGCGTCGTCGAAGACATCGCGCCCGCACTTGCCGCGATGGGCTGCTACGAGCGCCGCGACGCCTTCATTCGCCAGGTCGAGCCGGATTACGGATCGGGCTGGCGCTCGAAGATCGTCATCGACAGTCCGCTGACGACCGGCGGCTACAATATCTCCTCGCTGGTGGTGCAGACCCCGGACGGCGCGACGCGCAAGCATCGGCTGCCGGCGCCGGTCTATCACGGCATCGTCGCTACCACGAACATGAAGCAGCGCACGCGCAAGCAGCTCGAATATTATCACGCCGACCGGCTGAACTATGCCGTGATCGGAACACCGAACCGGCTCGAATACGACCAGGGTTTCTTCGTCAAGAACGGCGACGGCGCGGCCGATGTGAAACCGATCGCGCATCTCTACAAATCGCAGGTCTATCAGCTCGCCGCGCGCCTGGGCGTCCCGGAGGAAGTGCGCCGGCGGCCGCCGACGACCGACACCTACTCGCTGCCGCAGACGCAGGAGGAGTTCTATTTCGCGCTTCCCTATGAAGGAATGGACCTCTGCCTCTACGGACTGGACAACGACGTCCCTCGCGCCGAGGTGGCGCACGCTGCGGCGCTCACCGAGGAACAGGTCTACCGCGTCTGGACTGACATCGCCGCCAAACGCAAGGTCGCGCGATATCTGCACCTGCCGCCGCAGCTTGTCGGAGACATCTGACGGCGCCCGAGTCACATGAGTGCATTCGCACTGTCGTCACCGAACCGCCCAGGAGCGCCGTCACCCCTTGTTGTGCTGGTGCATTCCGTCCCATCAGTGCGCTCGTTTGCACAGGCAGGTGAACATCCGGTACGCCGCTTCCACGCGCTAAAATAAGCCGCGACGCCTGCATACACCTGAAGGCACCCGCGCGAATCGCGCTACCCTGCGTGCGCCGACCACCCAAAAAAAGAGGGCGCGCGATTGAGCCTAACTTCACCGGAAAGAGCGTCTGACCGATGAAAGCTGGCTATGCTCGCATTTCGACCAAGCGCCAACGCCTGGACTTGCAGTATCGTGCGCTATTCGACGCGGGATGCGATTTCATTATCTCCGAGATCGCTTCCGGCCATGATGCGACAAGACGCGGCCTGCAGATCGCGCTGTCAGCTCTTTCGACCGGCGACACATTGAGCGTGTGGAAGGTCGACCGGTTGGGCCGCGACCCCATCCATCTGATGGACCTCGCACGCCAGCTGCGAGCCAGCGGTATTGCCTTGCAAGTGCTCTCCGGCCATGCGTCGTTGATCGACATAAGTACGCAAGAAGGCTTGGGACTGTTCGCGATCTATGCCGCCAGCGCGGGTATCGAACATGAGACAGCGCGCGCCCGGTCCAAGGCAGGCACCGATGCATCCAAACACCGCCGGCGGTCCGCTCGCCGCATGAAGGAAAAGCGGCGTCAGCCTGTCGCTTCCGGGGGCGTCCGCCTTCGCTGTAGCTTCAACCGCAGCCGGTCGGCCTAGCGCGCTGGCCAAGTTTACCATTTGCACGAGCCAGTGGCGGCTCACGCCGCTTAGCCCGGGGGATGCAACGGGGGTACGCAGTGACCCCCTTGCCGGTGCATCAAAGATGCACCGCCCTTCCGTGCCCGTTTACGGGCACACATCTTGCGGAACGCAAAAAAACCCACTTAGACCTATGGAAACCCTCGACAGTCGGGGCATGTGAAGTGCCTACGGGCGCTATTCGGTTCTTTCTGATAGGTTATTCTGGACCTGCGATTTACAAAACGTGGGGAATATCCATGGTCGACATAACGGCGGCAGTATCTCGAATTGGCATCCCGTTTGCCGATCTCATTATCGACGTGATCCGGGCGCTGCTACCCATACCGCGCAAACCACTTGAGCGCCTCCTTGGATTGGAGGCGACGCTTGATGAGCGAATCCGGAAAATAGAATTGGCACGGGACAATCTTGCGGATGCGTTGGCTGCCGTCGATGAGCTGAAAGCGGTAGCGGAAACAAACCGGAAGGAACTGGCGGAGATCGAGGAATCGGTACGGCGCCGCGCTGCTGAGAATAAGACGCTAGAGACGCAACAGAACCAGCTGAAGACGCTTGCCGGTCTCGATGTTCATACCGTGCGCATGGCTCTCGGTCTTCCCACCCAACGAGAAGTGTGGCGCGGATATGTCTTCAGCTTCTTCGGCGGCATTGTCACGACCATTGTGATTTCGCTCCTCTATGACTTCGCCGTGAAACCGATCTTCGTTCACCTGTTTCCGGGCGTTGGCACCTAAGAGTCTGTGGCTCGGGGTAGCAAACGCCGCGGAATATTGATGGCGAGGCGCGAGCGTTCACGCGCTGCGCAGGCGGCGTCATACGACACGATGCTGCTGCCCTTAGGCAGCAGCTCTGGCGGCTTATCAATATTCATCCGCCAGGAGGATGGTGAGGACGCGGCGCGTGACCTTCGGATCGGCAGGATCGGCGCTATGGCAACGGTAGTCCGGATCGTAGTAGTCGATCTTCCAGAAAACCGTGCCGACGCCGTCTTGCTCGATCGCGCCGAAGTCGTGTTCGCCGAGCGGATCGTTATCAGGCGTGAAGGCGGCGAATTCGCGCACCTTGA
>JBFWWQ010000176.1:0-7357 GCA_050246095.1 Pseudorhodoplanes sp.
GGACCTCTTGCGCGAGCGCGATCCCAAGAAGCTGATCCCACCGCTGCACGGCGCGCTCCTGAAGAACGAGCAGGACGTGCATCTGTTCGAGCGGCTCGCGTTCATGGCGCGCCGCGACGGCCGCTGAGGCATCAGCGCCGCGTTGCCGCGACCGCCGGCGCCTTGATCCAGCCCTTCTCGGCGGCGAAGCCGAGGACGCGCTCGCCCGCCGCGCGGCCGATCTGGCGCGCCGACGCATCCACTTCCGGCGACAGCCGCGTTCCGGCGGCGCCGGCGGGCGGGCGCGCGGCACTGGCCGCGCCGACCGGCTGCGCCTCGGTCGCAAACGTCAGGACCGGCCGCGAAACCTGGGTGTTGGCGTAATAGATCAGCGTGAAATCGCCGGCGACGCGCACAGCCCCGGCGCGGCGCGCGCGGCCGCCCGGCTCCGTGCCGGCATCGGCGCGCAGCTTGCCGCTGATCATCAGGCCGACATCGCTCGCCATCAGGCGCTCGCCGCCGCCCGGCACGGCCTCCAGGCCCCCGGCGCGCAGCGTGCTGACCAGCGCCTCGACGACCGCGGCGTCGAACCGGCGCAGGGCTTCGATCTGCGCGGCGTCGTCGGTCAGGCCCGGCAAATCGCGCCGCAGCCGCGCCGCCAGCACCGGATCGACCGGCGGCAGATCGGGCGCCGCATCGAGCGGAGCGACAAAGACCTTGGTCGGCTTTTCCAGCTTGGCGTCGGCCGGATTCTGCGCCGTGGTGCCCCCGCCGCAGCCCGCGAGCGCCAGCGCCAGCGCCAGCGCGGCAGCGAATAACAGCCGCGCATGCAGGCCCGCCACCGGCCGGCCGGTCACGCCTGTTTCTCCGCCTGCTGTTCGGACGCAGCCGTCTCCGGAGCGACAGCGTCGAGGACCGCTTCCGGCGCAGTGGCGGCGGCATCGGCTTGCGGCTCCGGCGCGGTGTCGGCAGGGGGCATGGCGGGGATTTCGCCGCGCCCGGGGGCCAGAGCCGCCGCATGCTCGCGCGCCTCGACCTTGCGCAGCATTTCCCAGGTCGCCGCAGCGCGCCGCTCCTGCCGGTCGGACGCCACGGCGCGCTTCACCTCGCGCCGCCGCGAGAAGCGCGCCGACAGCGTCTCGCCGAGCCGCTGCGCCCAATAGCCGGCCTGCGCGGAGGCGCGCCCGAGCGCGCCGCCGGCCCAGATCAGCTCGTAGGGCGAGAACAGGCGCCAGGTGCGGCTGCCCTCGACCACGGCGCGCGCGATCAGGTTGCCCGCCATCGCCGTGGTGTTGAGCCCGTGCCCGCCGAAGCCGCTGGCGATCCACAGGCCCGGCAGCACCTCGCCGATCTGCGGCATGCGGTGCACCGGGGTGCCGAGCGTGCCCGACCAGGCATATTCGATCTCGACCTTGCCGAGCTGCGGGAAGGTGCGGGCGATGTCGCGCGCGAGGCCCTTCTTCACGCGGCCGGGCCTGCCATCCCAGGCGGTGAGCCGCCCGCACCAGACCAGGCGGTCGCCCTGCGCGATGCGGTAATGGTTGTCGGCGCGATGCGTATCGCTGACGGCGCCGCGGAAATCGATCGCCGCGGCCAGGCGCTCGCCGAGACGCTCGGTCGCCACCACATAGGTCGTCAGCGGAAGCAGCGTGTCGGCGATTTCCGGCACCAGCGGACCGAGATGCACATTGCCGGCGAGCACGATGGTGCCGGCGCGCACGCGGCCGCCCGGCGTGACCACGCGCTTGCGGATTCCCGCCGGATCGATCGCGGTCACCGGCGAATTCTCGAAAATGCGCGCGCCGGCCTCCTCCGCCGCCGCCGCCAGCCCGAGCGCGTAATTGAGCGGATGGATGTGGAACGCATCGCGGAAATGGATCGCCTGGAAATAGCGGTTCGACTTCAGGCTCTCGCGCACGCGCGCGGTCGGCCACATCTCGACCGCCGCACCGAATTCCTGTCCGAAAATCCGCGCATCCGCGGCGATCTCGCGCGGCGCATCGCGCTTGGAGACCTGCAGCCAGCCGCCCTGGCGCTCGATACCGGGCATGTTGGTTTCCAGGATGGTGTCGCGCACGTAATCGACGCCGGCCTGCGACAAAGCCCAGAGCCGCTTGGCGCGGTCCGAGCCCACGCGCTGCATCAGCGCGCGCGGCTCCTGCGCGAAGCCGGGCAGCACGAAGCCGGTATTGCGGCCGGAAGCGTTCCAGGCGATGCGGCGCGCCTCCAGGATCGCCACCGACCAGCCGCGGCGGGCGATCTCGCGCCCGACCGTCAAGCCGGCAAGCCCCGCGCCGACGACGCAGACCTCCACGTCCTGGTCGAAAGCGAGCCGCGGCCGCTCCGGCGCGGCGACGCGCGTGGCGGCGAACAAGCTGTCTCCGAAAGCGCTTTCGTCGGGCAAGTTCATTGCGGCAATTGCGTCATTCTCGGGCATACGGGCGGCGGGGTCGCGATGCTAGTGGCTCGATTCTAACATTTGCATCCCTTCTCGGCGGGTTCTTTTGCAAATGTTAGAATCAAAAAACCACTAGCAAATATCGGATTCTAGTGGAGCTTTGGATTTGACATTCGCTTTGCGAGCCTGCGGCTGGGGGGTAGCGAATGTCAAATCCGCTCCACTAGACTGCCTCCGCCGGAAAATCGACAGCCCAAGACGGACCCGATGCGCCGCCTGATCCTGCTGCGTCACGCCAAATCCGACTGGTCGGAACCCGCCAGGCGGGATCGCGACCGCCCGCTCAATCCGCGCGGCCGCGCCGCGGCGCCGCGCATCGGCCGCTACATGGCGGAACACGGCCTGCACCCCGACCGCGCCGCGGTCTCGCCCGCGCTGCGCACCCGCCAGACCTTCGCGCTGGTGGCGCAGGCCTTCGCCAAGGCGCCGACGGAAAATCTCGATCCGCGCATCTACGAGGCCGAGCCGGATACGCTGCTCGCCTTGATCCGCGAGGCGCCCGAGGCCGCGCGCACGCTGCTCGTGGTCGGCCACAATCCCGGCCTGCACGAACTCGCCCTGGCGCTGGTGCGTCCCGGCGACAGCGACGCGCATGCGCGCCTGCACGACAAGATGCCGACCGGAGCGCTCGCGGTGATCGATTTCCCGAACGAGAACTGGCGCGGCATCCGCCCCGGCACCGGGCATCTCGATCGCTTCGTCACGCCCCGCTCGCTCGCCGAACCCGCCGCCTGACGCGAGAATTTGCCTTCTATTCACCGTGCCGGCTGTGGCAAAATGCGCGGGCGCCCGGCGCAGCGAGGTGGCCGCATGTTCAAGAACATCCTGGTTCCGGTCGATATCGCCGAACCCGAAATCGCCAAGCCGGCCATCGAGACCGCCGTGGCGATTTCCCGCCCGACTTCCGGCTCGGTGCGCCTCATCAACGTGCTGCCGATGACGCCGGTCATGCTGGCGGAATACGTGCCGCCGGATTTCGACGTGCAGCAGCGCAAGACGGCGGAGGACACGCTGGCGGCGATGGCGCGCGAATGCGGGCTCACGCCGGACCGCATTTCCACCGCGATCCGGCAGGGCGGCATCTATCACGAGGTGATCGAGGAGGCGAAGGCGATGCCCGCCGACCTGATCGTGATGACCTCGCACCGGCCCGACATGCGCAGCTATTTTCTCGGCTCCAATGCCGGCCACGTCGTCCGCTACGCCAATTGCTCGGTGCTGGTGGTGCGCCGCTGAGACGTCACTTCGGCAGGACGGCGGCCGGCAGCGCATCGGCGCGGTAGATTCCCGGCCGGTTGCGCCGGAAGAAGCCGCCGACCTGCCACAGGAAAAGCAGAAAGAACGCCCCGACAAAGGCGGCGCCGGCCAACGCGCCGGTCTGCAGGCCGCGCACCGCCAGTCCGGCCATGCCGAGCGCCAGCGCGGCAAAGATAATCACGCCCGGCCAGTACAGAAAGGCCGGGCTGCCGGCCTGCAGCAGCGGCGTCGCGCCATGCTCGACGAGCTTGCGATGCAGCGCGAGCAGGAAGGCGCGGTACGGCGCATCCAGCCGCTCCTGCTCGATCATGTTCTTCCATGACGTCGAGGCGACCGGCAGCTTGGGCATGTTCTTCGACCATATCTCGGTCAGGAAGCGGTGGCCGGCGAGCGTGACCGGGCGGTAGGCCATGCGGATGCGCTGGATGTCGCGATAGGGAATCTGCCCGCCCCGCCGGCCGACCTGGAAGTTCAGCGTCTGCGGCGTGACCTCGAATTCCCACGGCGAGCCGAGCAGCGACGGACGATAGGTGTAGCGGACCGTCTCAAGCCGGTCCGCGCGCTCCTGCGCATCCTCCTGCGCTGCATCCATGCTGCGATCCATGCCTGACGTGATCCGACGCCGCGACGCAATCCGCTCTTCTTGTCGGACGCGGTCCCGCTGTCAACCGAGCGAAGGACGCAAGGCCCCCGCCCCGTCCCCGCGGCTCACCTCGCCTGCACCGCCCGGCCTGTCACCGCGGTGACAGGACGGTTCGCGGGCAGGCCGGCGGAACCGCCGCGCCGCCCGCGCGTTGCACTGCGAGAAGAAATGCAACGTGGAGCTGCCGATGCCGAAAGCGTCCGATCTGCCGCCCTCGAAAGCGAGGCAATGCCGGCAAAACGCCTATTATTGCGGAATGCTGGCCGCTGCCGCGCCGAGCGGATCGGATCGGAGGCAATTGCTGAAAATGCGCAGCGGGTGGCTGGCTTTGGCCGAAAGCGAGGAATGGCTCGCGGCGGAGCGCAAGCCGGTCGATATCGCGGCGTGAAGCGACACGAAGTCGTGACCGCGACACCGAGCTTGTGGTTGAATATGCCGATCCGGGTTCACACCTAAGGGGACAAGTGCAAGCGAACGCGGTGCGCGAGCGGCGCGCCGCTTAATCCCACGGTGAGCAAAAGGTGCCACGATGAAAACTGCATGGACAGCTCTGGCTGCGATCGCGGCAGCGGCGCTGGTCGCGACGCCGCTCCAGCCGGCCTCGGCAAGCGAGGACGGTCTGCGCGCGGTCGCCGCTTCCCAGCTCGAATTCTCCGCCAAGAAGAAGAAGGCCAAGGTGGTCGTGACCGATCCCTATGCGCGCTACCGCGCGCGGGGCATCGTGCCTTCCTTCGGCTATATCGGACCGCCCGGCTATCCGGGTGAATATGCCTGGCGCAAGTCGATCGGCCAGTGCGTCAGCGATCTCGGCTACGGTCGCTTCGAGTCCTGCGACTCGGTCGGCACGCGATAGGATTTGCGCACCGAAGCGTTTTCTTCACGCGAACCGGTACCCGCTTCGCTCGAAAACGCGACGAACGCGCTTCCCGGTCAAACAGAAAGCCCGGCCTCGCGGCCGGGCTTTCTCATTTCGGGAGACCGGTACGGTTATTTCCAGCCGTTGCGGTCGAACCAGGCATTCATCATCCATCCGCCCACGAAGGGCAGGAAGCAATTGCCGGTGGAGACATAGACCTCGCGCATCGTCAGCGGACGATTCACGGCGAGCGTGCCGATGATCGGGGAGGCGGCCGCGCAGCCGATGGTGGAGAGCACGAAGGCGGCGGTTGCCGGGTTGTGCGCGATCGGGCTGTCGTGGCGGATGACGTAATAGGCGCCGAGCGAGCCCGCGCCGACGACGACATTGGCGGTCTCAAGCCTGGGGTCGCGCTGCGTCTGCAGCATCGGGAACGGCCAGGCCGGCCAGGCGCGCGGCCAGGTCCAGGGCTGGTACCACACGGCGACCGCCGGCGGCGTCACCACGACCTTGGCGCGCTTCTTCTTCGCGGCCTCTGCCACGCCCCCGCCCAGGCTGACCGCCAGCATCACGGCCGCAGCCGCGAGCAAAACCTTCTTCATTGAAGCCCCCATCAATTGTCCCGGACGGGTTCGCCCGACGGCATCGCGCCGGCGACCAGATTCGCCCCGCGCCATGCCCATTTAGAAGCCAATACCGACAGGGAGTCGAGGCGTTAACCATTTCTTTTAAGACGTGTTGCGGCCGTGCAACGGCCGCCCGGAAACGCCTTTACGGCGCAAAAGCGCGGGCGGCCGCCCTCATGACGCCAATATTGGCGCGCGCGCCGCTTTGGCCGATAAGACCGGATCGGACGCAGGAGGAAGCCATGAACAAGTCGCTGGTCCAGGAAGAATTCGGCCGTACCGCCCAGCATTACCTGACCAGCGCGCCGCACGCCAAAGGCGCCAGCCTGGAAAAGCTGGTGTCCCTGATGCAGCCGCAGGCGAACTGGCACCTGCTCGACGTGGCGACCGGCGCCGGCCATACGGCTTACGCCTTCTCCCCGCATGTCGCGCGCGTCTGGGCCACCGACATCACCGACGAGATGATGGCGGTGGTGCGCGAGCAGGCGAAGCAGCGCCAGCTCGCCAATATCCGCGTCACCTACGCCAAGGCGGAAGCGCTGCCCTTCGAGGACGGCAGCTTCGACGGCGTGACCAGCCGCATCGCCCCGCACCATTTCGACAGCATTCCTGACTTTCTCGCCGAGGTCTGGCGCGTGCTGAAACCGGGCGGTGTGTTCGGACTGGTGGACAATGTCGCGCCGGAGGGCCGCATCGGCGATTTCGTGAACGGTTTCGAGCGCCTGCGCGATCCCAGCCATCTGCGCGCCTGGACCATGCCGGAATGGCATCAGGCCCTCGAAGCGCAGGGGTTTTCCGTCGCGCACGAGGAAATGCTGCGCAAGACGATCGAATTCGAAAGCTGGGCCGGACGCCACGACGCCACCATGAAGCGGCTGCTGCGCGGCCTGCTGCGCGAGGCCGGCGATGCGGTGCAAAAGTTCCTCGACGTGTCGGGCCCCGACAGCGCGCTGACCTTCCGTCTGGCCGAGGGCCTGTTCATCTGCCGCAAGCGGTGAGCCGCAAACATATTTGGCGTCGGCCCGGAACTGTCGCGCGCTCGCCGCATTTGAGGCGGAGCATGTGACATTCCGAGGAGGCGGCCATGTCAGCACAGGTCTCCTGGCGCCACGAAGCCATTCCTCAGGCCCTGCAACAGCAACGCGGATCGCAGCTCGTCCCGCCGGACGTCCCCGAGCCGGGCAAGCCAGAACGTCCCGCTTTTGCGGAGCCGGACACCGAATCCGAGCCTGCGGTCCTGCGTCGCAAGCCATCCTGACGGCGTGCGCCGAGCCGGCGGGTTCGACCCGGATTCGACCTGGCGGCGCCCCCCGCCGGGCCGGATCGCTGCAACCTTCCTGCAAGACGCTTTTGCTAGCTTCGAACCTGTTTGCGGTCCGGCGCGACAGAAGGCTGCGTCATTCAACAGGGCGAAAAGCCGGGTTTTCAACGGCAGCCCTTTCAAGACAGGGGATCCGGCAATGTTTTCAATCCGTCATTCCGCTTGCGCGACCGCCGCTATCGGTTTCCTGGCGCTGTCCGCCCTGCCCGCCGCGACC
>JBFWWQ010000177.1:0-7311 GCA_050246095.1 Pseudorhodoplanes sp.
TTCATCATGGCGACCGCGTCCGGATCGACGACCTGGCCGAGATTCTGCGGCTGGCGCTGGTAGATCAGGCGCCCGTCGGCGCGCCGCACGCCCTGCACGACATGCGGGATCACCGCCATGCCGCCAGTGGCGAAGGGAGCGAAGGCGGAGACGAGCTCGATCATCGAGACTTCCGAGGTGCCGAGCGAGATCGAGGCATTGGGCTCGAGCCTGGAGGCGATGCCGAGCCGGTGCGCGGTGCGCACGACGGATGCGGGCCCGAGCTCCAGCGTCAGCCGCACCGCGACGGTGTTGAGCGACATGGCCAGCGCCTGCGTCAGCGTCACCGGCCCGAAATATTCGTGCGTGTAGTTTTCCGGCTTCCAGTTTTTCAGCGCGATCGGCTTGTCCTCGCGCACGGTGTCGGGCGTCAGCCCGCTCTCGATCGCGGTGAGGTAGACGAACGGCTTGAACGCCGAGCCCGGCTGGCGCTTGGCGGCGACCGCGCGGTTGAACTGGCTGTCGGCGTAATTGCGCCCGCCGACCAGCGCGCGCACCGCGCCGTCCGGCGTCATCGCCACCAGCGCGCCCTGCGAGACGTTGTTCTTCTCGCCGCGCGCATTGAGGTCGTCGACGATCGCCTTCTCCGCCGCCGCCTGCAGCAGCGGATCGATCGAGGTCTCCACCAGGATGTCGTCCTCGATGCGCCCGACCAGGTCGTCGAGCACGTCCATGATCCAGTCGGCGATATAGTTGACCGCGCCGGAATGGCTGTTGCGGATCACGCGCGCCGGCTGGGCGATGGCGAATTGCGCGGCCTTCTCGCCGATGAAATTCTGCTCCGCCATCGCCGCGACTACCGTCCGGGCGCGCTCCTGCGCGCCGGCCAGGTTGCGCGTCGGCGCGAGCCGCGAGGGGGCCTTGACCAGGCCCGCCAGCATCGCGGCCTCGGCGACCGTGAGCTGTTTCGCCGGCTTGTTGAAATAGCGCTCCGCCGCCGCCTCGATGCCGTAGGCGCCGGCGCCGAAATAGACGCGGTTCAAATAGAGTTCGAGAATCTGCGTCTTGGTGAACTTGCGCTCCAGCCACAGCGCCAGCACGGCTTCCTGGATCTTGCGGGTCAGATTGCGGTCCTGGGTCAGGAACAGGTTCTTGGCGAGCTGCTGGGTGATGGTCGAGCCGCCCTGCGCGACCCCGCGGCGCAGAATATTCGCGGCCGCCGCGCGCAGGATGCCGGCGGGGTCGACGCCGTGATGGGAAAGGAAGCGGCGGTCCTCGATGGCGATGAAGGCCTGCGGCACGTGCGGCGGCAATTCGGTCAGCGTCGCCGAGACGCCGCTGTCGCCGCGGGTCGCGAAGACGCGGCCGTCGAGGCCGGCCATGCGGATCGAGGGCGGGCGCTTGGGCACTTCCAGCGACTGGATCGGCGGCAGATGCGCGGCGACATAGACGAAGCCGGCGACGCCGGCGATCGCGACCCACAGGCAGGCGACCATGCCCCAATAGGCGACGCGGCGGAGCGGGGAGCGGCGCGGCTGCGCGCGCTTCTTCTTCCCCGGACCGGAAGCGGGTTTTGCGCGGCCCTCGCCCGTGCGGCGCTCGCTGTTGCCGGTTCGGCCGGCACTGCCGGTGCGCTCGCCGCCGCCGGCGCGGTCGGCCGCGCTCAGCCGCAGGTCGAGGCGGCCGCGGCCGCGGTCCTTCGCCTTGCGCTTGCCGCGCGGCCGCAGCCGATCCCAGAACACGCTTTACCCCTCGCCGCCGAGCCCACCCGCGGCCCGACGCTAGAAGGCGCGCTTTAAGGGGCGGTTAAGCCGGCCCGGCCGTGCCGGTGAAGCGATGAAAAGTGCCGGAATGGCGCCGTTTCTCGTAGGCACGGCGCCGATTCTGTGCATCATCTGTCCGCCGGAACAATTCCGGCGAGGAAACAAGGTTGGGGGATTTCACTATGCGCAAGGGCGCTCTTTTGCTTGCCGTTCTGATGGTTGCGGCCGCGCCATCCGCCGCTCTGGCGGCGAAGAAGAAGGCTCCGGCCGCGCCGGCCAAGGTCGACACCACCAAGACCAATTCCAACGAACTGAGCGCGAACTTCGTGCGCGACGGCCTGATGCAGCCGCGCAAGGCCTGGGAAGCGACGGTCGCGCTCGCCAACAAGAAGTAAGCGATCCGCGGATCGCGACGGGCGCCGGGGCCGCGAGGCTCCGGCGCCTTTCGTTTGCGTGCGGCCTAGAGCATTTTCGAGCGAAGTGGGTACCGGTTCGCGTCAAGAAAATGCGATCGAACAAAGGAATCTAAAGCACGTTCCGATTCCATGTAAAACGAACGTGCTTTAATGCGCCGCCGCCTTCGCGTCCCTGGCGGAATTTTTTTCGGCGAAGACCTGCAGCAGCGCACGCTTGATCGCGGCCTGCCGGGTGGGGGAGCCGATCTTCGCGCCGAGCAGATCGGTGACGTAGAACACGTCCACCGCCCGTTCTCCGAAGGTCGCGACATGCGCGGAGGTGATGTTGAGATTGAGCTTCGACAGCGTCGCGGTCAGCTCGTAAAGCAGGCCGGGCCGGTCGAGCCCGCTGATCTGCACGACGGTATAGCGGTTCGACCAGTCGTTGTTGATGTGCACTTCCGGCTCCAGCGCGAAGGCGCGCAGCCGGCTCCTGCCGGTGCCGCGATGCGCGATCACCTCCGGCAGCCGGATCTCGCCGCGCAGCGCCTTTTCCAGCGTCTCGGCGACGCGCAGGGCGCGCCGGCTCTCGTCCTCGTCCTGCTCGAATTCGCGCGTCACCGCGATGGTGTCGAGCGCGAGCCCGTCGGTCGTGGTGTAGATCTGCGCGTCCACGATGTTGGCGCCGGAGGCGGCGCAGGCGCCGGCGAGGATCGACAGCAGCCGCGGATGGTCGGGCGCGACCACGGTGAGCTCGGTCACGCCGCGCGTCTTGTCGAACGAATGCTCGACCACCAGCGTGCGCCCCTCATTCGCCGCGCGCCGGAGCAGCTGCGCATGCGCGAGCTTGTGCGGCAGGTCGACCTTGAGCCAATAGGCCGGATAGTGGCGCGCGATATAGGCGTCGATCTCCGCCGCCGCCCAGTCCTTGAGCTGGGCGCGGAACTCGGCCGTCGCCATTTCGACGCGGCGGGCGCGGTCGATCTCGGAGAAGCCGCCGGTGACCGCCGGCTCGGTCTCGTAATACAGCGTGCGCAATAGCTGCGCCTTCCAGGAATTCCATACGCCGGGGCCGACGGCGCGGATGTCGGCGGTGGTCAGGATGGTCAGCAGCTTCATGCGCTCCAGCGACTGCACCACGCCGGCGAAGGTCTCGACGGTCTTGCGGTCGGACAGGTCGCGCGACTGCGCGGTGGTCGACATCACGAGATGCACTTCGATCAGCCAGGCGACGAGTTCGGTCTCCGCCGCGCTCAGCCCCAGCCGCGGACAGAATCGCCGCGCGACGCGCGCGCCGGCGATCGAATGATCCTCGATGCGGCCCTTGGCGATGTCGTGCAGGAACAGCGCCACCCGCAGCAATTCGCGCTGCCGCGGCTGCAGCGTGCGCACCAGATCGTTGGCCAGCGAATATTCCTCGTTCCCGCCGCGCTCGATGTCGTTCATGATCCCGATGCAGCGCAGCAGATGCTCGTCCACCGTGTAGTGGTGGTACATGTTGAACTGCATCATCGCGACGATGCGCCCGAAAGCGGGCACGAAGGCGCCGAGCACGCCGGCCTCGTTCATGCGGCGCAGCACCGTCTCGGGATCGTTCTTCGAGGTGAGGATTTCGAGAAACAGCCGGTTGGCTTCCGGATTCTCCTGCAGCTTGCGCCCGATCAGCTTCAGCGAGCGCGTGGCCGCGCGCATGGCGTCGGGATGGAAGGCGAGGTTGTGCTTCTGCGCCAGATGGAAGATGCGGATCAGGTTGACCGGGTCGCGCGAGAAGGCATCCGGGTCGGCGATGCCGATGCGGTTGTTGTCGACCACGAAATCGTCGGATTCGCGCAACGTGGTGCGGCCCTTGCGCGGCTTCAGCTTGGCGAACATGCGCCCGAGCGAGGGCGCGCTCTTGGTCTGGCTTTCCTCCAGGGCCGCGCACAGGATCGCGGTCAGGTCGCCGACATGCTTGGCGCTGATGAAGTAATGCTTCATGAAGCGCTCGACGTCCTTCATGCCGGGCCGCTCGGTATAGCCGAGCCGCTGCGCGATCTCGCGCTGGATGTCGAAGGACAGGCGCTCTTCGGCGCGGTGCGTGACGAAATGCATGTTGCAGCGGACCGACCAGAAGAAGTCCTCGCAGCGCCGGAATAGCCGCAGCTCCTCGGGATCGAACACGCCGCGATCCACCAGCTCCTCCACGCTGCGCACGCGGTAGACGTATTTGCCGATCCAGAACAGCGTGTGCAGGTCGCGCAAGCCGCCCTTGCCGTCCTTCACGTTCGGTTCGACCAGGTAGCGCGACTGGCCGGTCTTGCGCAGCCGCTCCTCGCGCTCGGCGAGCTTGGCGGCGACGAATTCGGCGGCGGTGTTCTGCACGATGACCTTGTCGAAGCGCTCGATCAGTTCGTCGAACAGCTTGCGGTCGCCGAGCAGAAAGCGCGCCTCCAGGATCGAGGTGCGCACCGTCATGTCGGCTTTCGACTGGCGCAGGCATTCGTCGACCGAGCGCGTGGCGTGCCCGACCTTCAGCCCCATGTCCCACAGGCAATACAGGATGGTTTCGGCGACCGACTCGCCCCAGGCGGTCTGCTTGTAGGGCAGCAGGAACAAAAGATCGATGTCGGAGCCCGGCGCCAGCAGGCCGCGCCCGTAGCCGCCGGTCGCGACCACCGCCATGCGCTCGGCCTCGGAAGGATTGAGCGGCGGATACAGATGCTTGCACACGAACTCGTACAGGACGCGGATGATCTCGTCCTGCATATGCGACAGCCGCGCGGCGCAGCGCCGGCCGTGCCGGTCCTTGAGCAGCAATTGTTCGGCCTTGGCGCGGCCGGCATTCAGCGCGCGCTTGAGATGCTGGGCGACGGCGCTGCGCAATTCGAGCTCGCTGCCTTCGTGCTTGAGCGCCAGGCGTTCGATCTCGCCCGCGACGGCGGGGGCGTCGAATATGTCGTGCGCGTCGTGCGCGGGCGCGATGGTCTGCAGCATGGGCCTGCCGGATGGCGGTGCGGGACTATGCGTGTCACGGCTCCGCGGCCGCTTCAAGAGAAGGAAATGGCCGGGGCGGCGATTTCGCGGGGAAGGATGCGCTGCCTGCGGGCGCGAAGGGGCAATAACTTTCTCGTTGACCGGAAGCGGATTCCGCTTTTAATTCAATACCCAGCGCCGATTTGAGCGAGCAGCTTGCGGGCGCTTAACAAATGCAGCTAAAGCGGTCGGGGCCTGCCCCGTCGCAAGCAAAGCTGACGGGCAGGCGGGAACAAAACCCCGCCTCCATCATCAACCGGTCACGCGCATTTCGGTGCGCCGGCCTTCTGTGGAGGTAAGTCATGATATCGCATCTTTCCCGGCGTGCGCTGATCGCGTCCGCCCTCGTTCTCGGTCTCACGGCCGGCGCATCCGCCGCCGACAAGCCGAAGGAACTGCGCATCGACTGGGCGACCTACAACCCGGTCTCGATGGTGCTCAAAGACAAGGGCCTGCTCGAAAAGGAATTCGAGAAGGACGGGATCACGATCCGCTGGGTGCAGACGCTCGGCTCCAACAAGGCGCTGGAATTCCTCAACGCCTCCTCGATCGATTTCGGCTCGACCGCGGGCTCCGCGGCGCTGGTCGGCAAGATCAACGGCAACCCGATCAAGTCGATCTACGTCTATTCGCGTCCGGAATGGACGGCGCTGGTGACGACCAAGGATTCCAAGATCGCCAAGATCGAGGATCTGAAAGGCAAGCGCGTGGCGGTCACCCGCGGCACCGACCCGCACATCTTCCTGGTGCGCGCGCTGCTCAGCGTCGGGCTGACCGACAAGGACATCACGCCGGTTCTGCTGCAGCATCCCGACGGCAAGGCCGCGCTGATCCGCGGCGACGTCGATGCCTGGGCCGGTCTCGATCCGATGATGGCGGCGGCGGAAGTGGAGGACGGCGCCAGGCTGTTCTACCGCAACAAGGACGCCAACACCTGGGGCATCCTGAACGTGCGCGAGGATTTCCTGAGGGACCATCCCGATCTCGTGCAGCGCGTGCTGAAGGTCTATGAGGAGGCCCGCAAATACTCGCTGGCCAATCCGGACGTCGTGAAGAAGACCTTCATCGGGGTGACCAAGCTTCCGGACGCGGTGGTCGAGAAGCAGCTCAAGGAGCGCACCGAGCTGACCCATTCCAAGATCGGCGCGCCGCAGAAGAGCTCGATCCTGGAAGCCGGCCTGGCGCTGCAGAAGGCCGGCGTCATCCCGGCCAATGTGGACGTCAAGGCGACGGTCGACGCGCTGATCGACGACCGCGTGCCGCTGACGAACTGAGGCGGCTGCGCGTCGTCCTCCTTCGAAGACGACGCGGGTGGTCACGACACATCACGTCATCCTGAGGCGCGAGGGCGGAGCCCGAGCCTCGAAGGATGGCGTGATGCCTTGACCGGAGGCGCCGCATTGCATTCCGTGAGCCGACCATGTCTTCTGTCCCGATGACCGTCGCCGTCGAACCGATCGAGCAAACCGGCGCCGGCCGCGGCGTGCGGCCGCTGCGCCTGTGGCATGTGCTGCTCGGCCTGATACTGCCGGTTTCGCTGGCGCTCGGCTGGGAGCTGGCGGTGCGCAGCGGCTGGGCGAACGGGCGGCTGGTCCCGCCGCCCTCGGTGATTTTCCAGACCCTGTACGAGCTCGCGCGCACCGGCGAATTGTGGCGCCACACCGCGGTGACGCTGATGCGCGTCTTGGCCGGCTTCGGCATCGGGGTGACCGCCGGCACGCTGCTCGGCGCCGTGGCCGGTTATTCCGCGCTCACGCGCCGGCTGGTCGATCCGACCCTGCAGGCCCTGCGCGCCATCCCCTCGATCGCCTGGGTGCCGCTGTTCATCCTGTGGCTCGGCATTTTCGAGGCGTCGAAAATCACGCTGATCGCGGTCGGGGTGTTCTTCCCGGTCTATCTCGGCGTCATGGGCGCGATCCTGTCGGTCGACCGCAAGATCGTGGAGGTCGGCCGCGCCTTCCGCCTGTCCGGTCCGGCTTTGGTGCGCCGCATCCTGCTGCCCGCGGTGCTGCCCGCCTATATCGTGTCGCTGCGTTCGGGACTGGGGCTCGGCTGGATGTTCGTCGTCGCCGCCGAGTTCATGGGGGCGTCGGAAGGCCTCGGCTATCTGCTGATCGACGGCCAGCAGCTCGGCAAGCCGGCGCAGATCGTCGCCGCCATCG
>JBFWWQ010000178.1:0-7307 GCA_050246095.1 Pseudorhodoplanes sp.
CGTGCCGACGGCTCCTGGCTGGTCGACGGCCGCGTGGCGATCGAGGAATTGTCCGGCAAGCTCGGCCTGAAGGAGGTGAAAGGCGACTTCAACACCGCCGCCGGCCTCGCGCTGGAACGCCTCGCCCGCATCCCCGGCGAGGGAGAGACCTTCGACATCGAGGGCTGGCGCGTCGAGGTCCTCGACATGGACGGCAAGCGGATCGACAAGCTGCTGTTCACGCCCGCCGAGGCGCTGGCGGAATAGCTGGGCCGCCGCCCCCGCAGCCGCCCGCGATTGATTTTTGCACGTGCTTGGCGGCATCATCGAACGCGACAAATTATAAAACAGGCACCCCCGAGGAAACGTGATGGCCAAGTCGTCGGATAAGTCGTCGAGCAAGTCGTCGAAAACCCCGCATCCGCGCGGGAAGAAATTGCGGTCGGCCTTGTGGTTCGACAATCCGGAAAATCCCGGCATGACCGCGCTCTATCTCGAGCGCTACCTGAACTGGGGTCTGACCAGCCAGGAATTGCGTTCCGGCAAGCCGATCATCGGGATCGCGCAGACCGGCTCCGACCTCTCGCCCTGCAACCGCCACCACCTGGAGCTGGCCGCGCGCGTGCGCGAAGGCATCCGCATGGCCGGCGGCATCGCCTTCGAGTTTCCGGTGCATCCGATCCAGGAGACCGGAAAGCGGCCGACCGCCGCGCTCGACCGCAACCTCGCCTATCTCGGCCTGGTCGAGGTGCTGTACGGCTATCCGCTCGACGGCGTCGTGCTGATGACCGGCTGCGACAAGACCACGCCCGCCTGCATCATGGCGGCGGCGACCGTGAACATCCCCGCCATCGTGCTGTCCGGCGGGCCGATGCTGAACGGCTGGTGGAAGGGCGAGCGCTCCGGTTCCGGCATGGCGGTTTGGAACGCGCGGCAGGAGCTCGCGGCCGGCCGCATCGACAACGAGGAATTCATCGACATCGTCGCCTCCAGCGCGCCCTCGGTCGGGCATTGCAATACGATGGGCACCGCCTCCACCATGAACGCGCTGGCGGAGGCGCTCGGCATGTCGCTGCCCGGCTGCGCCGCGATCCCCGCCCCCTACAAGGAGCGCGGACAGATCGCCTACGAGACCGGCCTGCGCGCGGTCGCGATCGTGCACGAGGACCTGAAGCCCTCCGACATCCTCACGCGCAAGGCGTTCGAGAACACGATCGTGGCGAATTCCGCGATCGGCGGCTCCACCAACGCGCCGATCCACATCAACGCCATCGCGCGGCACATTGGCGTGAAATTATCCGTCGAGGACTGGGAGAAATTCGGCTACGACGTGCCGCTGCTCGTGAACATGCAGCCGGCCGGCTATTATCTCGGCGAGGAATATTTCCGCGCCGGCGGTCTGCCGGCGGTGATGCACGAGCTGATGAAGGCCGGCCGCCTTCACAAGGATGCGCTCACCGTCAACGGCAAGAGCATGGGCGAGAACGTCAGGCACGCCAAGGTGCAGGACTATGACGTGATCAAGCCCTACAAGAAGCCGATGAAACAGCAAGCCGGCTTCAAGGTGCTGCACGGCAACCTGTTCGATTCCGCGATCATGAAGACCAGCGTGATCTCGGAAGAATTCCGCAAGCGCTATCTGTCGAACAAGAAGGATCCGAACGCCTTCGAGGGTCGCGCCGTGGTTTTCGACGGGCCGGAGGACTATCACCGCCGCATCGACGATCCTGCGCTGAAGATCGACGAGCACACCATGCTGTTCATCCGCGGCACCGGGCCGATCGGCTATCCGGGCGGCGCCGAGGTGGTGAACATGCAGCCGCCGGCGGCGCTGATCAAAAAGGGCATCACCGCCCTGCCCTGCATCGGCGACGGGCGGCAGTCGGGAACCTCGGGCTCGCCGTCGATCCTCAATGCCGCGCCGGAAGCGGCGGCCGGCGGCGGGCTGGCCCTGCTCAGGACCGGCGACCGCGTGCGCATCGACCTCAACAAGGGCACGGCCAATATCCTGATCCCGAAGGAAGAGCTCGCCAGGCGCCGTGCCGCACTGCAGAAGCATCCCTATCACTATCCCGACAACCAGACGCCGTGGCAGGAAATCCAGCGCAGCATGGTCGACCAGTTCGACCAGGGCATGGTGCTCAAGCCGGCGGTGAAGTACCAGCGCGTCGCGCAGACCAGCGGCGTGCCGCGGGACAACCACTAGCCGCCGTCATTCCGGGGCGTTCGCCGGAGCGCGGCGCGCGAAGGCGGACGAGCCCGGAATCCATATCCTCCAGCCGTGGTTATGGATTCCGGGCCTCGCCGCTTCGCGGCTCACCCGGAATGACAAGAATTCAACTCATCGACGTCGAGCCCATGCCCACACCCTCCGAAAAACGCGCAAGCTTCCACAAGCTGCATGCGAGCGGCTGCTTCGTCATTCCGAATCCGTGGGATGTCGGCTCCGCGCGCTATCTGCAGTCGCTCGGCTTCAAGGCGCTCGCCTCCACCAGTTCCGGCTTCGCCTGGTCGCAGGCGAGGGCCGACAACGGCATCACCCGCGACATGGCGCTGGCGCATTTCGCGACGATGGCGGCGGCGACGGACGTGCCGCTGAACGCGGATTTCGAAGGCGGGTTCGCGCACGATCCGCAGGCGGTCGCGGAGAATGTGCGGCTGTGCTGCAGCACCGGCGTGGCCGGCCTGTCGGTCGAGGATTCGACCGGCGACGCTGCACGCCCGCTCCACGACTTCGATCTGGCGCTGGCGCGCGTGCGCGCCGCGCGCGCGGCGATCGACAAGGCGGGCGGCGATGTCGTGTTCACAGCGCGCTGCGAGGGCTTCCTCGTCGGCATCGCGGACATGGAGGAAGTCACCCGCCGGCTGAGGGCCTATTCGGAGGCGGGCGCGGATTGCCTCTATGCGCCCGCGATCAAGACGCGCGAGCAGATCGCCGCCGTCGTGAAGGCGGTGGCACCGAAGCCGGTCAACGTGCTGATCGGCTGGGCGAGCGATCTCTCGGTCGCCGACATCGCGACCCTCGGCGCGCGCCGCATCAGCGTCGGCGGCGCGATGGCGCGCACGGCCTGGGGCGGCTTCATCAAGGCGGCGCGGGAAATCGCCGAGGGCGGCACCTTCAACGGTTTCGTCGGCGCGGCCCCGGGCGCGGAGCTGAACGCGCTGTTCCGCGACGACGCCGCGAAGCGGTCGCGCGCATGAGCGAGCCCGCCTCCGAACCCCACCCCGACAGCGGCCTGCCCGTCGGCCTGCCGGTCGACGCCACGCCGGCGCAGCGCCCGGGACCGGTGACGCTGGAGGGTCGCTACGGGCGCGTCGAACGCCTCGACCCGCAGAAGCACGGGCTCGCGCTCTGGGAGGCGGTGCGCGGCCACGACGCGATCTGGACCTACATGTCCACCTACGGGCCGTTCGTGAGCGAGCACGACTTCCTCGCCTGGCTCGCGAGCCGCGTCCCGCTCGACGACCCTTATTCGTATGCCGTGGTCGATCCGGACGGCCGCGCGCTCGGCATCGTCACCTTCATGGAGATCAAGCCGGCCAACCGCAGCATCGAGGTCGGGCATATCGTTTATGCGCCGGCGCTGCAGCGCACGCCGCTGGCGACGGAAGCGCAATACCTGATGGCGCGGCACGCCTTCGAGGCGCTCGGCAACCGCCGCTACGAATGGAAATGCAACGCGCTGAACGCGCCCTCGCGCCGCGCCGCCTTGCGCTACGGCTTCGTCTTCGAGGGCATCCTGCGCCAGCACATGATCGCCAAGGGCCGCAACCGCGACACCGCCTATTACGCGATGCTGGAAAGCGAATGGCCGGCGCGCAAGGCGGCGTTCGAGCGCTGGCTGAGCCCGGACAATTTCGACGCGCAGGGGCGGCAGAAGGCGCGCCTGGGCGAAACGTGATCCCTCATGGTGAGGAGCGGCGCCACGCGCCGCGTCCCGAACCGTGAGGGCCGCATCCTTCGAGACGGCCGCCGACGCGGCCTCCTCGGGATGAGGATTTGAAAAGGGGAGACGAGATGCCGGGACGGCTGGACGGAAAAATCGCGCTGGTGACCGCCGCGGGACAGGGGATCGGGCGCGCCATCGCGGAAAGCTTCGCGCGCGAAGGCGCGACCGTGATCGCGACCGACCTGCATGCCGACAAGCTGGCCGGCCTCAAGGTCGCCCGCGCGGCCAGGCTCGACGTGCTTTCGAGCGAGGCGGTGAATGCGCTCGCCGCCGAGATCGAGAAGGAATTCGGCGCGCCGGACATCCTTTCCAACAATGCCGGCTTCGTGCATCACGGCACGGTGCTGGAATGCTCCGACAAGGACTGGGACTTCTCCTTCGACCTGAACGTGAAGTCGATGCACCGCACGATTCATGCGCTGATCCCCGGCATGCTGAACAAGGGCGCGGGCTCGATCGTCAACATGGCCTCGGGCGCCTCCTCGGTGCGCGGCATCCCGAACCGCTACGTCTACGGCGCCACCAAGGCGGCCGTGATCGGGCTGACCAAGGCGGTCGCCGCCGACTACATCCGCCGCGGCATCCGCTGCAACGCGATCTGCCCGGGCACGATCGAATCGCCCTCGCTCGGCGAGCGCATCGAGCAGCAGAGCCAGCGCGCCGGCAAGACCGCGCAGGCGGTGCGACAGGACTTCATCGACCGCCAGCCGATGGCGCGGCTCGGCACCGCGCAGGAGGTCGCCAATCTCGCGCTGTTCCTGGCCTCCGACGAAGCGAGCTACATCACCGGCCAGGCGCATCTCGTCGACGGCGGATTTGCACTGTAATTTCCCTCTCCCCGCGTACGGGGAGAGGTGAGAAGGGAGAGCCGAAAATGAAAATCCTCATCACCGGCGCCGCCGGCATGATCGGCCGCAAGCTCGCCGCCCGGCTCGCGAAAGACGGCGCGCTCAACGGCAAGCCGATCGAGGCCATGACGCTGACCGACGTGGTCGCGCCGGAGAAACCCGCGGGCTTTGCCGGCAAGGTCGAGCTGCGCACCGACGACCTGCCGGCGCCCGGCGTCGCGGAAAAGCTGATCGCGCAGCGGCCGGACGTGATCTTCCATCTCGCCGGCGTGGTGTCGGGCGAGGCCGAACTCGATTTCGACAAGGGCTATCGCGTCAATCTCGAAGGCATGCAGCATCTGCTGGCGGCGATCCGCGCGCAGGGGCCGGACTATCACCCGAAATTCGTCTTCACCTCCTCGATCGCGGTCTATGGCGCGCCCTTCCCGCCGGCGATCCACGACGAATTCCATCTCACCCCGCTCACCTCCTACGGCACGCAGAAGGCGATCGGCGAATTGCTGCTCGCCGATTACAGCCGGCGCGGATTCCTCGACGGGATCGGCATCCGGCTGCCGACCATCTGCGTGCGCCCGGGCAAGCCGAACAAGGCGGCTTCCGGCTTCTTCTCCAACATCATCCGCGAGCCGCTGGCCGGGCAGGAAGCCATCCTGCCGGTGAAGGAGAGCGTCACCCACACGCATGCCACGCCGCGCGCGGCGGTCGGCTTCCTGATCCACGGCGCGGGCCTGACGCGCGAGCAGCTCGGCCCGCGCATCAATCTGGCGATGCCCGGCGTGTGCTGCACGGTGGGCGAGCAGATCGAGGCGCTGCGGCGGGTGGCCGGCGACAAGGTGGTCGGGCGCATCCGCCGCGAGCCGGACGAACTGGTGATCCGCATCGTCGCCGGCTGGTCGGAGCGGATCGACGCCGCCCGCGCCCGCGCGCTGGGCTTCAGGGCGGAACAGACTTTCGACGAGATCATCCGCATCCATATCGAGGACGAGCTGGGCGGCAAGATCGCGGCCTAGTTGGTAATTGTCATTCCGGGGCGCCCGCCGCAGCGCAACGCGCGAAGGCGGACGAGCCCGGAATCCATATCCGCGAGCCGGGGTTATGGATTCTGGGCCCGCCGCTTCGCGACGTCCCGGAATGACCAAAGAGAATTGACACGCTTGCACGGTTGGCCCCAAGACATAGATTGAGGCTTCCCCGCGAGGACCCGCGATGAATTATGTCGACGCCGCCCTGGCGCCGCTGCGCAAGACCGGCCAGATCAAGCTGCACAATGCCGAGGCCTTTGCCGGCATGCGCAAGGCCGGGCAGCTGGTCGCCGAATGCCTCGATCTGCTGACCGACCGGGTCCGGCCGGGGCTCGCGACCGAAGCGATCGACAAGCTGGTCTACGAATTCGCGATGGACCGCGGCGCGCTGCCGGCGACGCTGATGTATCGCGGCTACAAGAAATCCACCTGCACCTCGATCAACCACGTCGTCTGCCACGGCATCCCGAACGAGAAGCCGCTGCGCGAGGGCGACATCGTCAATATCGACGTCACCCTGATCCTCAACGGCTGGCACGGCGATTCCAGCCGCATGTATCCGGTGGGCGAGATCCCGCGCCGCGCCGAACGGCTGATCGACGTGACCTACGAGGCGATGATGCGCGGCATCGCGGCGATCGGGCCGAACGCCACCACCGGCGACATCGGACACGCGATCCAGACCTTCGTCGAAGCCCAGCATATGAGCGTGGTGCGCGATTTCTGCGGCCACGGGCTCGGGCGGCTGTTCCACGACGAGCCGAATATCGTGCATGTCGGCCGCCCCGGCGAAGGCACGGTGCTGCGGCCGGGCATGTTCTTCACCGTGGAGCCGATGATCAATCTCGGCCGGCCGCACGTGAAGGTGCTGTCCGACGGCTGGACCGCGGTGACGCGCGACCGCTCGCTCTCCGCCCAGTTCGAGCACACGGTGGCGGTGACCGACCGGGGCGTGGAGATTTTCACGCTGTCCCCGAAGGGCCTCGACCGGCCGGTCTTCGCAGCCTGAAGTTGCAAAAATCGTCCGAACCGTCATCCTGAGGCGCCGCGCGGGGCCGCAGAGCATCGCGCCGCGACGGGTATGCGTCATGGCGAGTGACAGCGGTCGCAGGAAGAACGGCGGCAGGCTCAAGGAGGCCGATCCGCATTATCTCGGTCATCGCGAGCGCCTGCGCGTGCGGTTCCGCGATGCCGGCAGCGAGGCCTTGTCCGACTACGAGATGCTCGAACTGGTGCTGTTCCGGGCGCTGCCGCGGCGCGACGTGAAGCCGCTCGCCAAGACGCTGATCGCAAAATTCGGCTCGTTCGGGGAGGTCGTCGCGGCGCCGGAGAAGCTCCTCCGCGAGGTCAAGGGCCTCGGCGATTCCGCCATCACCGATCTGAAAATCGTGCATGCCGCGGCAAGCCGGCTGGCGCGCGGCGCCGCCAAGAAGCGCACCGTATTGTCCTCATGGACCGCGGTGCTCGATTATTGCCGCACCGAGATGGCCTATGCCGACAAGGAGCAG
>JBFWWQ010000179.1:0-7253 GCA_050246095.1 Pseudorhodoplanes sp.
TCTGATCGAGGCGGCGAAGCCGGACCATTTCCCCGCCCAGATCGCGCTCGTCCTCTCCAACCGGCCGGAGGCCGCGGGCCTTGCGCGCGCGCAGGCGGCGGGGATCGCGACCGAGACCGTCGATCACAAAGGTTTCGGCAAGGACCGCGCGGCGTTCGAGCGCGCGATGCAGGAAGTGCTCGACCGGCATCGCATCGACATCGTCTGTCTCGCCGGATTCATGCGCCTGCTGACGCCGTATTTCGTCGAATGCTGGCAAGGCCGGATGCTGAACGTCCACCCGGCTCTGCTGCCCGCGTTCAAGGGCCTCGACACGCATGCGCGCGCGCTGCGCGAGGGCGTGAAACTGCACGGCGCCACCGTGCACCTGGTCGCGCCGGAAATGGATTCCGGGCCGATCGTCGCGCAGGGCGCGGTGGCGGTGCATGCGGACGACACGCCGGACACGCTGGCCGCGCGCGTCATCGCGATCGAACACCGGATCTATCCGCTGGCCTTGCGGCTGCTCGCCGCCGGCCGCCTGCGCGTGCAGGACGGCCGCTGCCTGATCGACGGCGCCGGCATGCCCGACGGCGCGCTGATCGCGCCTTCGCCGGACAACTGAATTATTCGAACAATTCGAGCGCCGGCCGGTTCATTTCGCGGCGCATCTCGTCCTGCCAGCGGCGCGCCAGCACCGCGCGGCGCTCGGGATAGTGTTTGTCGAGCACGCGCATCGCCGCGATGCGGTCGGTGCGCAGATGCCGGAACCCGCCGCGCAATTCGCACCAGCACACCACCACGCGCGAAGCCTTGTAATAGGTGAAGGCGAACGGCCAGATCGTGCGCCTTGTGTCGCACCCGGCCTCGTCGCGATAATCCACCTCGACCTTGCAGCCGCGCCGCACCGCCGCGCGCAATTGCGAGACGTCGATGCAATCCGTCGGCGCGTCGATTGCCGGCGGGACCACGAAAGTCGCTTCATACAGAACCGGCTTCAGTTGCGGCGGCAGCACCGTGCCGATCTTGGCCACCACGTCGCGCGAGGCGCGCGCCAGTTCGCTGTCGCCATAGCGCGCGACCCAGCGCAGGCCGAGGATCAATGCCTCGATCTCGTCCGGACTGAACATCAGCGGCGGCAGGTCGAAGCCGTCGTCGAGCACGTAGCCGATGCCGGCCTCCCCGCGGATCGGCACCCGCTCCGCCTGCAGCGCGGCGATGTCGCGGTAGACGGTGCGCACCGACACTTCCAGCTCGTCGGCAATCGTCTCCGCGGTCACCGGCCTGCGCTGGCGGCGCAGCACCTGGATCAGGCGCAGCAGGCGGTCGGCACGCCGCATCGGTTCCTCCGCGATCTCACCACTGTCAGGCTGCTGCCATTGTGCTGCCAACATGCTGCCAGCGGGGGCGGCAGGGCAAGCCCCCTCGCCGGCTCCGGTGGGAAATCCCCGGGCCGGAACGTTTCCGTCTGCGCGCCCCGCGGCAATAAAAAACCCCCGGCATTGCCGGGGGTTACGGGGACGAGACCCCTGAGCCGAAGTTTGGACGTCCGGCGGGTACGCGGTTACGCGACCTTGAGATTTTCCGCGGACGTCTTGCCGCGGTTGGTCACGAGTTCGTACTCGACCGTCTGTCCCTCGTTCAGGGTGCTGAGGCCGGCGCGCTCGACAGCCGAAATGTGCACGAACACATCGCGGTCGCCGGTCGTCGGCTTGATGAACCCGTAACCCTTGGTCGGGTTGAACCATTTGACGGTGCCTTTTTGCATCGTCGGTCTCCTAGTCAGTCAGTAAACGATGACACCGCGCGAGGCGATCGCGCGGGCCACAACCCGGCTTTTGGGGATTCGATTCGGGCGCACCGGAAAGATGCATGGCAGGCGAACAGACCAAAATCAGATTGCGCGCGCATGTAGCGCAGAGAATGCGGCTTTAACAAGACACGCGCCCCCGGCGCCCTGTAGCGCTCCGGCAACAGAGGCCGGCTTTGGGCGCCGGAATGCGTTGACCCGTCGCGGCATTTGATGAGAATTCACATTATCGCGCTTGGCAGCATTTTACCGTGTCCGCGGAATCCCGCGGGGACGGCCGCTGAGGGGGCCCAACGGCGCAATGCGTTTCGTGCATTCGAGTTTCGATCTGCGTGGTCTGGTTGCAGCGGCCGTGCTCGCGCTGGCGGCGACGATCGGCAATGCAAGCGCGCAGCCCATCGGCCCTTTCGTTCCCAACACCCCGCTCCGGCCTTTGCCCCCGACTGTTGCGAATATCGACCAGTCGGTTCCCTCCGCGCTGCTCGACATCGGCAGCAAGTTCCTGCGCACGCTCGGCAACGAGGCCGCCTGGCTGTCGACCGGCGCTCCGCCGAGCAACAATCCAGCCGGCGGCGGGGCCGACATGGATATTCCTGCGGCGGCCGCGCACGACCCGCGCTACCGCGCCTGGTTCGAGGGCTACGGCATCTCCTCGCATATGGACCCGCAGACCGATTTTGCCGGCGACCGGCGCAGGACCTGGGGCGGCGTCGCCGGCATCGGCATGACGGTGACGCCCGGCATGTCGGTCGGCGTCTCCCTCGACCAGAGCCGCACCAAGGTGAATAATCCGCTGGCGCAGAGCGCGTCCATCGACCTGACCCAGATCGGCGGCAATGTCGCCTTCGATGCCGGGCCCTGGACGCTGGCGCTGGCCGGCGTCGGCGGTTTTGCCGGCGTCGACACCTGGCGCCAGGACCCGGTCGGCGCGTCCATCGCCAATTACGACGCCAGCATCTGGGGCGCGCTCGGCGAGCTGAGCTATTTGTGGAGCAGCGGCAATTGGCGCGTGGTGCCCAAGCTCGGCGCCGACTGGACGCGCGTGCATGCCGATGCCTTCAGCGAGACCGGCGGCAGCACACCCCTCTCCGCGCAGGCGCAGACCTCGCGCCGCACCCGCCTGTTCGCGGCGATCGAGGTCGGGCACACCTGGTTCTCCGGCAACACCATGTTCGATCTGTCTGGCTATGCACGCCTGGTCGATATCGTGTCGCAGGACCTCGGCACGCTGAACCTTTCCTCGGCCGGCTTCCTGCCGCTCGCCGTCCAGGGAGTTTCGGAATCGCGCACCGGCATCGATGCCGGCGCCGCCGCGAGCCTGCGGCTGTCGCAGGCGATGCGGCTCTACGCCGTCTATGACGGGCGCTTCCGCAGCAATTTCGAGTCGCATGGCGGCACCGTCGGCCTCGAACTGCGCTGGTGAGATCGAACGGCTGAAAGCCGGATAAGCGCGCCTCAGGCGCGCCGCACCCAGACCCGGTTGTCGTGGAAGGCGGCCCCGCCATAGGGCGCGATCGGATCGGCGCCGGTGACGGTGTTGATGCCCTTGCCGTCCTCGTGCGCGGCGTTCGGCCAGATCGATTCCGCGATCACCACGCCGCGGCACACGCCGTCGGTGAGATGCGCGTGCAGCCGCACCTCCCCGCGCGCATTGCCGATGACGACCCTGTCGCCGTCGGCGATGCTGAGCGGGGCGGCGTCGTCGGGATGCAGCATCAGCGAGGGACGCTTCTCGTTGCGCAGGGATGTCGGCATTTTCGCGAAGGTGGAGTTGAGGAAGTTGCGCGCCGGCGAGGTCGCGAGGCGGAACGGATGCGCGGCATCGGCTTCCTCGATCGCGCGCCAATGGTCGGGCAAGGCCGGCATGTCGGCGACCGGGCCGGCAAGCCAGGGGCTGCGGAACGGCACGTTCGGCCAATCCGGCTTGAAGCGGAATTTCTTGTCCGGCCAGTTGAAGCCGTTGAGGAAATGCGCCTCCTCGAAAGGCGGTTGACAGTCGATCCAGCGCACCGCCTGCAGCTCCGCCAGCGTCCCCCAGCCGGATTTCTGCAGCGTCCAGTCGATGATCTCGCGCGCCGACATGGCGAAACCCGGATGCTGCGCGCCCACGCGACCGGCGAGCGCGCATATGACGTCGTGGTTGTCGCGGCATTCGCCCGGCGGCTCGATCAGCTTGAGGCCGAGCTGGATATACTGGTGGCCGCCGCCCTGATAGATGTCGTCGTGCTCCACGAACATGGTCGCGGGCAGCACGACATCCGCCATCAGCGCGGTCTCCGTCATGAACTGCTCGTGCACGCACACGAACAGATCGTCGCGCGCGAAGCCGCGCTTCACCAGTTCCTGTTCCGGCGCGACCGAGACCGGGTTGGTGTTCTGGATGAACAAGGCCGTCACCGGCGGGCCGCCCTGCAGGGCTGCGGTTTCGCCGCACAGGATCGGCCCGATCCGCGACTGGTCGAGCATGCGCACCGACTTGTCGACCGCGTCGAGGCCCTCGATCAGGCCCTTGTTCCAGTGGTAGATCGCCGCGTTGTTGTGGAAGGCGCCGCCGCCCTCGTGGCGCCAGGCGCCGGTGACCGCCGGGATGCAGCTTGCCGCATGCATGTTGGCCGCGCCGTTGCGCGAGCGGGAAAATCCGTATCCGAGCCGGAAGAAGGCGCGCTTCGTCGCGCCGACGAGCCGCGCGAATTCCTCGATCGTCTCCACCGGGCAGCCGGTGATGGCAGCCGCCCAGGCGGGATCGCGCGTGTGCAGATGCGCCTGCAATTCGCGCGGCGCATCGGTGTAGCGCTCCAGATAATCCCAGTCCGCCTTGCCGTCGCGGAACAGGCAATGCATCACCGCGCAGGCCAGCGCGCCGTCGGTCCCCGGCTTCACCATCACCGCGAGATCGGCCTGCTGCATGGTGCCGTTCATGTAGACGTCGACCGCGACGATCTTGGCGCCGCGTTCCTTGCGCGCGCGGATCGCGTGCGTCATGACGTTGACCTGGGTGTTGACCGGATTGGTCCCCCAGATCACCACCAGATCGGATTTCGCCATCTCGCGCGGATCGGAGCCGGAAATGCGCCCGGTGCCGGCGGCGAACCCGGAATAAGCCGGATTCACGCAGATGGTGGAATGGAAACCGGAATATTTCTTGGCGTGGCGCAACCGGTTGATGCCGTCGCGCATCACGAGGCCCATCGTCCCGGCATAGAAATACGGCCACACCGCCTGCGCGCCGAATTGCCGCTCCGCCTTCAGCAGCGCTTCCGCCGTGATGTCGAGCGCGTCATCCCAGGAGACCGGCGCGAACTGGCCGGAGCCCTTCGGTCCGGTGCGGCGCAGCGGCTGCAGCAGGCGCTCGGGATGATGCACCCGCTCGGCGTAGCGGGCGACCTTCGCGCAGACCACGCCGGCGGTGTAGCCGTTATCGCCGGCCCCGTGCACGCGGCCGATCGTATGCGTATCGAGCAGTTCGATATCAAGCGCACAGGTCGAGGGGCAATCGTGCGGACAGGCCGAATGCCCGATGCGGACCGGATCGCGGTTGGAGCGGACAGCCTGGTTCATCGTCCGCTCCTAGCACGTTTGCGACGGGCGGTTTACCCCTGCCCGTGCCGCGGCGGGAACACTTCCGGTCCCGGCGGATCGACCAGCAGCGGCCCCTCGGTCATGGCGAGATGCCGCCTGCGGCGGATCAGCCAGCCCACCGCCAGCACGAAGGCTGCACCGGCCGCGGCCGCCCAGTAGACATAGTCGTGCACGAAGGCTTCGCCGAGATAGGCGCGCGAGGCCGGGTCCTCGATCATGATCTCTCCCGCGATCCAGCCGAGCAAAGCGGCGCCGGCCCAGACCAGGATCGGGAAGCGGGTCAGCAGCGCCATCAGCAGCGCCGCGCCCGCGATGATCATCGGGATCGAGACCGCGAGGCCGAACACGATCAGCGACACGTTGCCCTTGGCGGCCGCGGCGATCGCGATCACGTTGTCGAGGCTCATGACAATGTCGGCGACGGCAACGATGCGGACTGCGCGCCAGAGATTTTCGCCCGCGGCGATCTTGCCGTCGCCGTGCTCCTCGTCGGGCGCGATCAGCTTGATCGCGATCCACAACAGCGCCAGCCCGCCCACCAGCTTCAAATAGGGCAGCGACATCACCTGCGCGATGATCAGGGTGAAGAAGACGCGCAGCAGCACGGCGACGCCGGCGCCCAGGATCAGCCCCCAGAAGCGCTGGCGCGGCGGCAAGGTGCGGCAGGCGAGCGCGATGACGACCGCGTTGTCGCCGGAAAGCAGCACGTTGATCCAGATGATCTGCAGCGCCGCAAGCCAGAATGCCGGCTGCGAAAACTCCGTGAAGTCCACCCTCTCCTCCGTCCGCCTGGCGCCGCCTTATGACCGGCAGCCTCGCCTCGCCTGCGTTGAGCGGGGGCCATCCTTGCAGTCGCTAGACTTGGAATACAATATTTCAAAACCGCTGTAGTTCGATCCGGCGCAAGCGGACCGACATAAAACGAGCGCCGAACCGGAAATCCGGTTCGGCGAAAATCACACGATAGAAGAAATCTGTCAGGCCGCGTCGGCGGTCGGCAACCGGCGCGTCAGCCGACGACCTCGTTGCCGGCGAAGAACTGGGCGATCTCGACCGCCGCCGTCTCCTTGGCGTCGGAGCCATGCACCGAATTCTCGCCGACCGAGCGCGCATAGAGCTTGCGGATGGTGCCGTCGGCGGCCTTGGCCGGGTCGGTCGCGCCCATCACCTCGCGGTATTTCGCGATCGCGTTCTCGCCCTGCAGCACCTGCACGACGACCGGCGCCGAGGTCATGAACTGCACCAGCTCGCCGAAGAACGGCCGCTCCTTGTGCACGGCATAGAAGGTCTCCGCCTGCGCGCGGGTCATGTGGATGCGCTTCTGCGCCACGATGCGCAGGCCGGCTTTTTCGATCACCGCATTGATCGCGCCTGTCAGGTTGCGCTCGGTCGCGTCGGGCTTCAGGATCGAAAAGGTACGCTCGGTGGCCATAAGACTTAGGTCCTGCTTGGAAGGGGGAAAGGCGAAAAGCCGCGCGGCTTATAGCGAGCGGGCCTGCGAGCGGCAAGGCGGCCGGAATGCGGCGTTTTGCAGCCGCGCGATCACGGCCCTTCGCGAAAGCGTGAACGGGCGAATGCGCGGGCGCGCGCTGCGACAGACCTGCGAAGGATGCGCGGTGCATCCCCGACAGGAGATTGTCCATGATCCGCAAGTTCGCTCTCGCCACCATTGCCGGGCTGGTCGCCGCGGCTGCCCTCTCCCCATCCGCGGCGCTGGCCGGCGGCGGCAAGCACAAATTCTTCCACAAGCACCATTTCCACCCGCATATCGTGTCGGCGCCGATCGTGGTCGCCGACCCCTGCTACGTGACGAAATGGTACCGGACGCCGTTCGGCTTGCAGAAGAAGGTGATCTTCGTCTGCTACTGACGTGATGCAGGTCACG
>JBFWWQ010000180.1:0-7238 GCA_050246095.1 Pseudorhodoplanes sp.
GATGGCGGCGAAGTAGAATCCGATGCCGACCAGAATGCCGAGCGCGGACGTGACCCAGATCGACGCCGCCGTGGTCAGCCCGCGCACCGTCAGCCCTTCCTTGAAGATCACGCCGGCGCCGAGGAAGCCGATGCCGGTCATGATGCCCTGCGCCATGCGCTGCGGGTCGGTGCGGATAGCCTCCGGCGACATTTCCGTCATCCATTTCTGCTGAAACACCGTGACCAGCATCAGCAGCGCCGAGGTGATGCAGACCAGTGCATGCGTGCGGATGCCGGCCGGACGGCCGTGGAAGGTGCGCTCGAAGCCGATCAGCGCGCCGATCCCGGTCGCGGCGAGCACGCGCGCAACCATGATCCATTCGTCGTGGCCCATGAAGGGAAGTGCCGGCATGATGTTATCGTATAGAGGAGCGGCGCAGCGCTGCAAGCGCAGACGCAAACGGCACGGGAACGGAACATGAGCGGCTGGAAGGCGCTGATCGGCGTCGTTGTCTTCGGCTATGTCGTGCTGGTCGGCCTGATGTATGTGGCGCAGCGCGCGCTGATGTATTTCCCCGACACCGCGCGCATTTCCCCGGCCGATGCCGGCTTTGCCGAGGCGCAGGAGATCCGCTTCGAGAGCGGCGACGGCACCGCCTTGCTCGCCTGGCATGTGCCGCCCGCTATGGGCAAGCCGCTCGTCCTGTATCTGCACGGCAATGGCGGCGCCTTGCGCCATCGTGTTCCTCGTCTGCGCGCGCTCACGCAGGCCGGCTACGGCATCCTCGCTTTGTCCTATCGCGGCTATGGCGGCTCGGCCGGCAGCCCGAGCGAACAGGGCCTGATCGCGGACGGGCGCGCGGCCTTCGCGCTGGCGCGCCTCAAGCAGCCGCAGGCGCGCATCGTGGTGTGGGGCGAATCGCTCGGCACCGGGGTCGCGGTCGCGATCGCCGCGGAAGGAATGGGCGATGCGCTGATCCTGGAGGCGCCGTTCACCTCCACGGCCGACATCGCCTTCGCCACCTATCCCTTCATCCCGGTGCGACTGTTGATGAAGGACCAGTTCCGCTCCGACCTGCGCATCGGGGCGGTGCGGGTCCCGGTGCTGGTGCTGCACGGGGCGCGGGATCGGGTGGTGCCGATCGGCTATGGCGAGCGGCTGTTCGCGCTGGCGAACGAGCCGAAACGATTCGTGCGCCTCGCCGCGGGCGGCCACGAGGATCTCGACGCGCATGGCGCGCAGGCTGCCGCCAGACGCTTCATCGACGCGCTCGCGCCCTGAGCGGTGCCGCAAACGACAATCGCCGGGCGGGGCCCGGCGATCGCGAAACGTGAAAGGGTCTTCAGATGCCCTGGCGCGGGGCGCCGCGGCCGGGGCCGCCGCGTCCGGGACCGCCACGGCCGCCCGGGCCGCCGGCGGAGGCGCCGAAGGCAGGCTTCGGCTTGGAGGGCAGCAGGCCTTCGCGCTGGGCGCGCTTGCGCGCCAGCTTGCGTGCGCGGCGGACCGCTTCCGCCTTCTGGCGGGCCTTTTTCTCGGAGGGCTTCTCGTAATGTCCGCGCAGCTTCATCTCGCGGAAAATACCCTCGCGCTGCATCTTCTTCTTGAGCGCCTTGAGGGCCTGGTCGACATTGTTGTCACGGACGAGAACTTGCACGCAGCGTTCCTTTGGTCGGTGCTTGAGCGATTGTTTCGGCCAAAAGCCCGCCCAGACGGGGGCTTTTGAGTCGCGCGCGTGTAGCAGAAACCATTCCTGAAGTCCACAGGGGCGCAGTTGCGGCAGCCTGCGCGCTTGCGCCCTACCGGGTCACGGTTGACAGGGGGCGAGGCGGCATGCGCGTCTGGTAATGCCGAGAATCGGAGGGGAAATCGATGCGTCTTTTGCCTATCCTGCTGGTTGTGGCGGCTGCTGCCGCGCCTGTTTCGGCGATGGCCCAGACCCGGACGCAGCCGGCCATTCCCAACCCCTTCGAGCAGATGTTCCAGGGCACGCCGCAGGACCAGGCGGCCTGCCGTCCGGATTCCAACAAGTTCTGCAAGTCCGTCGAGCCGGACCAGCTGCGCGTGCTCGCCTGCCTGAAGGCGAACCGCAATGCGATCAGCGTGGCCTGCCAGAACGTGCTGCGCCGGAACGGGCAATGGGGCCCCTGAGCCGCCTCAGCGCTCCTTCTCGACCCGGGTGACGTGGCCCATCTTGCGGCCGGGGCGCGGCTCGCCCTTACCGTAGAGATGCAGGCAGGTGCCGGGCTCCGTCAGCCAGGCGGCATAGCCCTCGACCTCGGCGCCGATCAGGTTGGTCATCTCGACGCGGCCGTGGCGGACCGGATGGCCGAGCGGCCAGCCGGCGACCGCGCGGACATGCTGCTCGAACTGCGAGACCGAGGCGCCGTCGATGGTCCAGTGCCCGGAATTGTGCACGCGCGGGGCGATCTCGTTGACCAGAACCCGCGGCGCCGCCGCCGCGCCGAGCGCGAACATTTCCACCGCCAGGACCCCGACATAGCCGAAGGCGGAAGCGAGCGCGTCGGCGATCTGCCGCGCCTCGTCCGCCATCCCCGGCGTGATCGCCGCCGGCACCCGCGAGGTTTTCAGAATATGGTCGCGATGCACGTTCTCGGCGACCTCGAACGATACCACCTCGCCGTCGGCCGAGCGCGCGGCGACCACCGATATTTCCCGCTCGAAGGCGACGAAGCCTTCCAGGATGCAGGGCACGCCGTTCAGCGCGCGGAAGGCGGAGAGCGGATCGCCGTCGCGGCCGATCATCTTCTGGCCCTTGCCGTCATAGCCGAGGCGGCGCGTCTTCAGCACGGCCGGCAGCCCGATCCTGGCGAGCGCCGCGGCGAGATCGGCTTCGCTGTCGACCGCGGCATAGGGCGCGGTCGGGATGTTGAGCGCGGCGATGAAATCCTTCTCGACCAGCCGGTCCTGGGTCAGCGCCAGAACCCGCGGATGCGGAAGCACCGGCTTGCGCCGGGCCAGGAAATCCGCGGTCGCCGCCGGCACATTCTCGAATTCGTAGGTGATGACGTCGCAGCTGTGCGCGAAGCGTGCCAGCGCGGCTTCGTCGGCATAGCTCGCCAGCGTGAAATGCCGCACCACGTCGAACGCGCAGGAATCCGCATCGGGCGCATAGATCGCGCATTCCAGGCCGAGCCGGGACGCGGCCAGCGCCAGCATGCGGCCGAGCTGGCCGCCGCCCAGAATGCCGATGGTGGAGCCCGGCGCGAGCACCGGATGACCGGGTGAAGCCATGCGCGCGGTCAGTCTTTCGGGCGCTGCGCGATCGCGGCGGTCTGCTGCGCGCGCAAGGCGTCGAGCCGCCTGGCCGTCGCCGCGTCCGACAGGGCCAGCACGGCGGCGGCGAGCAGGGCGGCGTTGATGGCGCCGGGCTTGCCGATCGCCAGCGTGCCCACCGGGATGCCGGCCGGCATCTGCAGGATCGACAGCAGCGAATCCTTGCCCTCCAGCGCCTGCGTGTGCATCGGCACGCCGAAGACCGGCAGCGGCGTCAGCGAGGCGGTCATGCCCGGCAGATGCGCGGCGCCGCCGGCGCCCGCGATCACCACCTTGAAGCCGTCGGCGCGCGCCGCCTTGCCGAAGGCGAACAGGCGCTCGGGCGTGCGGTGCGCGGAGACGATCCGCGCCTCGTAGCCGATCTTGAGGGCGTCGAGCATTTCGGCGGCGTGTTTCATCACCGCCCAGTCGGACTGGCTGCCCATGATGATGGCGACCGGCTTGCCGGTACCCGGTTTGCCAGCACCCGGTTTGCCAGCACCCGGTTTGCCAGCGCCCGGTTTGCCAGCGCCCTTGCCCGGCCTTGCGCGCTTCTTTGCGGTTTTTGCCGCCATGAGGTGATCCCGCCCAAAAAAGAAGCGGCGGATTATAGGGAGGGGGAACCCGCGGGCAAGCGAAAGCGCCGCATGGTCATGCGATGATGTCGGGGGTGAGCTGGTCCTCGATATAGGCGATGCGGTCGCGCAGGAACAGCTTGCGCTTCTTCAGGCGCTGCACCTGCAGGATGTCGGCGCCCGGCGCGTCGGCCAGCGCTTCGATGGCCGCGTCGAGATCGCGATGTTCCTGCTGCAACCGCGCCAGCTGCGCGCGAAGTTCGCGTTCGTCCTCGGTCATGGTCACTTTGCAGGCATCCGGGCGGCCGCTCGCGTCCGAATCGGTCCGGCCGCCCTGCGGGAACAGGGCAAGCCCCTGGCGATTCGGTCGAATTTCGCAAAATTCGACCGAATGCACCATTCGCGCCGGAACTTTTAAGGATTATCCGCTTAACCCTTTCGGGGTTCAAGCTGCGCCGAAACTGCGGAAAACGGGGATTTTCCGCGTCGCACAAAGACGGGCATTCGACTTGCCCGGCACTCCGTGCGACACTTACCAAGTCGAACTCCAGAACGACCCCGGAGGAGACTTCAGCACATGGGCATGCAGACTTCGATTGCCGAGCTTGAGGCAAAGCATCGGGCGTTGGACGAGGAAATCTCGGACGCGCTCGCTCACCCGTCCACGGACGATGTGAAGATTGCCGAGTTGAAGCGTCGCAAATTGCAGGTGAAGGACGAGATCGAACGCGCCAGGCATCTATCCAGCGTACACTAAGGCGCACCGCGCCTCGCAACGCCGGACTTCAACGGAGGGACCCCCGCTCCGTCCGTTGAAGTTCGGCGTTTGCCGTTGCAGGGCACGAAAACCGCTGAAACAATGCCGGCAGGTCGGACAGGCCGAAAGGGCGTCGGGTCAGGGAGGCTGGCATGGTGAGAGGCGTAGGCGTACTCGCGGCATTGCTGCTCTCGGGTGCAACCGTGCCGCCGGCGGCGGCACAGAACCGCGACGGGGTGTATCGCGGGACGCTGGTCTGCGGCGCGCTGCCCTTCGCGAAGAGCTCGCGCACCGCCATCGAAGTCACCGTCGCCGGCACCAATGCGAAATACACGCAGCCGGTGATGCTCGGCGAAAGCGAAAAGGGCACCGAGACCGGCGGCGGCCATGTCGAGGGCGACCGCATCGTGCTGACCGGCAGCTGGCGCGGCGAGAAGGACGGGTTCGACGCGAGCTATTCCGGCACCTTCGTTCGCCGCAGCGTGCGCCTGACCGGCTCGCAGACCTGGGCGCATGACAAGCAGGCCCATCGGCGCGAATGCAGCGGGTCGATCAAGCGGCCGCTGCGATTCATGCCCAGGTCGGCCTGAACGGCGGCCTGAACGGCGGCATGGCGGAGACGTACGATTTCATCGTGGTCGGGGCCGGCAGCGCGGGCTGCGTGCTGGCCAACCGCCTGAGCGAGGACGGTCGCCATCGCGTCCTGCTGCTGGAGGCCGGCGGCCGCGACCGCAATCTGTGGATCCATATCCCGCTCGGCTACGGCAAGCTGTTCACCGATCCGCGCGTGAACTGGCTGTACCAGTCCGAGCCCGAGCCGGAGCTGAACGACCGCGCCATCATCCAGCCGCGCGGCAAGGTGCTGGGCGGATCGAGCGCGATCAACGGGCTGCTCTATGTGCGCGGCCAGCGCGAGGACTTCGACCGCTGGCGCCAGCTCGGCAATGCCGGCTGGAGCTTCGACGACGTGCTGCCTTACTTCCGGCGCTCCGAGGACCAGGAGCGCGGCGCCGACGCCTTGCACGGCGCCGGCGGGCCGCTCCGCGTCTCCAATGTCAGCGAGCCGCATCCGCTCTGCGAAGCCTTCATCGCGGCGTCGCAGCAGGCGGGCTTTCCGCGCAACGACGATTTCAACGGACCGCAGCAGGAGGGCGCCGGCTATTTCCAGCTCACCGCGCGCAACGGCCGCCGCTGTTCGACCGCGACCGGCTATCTCAAGCCGGCGCGCAAGCGGCCGAACCTGCGCGTCGTGCCGGATGCGCTCGTCACGCGCATCCTGATGAACGGACGCCGCGCCGTCGGCGTCGAATATCGCGCCGGCGGCACGACGCATGTCGCGCAGGCGGGTCGCGAAACGATCCTCGCCGCCGGCGCCTTCGGCTCGCCGCAGATCATGCAATTGTCCGGGCTCGGGCCGGCCGCGCTGCTGCGCGAACACGGTGTGCCGGTGGTCGCCGACCTGCCCGGAATCGGCGAGGACCTGCAGGATCATTTCCAGGTGCGGCTGCAATACCGCTGCACCGAACCGATCACCATGAACGACGTGATCAACGACTGGCGCCTACGCATGCTGGCCGGCCTGCGCTACGTGCTGTTGCGCAAGGGCCTGCTGACCATCGGCGCGGGCTATGCCGGCGGCTTCTTCCGCACCGATCCCGCGCTCGCGACGCCGGACGTGCAGGTGCATTTCATCATCTTCAGCGCCGAGAAGATCGGCGCGAACCTGCATCCGTTTCCCGGCTTCATTGCCTCGGTCTGCCAGCTGCGTCCGGAAAGCCGTGGCCATGTGCGCATCAAGTCGGCGGATCCCGCCGCCGCCCCCGCGATCCGGCCGCTCTATATGAGCGCGCGCAGCGACCGCGACACGACGCTCGCCGGCATCAGGCTGCTGCGCAACATCATGGGCCAGGCTGCGATGCGCCGTTACATCGCCGAGGAACGCCTGCCGGGTCCGCGCTGCCGCAGCGACGCGGAGATGCTCGCCTATGCGCGCGAGACCGGCACCACGATTTTCCATCCCACCAGCACCTGCCGCATGGGGCAGGACGCGCGCGCGGTGGTCGACGAGCGGCTGCGCGTGCGCGGGATCGAGGGCTTGCGCGTGGTCGACGGCTCGGTCATGCCGGCCGTGGTGTCGGGCAATACCAACGCCGCGATCGTGATGATCGGGGAGAAGGGCGCCGACATGATCCTGCAGGATGCGAAAACGCGCCCTGCGCGGCAGCAGGCGGCATGAGGCGCGCCGCCGTCGCGGAAACGGAAAAGAGCAACGGAGCGATCGTGAAAATCATTGCCGGCTTCCTCCTGGCCGCGCTGTTCGCGGCCGGCGCGCACGCCCAGGACATCCGCGGCGTGGAGAATTGCGCGGCCGAGAAGAACATGGAGCGCCGCACCGGCTGCCTGCAGGCCAATGTCGATTTCCTGCAGCAGGCGCTGACCAGGCTCACGCGCGAGACGCAGCAGCAATTGACCGCATCGGGCCGCGAGATGGCGGCGGTGAAGGCGGAAGCGGCGTCGCTGAAGAGCGAGGCCGCGGCGCTGAAGGAGGCGCTGGGCAGGCTTCAGAAGCAGGTCGAGGAATTGCAGATGGGGAAGAAATGATCGGCGCCGTCGCCTCTCCCCGCGCGCGGGGAGAGGGATGTAAGGTTCTC
>JBFWWQ010000181.1:0-7141 GCA_050246095.1 Pseudorhodoplanes sp.
CGACGCTCTTCCGATCTCGAGCAGCAGCGCACGGTCCTGCGCGGCAACGTGAAACGCCGGCCGCAGGCCGCGACCAGCGGCTCGGGCGATACGGCGCGCGTCGCAGTGGGCGAGGCGGTGGCGCCGGGCGTGACGCTCGAGCGCTTTCCGGAAATCGTCTATGACGAAGCGCCGACGCTGCGCACGCTGCAATATTATGCCACCGAACGCGACATCGTGATCGTCGAGCCGACGCAGCGGCGCGTGGTCGCCGTCATCGAATAGCGGCGCGCACCCTCGCCACGAAAAATGGCCGCCCCGGGGCGGCCTTTTCGTTTGCGTGAAAGCGCCGGATCAGCGCGAATAGAATTCGACCACCAGATGCGGCTCCATCATCACCGGGTAGGGCACGTCGCCGAGCCCGGGCACGCGCAGGAATTTCGCGCTCATCTTGCTGTGGTCGGCCTCGATATACTCGGGCACGTCGCGCTCGGCGAGGCCGCTCGCCTCCAGCACCAGCGGGAGCTGCTTGGAGCTTTCCTTCACCTCGACCACGTCGCCGACCTTCACCTTGTAGCTCGGGATGTTCACGCGGCGGCCGTTCACGCGGATATGGCCGTGATTGATGAACTGGCGCGCGGCGAACACGGTGGGCACGAATTTGGCGCGGTAGACCACCGCGTCGAGCCGCCGCTCGAGCAGGCCGATCAGGTTGGCGCCGGAATCGCCCTTCAGGCGGATCGCCTCGGTATAGGTGCCGCGGAATTGCTTCTCGGAAATGTCGCCGTAATAGCCTTTCAGCTTCTGCTTGGCGCGCAGCTGCACGCCGTAATCGGAAAGCTTGCCCTTGCGCCGCTGGCCGTGCTGGCCGGGGCCGTATTCGCGCCGGTTGACCGGGCTTTTCGGCCGCCCCCAGATATTCTGGCCCATGCGGCGGTCGATCTTGTACTTCGTAGAACTGCGCTTGCTCATCGCGTCCTCTGCGTTGCTCGATGATGAGGAACCGCGCCCTCCTCTGTCCGGGGCGGGGCCCCGAACCGACAGGTCCTGCTGCCATGCGCTGGCCGGGACCGCGGGTCGCGAAACGTCGCGCGGGCCCGGTCTTGGCAGACAGGACCCGCGAGACGGGCGCGTTTTAGGGGCAAAGCCCGGGGGTGTCAAACGGGCCGGGAAAGCCGCCGCCGAACCCGAATTGCCGCAGTTTCTGCGCCAGATGCCCCTGCGGGGCGGCGCCGGAGGTGAAATGCAGGCGCGCGCCCTCGCGCAGCGGGGGACCCGCCTGCGGGCCGATCAGGTCGGTGACCCGTCGCGCGATCGCCGGCGCCGGATCGATGAAGGTCACGGGCCAGGGCGAGACGGAAGCGAGCTGGTCGCGCAGGAGCGGGAAATGCGTGCAGGCGAGCACCACGGTGTCGGTGCGCGCATCGCCCCCGTTGACGAAGCAGGGCGCGATCTCGCGCGCGATGTCCTGCGCCGCGACCGCCTCGCCGCGCAGATGCGCCTCGGCCATGACCGCGAGGTTGCGCGCCCCGACCAGGGTGACTTCGCAGCCATCGGCAAAATCGCGGATCAGCGCCCTGGTGTATTCGCGCGCGACGGTGGCCTCGGTTCCGAGTACGGAGACCTTGCGGCTGCGGGAAACCTTGCAGGCCGGCTTGATCGCCGGAACGGTGCCGACAAAGGGCAGCGAAAACCGGCGGCGCAGATCGGCCAGCACCAGCGTCGAGGCGGTGTTGCAGGCGATCACGACGACGGTGGGCTCGTATCGCTCGATCAGGCCGCCCATGACGGCGTTGACCCGCCCGACCAGCTCCGCCTCGTCGCGGGTTCCATACGGGAAGGCGGCATCGTCGGCGGCATAGACGAGACGCACATCCGGGCGCGCCGCCACGATCTCGCGGAACACTGTCAGCCCGCCCAGCCCCGAATCGAAAACGAGAATGAGCGGCTCAGTCATGACAATCGATGAAATCGGATGGGTGTTCGGGTTTCAATCGCGGTTGCCTGACCGGGACGCATGATTAAACTATGGCGCCGGTCGCCGAAGGGGGCGAATCCTGGGGGATCAAAGCTGGAGGAAAACCATGAAAGTTGCGTTGCTGGCCGCGCTCGCCTGCCTCACGCTCGCGCTGACGCCCGACCTATCATTTGCGCAGAAAAAGGAAAAGATGGCCCCGGCCAAGATCGGTACCGCCTGCCTGACCGCGGGCCAGACCTGCTCGATCGACTGCAACAGCGCCGGCTATTGCGCCCGCCTCGCCTGCGAGAATGCCCGGTGGAAGAAGCGCGTCGTGGGATGTTTCGGCCCGGCCTGTCCGCCCAAATGCTGACCTGACCGCATCCCCGGCCGCGCCGGCAAGCCCCGCTTCGGCGGGGCTTTTGTTGGCCGGGCATTGCAGGCGCTCAGGTGCCGACGCGCAGCGACGCACCCATCTTGCGCAACGCCGCCAGCACCGACAAGGCGACGATCTTGCCGGTTTTCGGATTGTCCGAGGGCACGTTCTCGATCGACAGGGAGAATTTCGCGGAATCGGATTCGACTTCGATCGCATGACAATTCCGGGTGACGCCGGGATCGGCCCAGATGTCGATCATGGTGCGGTCGGGTCCGATTCCGGCGAGCGAGAGCGCGGCGGCGACATTGACGTTCGCCGGAAAGCCCGCGGCCGCCTCGCGCGCGGTGCCGGAAAAGACGCGCTTGGCCTGGGTGAGCCCGTCGACCGAAATGCGATTGGCCTCCAGATAGGGTGCGCCCTGCAGGCCGTTCGGCGGCTTGCGGGTGACCATGCGCACGGAGCGGATTTCGCCCTCGGCGGCGGCGGCAACGGCGTCGAGGCCGAGCAGGGCGCCGGTCGGCACGACGATAGTGCCGCCCTTCTGCCGGGCCAGTTCGATCAGTTCCGGTCGCGGCAGCAGCGCGCCGACGCTGAGCACCATCACCGTCTTGCCGGCCTCCAGCATCGGCCGACAGATTGCCTCCAGCGCGGAAGCCGGCGCGCATTCGACCGCGATGTCGGCGTGCTGCGGGAAGGTCTCGAGCGGCACGAGCGGGCAGACCATGCCTTCTCCGGAAAGCCAGGCGCGCGCCTTGGCCTCGTCGCGTGCGGCGGCACAGGCGAGGGTGAGGCCGGGTATCCCGTCGGCAAGCTTGCGCGCCAGCGTGCGTCCAATGGAACCGAGCCCTGCAATCGCAATCTTGATGTCCGGCATAAAAACCCCTTTGCGGGGTCCATACGCAAGCGGGCCGGTCACGGCAAGCGCGATGCGTCCCTTGACCCTTGCGGGCCGAGCGGGCATGGCTGCCGCAAAGAGAGGGAGAGACGTCATGTCGTTGAGAAAGATCGCATTGCCGGTGCTGCTGGCCGGCCTGATGACGACGGCCGCCGCGCAGGCGCAGGATTTTCCGACCCGGCCGATGACCATGATCATTCCATTTGCCGCGGGCGGACCGACCGACGTGCTCGGGCGCGTCGTCGCGCAGCGCATGAGCGAAATCCTCGGCCAGCAGGTCGTGGTGGAGAATGTCGGCGGCGCCGGCGGCCAGACCGGCTCCAAGCGCGTCGCCGATGCGCAGCCCGACGGCTACACCTTCGTGCTCGGCACGGTCGGCACGCATGCGCAGGGCCAGACGCTGTACAAGAAGCCGCTCTACAATGCGGTGAGCGACTTCACCCCGGTCGCCTTGCTGGCGCAGGTGCCGATCGCGCTGATCGTGCGCAAGGAACTGCCGGCGAAGGACCTGAAGGAATTTGCTGCCTACGCCAAGGCGAACAAGGACAAGATGACGTTCGGCTCGGCCGGCGCCGGCTCGGCGACGCATCTCGGCTGCGTCGTCGCCAACACCGTGCTCGGCACCGACATCACGCACGTGCCCTATCGCGGCACCGGGCCGGCAATGCAGGATTTGCAGGGCGGGCGCATCGACTATCTGTGCGAGATCATCTCCACCGCCAAGCCGCAGATCGACGGCGGCACCGTCAAGGCGATCGCGATCATGACCAAGGACCGCTCGCCCGCCTTGCCGAATCTGCCGACGGTGGCGGAGCAGGGCTACCCGACGATGACCGCCTATACCTGGAACGCGATTTTCCTGCCCAGGAACACGCCGGCGGCGATCGTGAACAAGATCGCGGACGCGGCCAGCAAGGCGATGGACACGCCGGCGGTGAAGGAGCGGCTGGAAGGACTGGGCGCACAGATCGTCCCTGCCAAGGAGCGCACGCCGGCCTATCTGGCGACCTTCCTCAAGAGCGAGATCGAGAAATGGGCCGCCCCGATCAAGGCGAGCGGCGTCTCGGTCGAATGAGCCGACCTGAGTGAACGAAGGCGGCGGGCCGCAAGGCGCGCCGCCTTTTGCATGCCCGGCGTCGCGGCCCTCAAACCGTGCGCACGATCATGACCGCCAGGATCAGCGTCGCGCCGGCAAGCCCCGAAACCACCGCCCAGACCAGCGCATCGGCGATACCGCGGGTCTGCGCATGCGTTTGCGCCAGGCGGGCGGAAGCGGCGAGCGGGGAAAGCCTGAGCATCGGCATCGTTCTCAATCCTCTGACGCCGATGAATCGCGAGTCGCCCCCCGCAAGGCGAGTCATTTATTCGCTTGGCCGCGCTTGACTCCGGGCGAATCCGGACCGGCCGATCAGCGCCGGCCGCCCCGCAGCATGCGCCGCAGGGCGGGAATCCCGATCGCGAGGCAGATCAGGGCGCCGATCGCGAGATAGAGCACGCCCGAATCGAGCAGATATTCAAATGCAGACATGGCCGGGCCAGATCAGCACATCCCGGCCGCTTCGTCACCACGTCGTCGCGGTCGAGGCCGCCGGATCCGCCGACGCATAGGCCGAGCGGGCGCTGCGGCCAGCATGGCGGGTGCCGCCGCCGCCATGCGCGAAGCGGATGCGCGGTCCGGTGTCCATATGCAGATGCGCCACGCGGTGCGGATCGGTCGACAACCCGCCGCTCCAGCCGGCGAGCGCCCGCATCCCGCACTTGTAGTCGCGCATGGTGAAATCGGCGGCGCGGCAGGAGGAATGATACGAGGGCTTGCCGGAGCCCGCGATGCGCGCCCCGCCGCGATAGGCGGAGATGACGGTCAGGCCGCCGCATTGCGACTGCACGCGCGCGAGCGCCGCCTTGATCGATCCCGGCAGGCAGGATGTGTTGACGGTGGCGCGCAGATGCGCCGCGTAATTCCTGAACAGGTTGTCCTTCTTCTTGTCGCCGTCGTTCCGATTGCTTTCGGGCACCGCCACCTGCTCCACGGTCCAGGGCGCGGCGACGCCGCAGGCGAGGCGGTCTTCCGGCAGGCATTCGGTTTCCGGCGGAACGGCGAGGGCGGCAATCGCCTCGTGGCGAAACATCATGTAGCTGGAAATCACTGAAGCGGAAAAGCAGGCGGCAGCCAACGCAGTCGCGGTCTTTCGCATCAAGTCCTCAAATCGTTGTTGCTGGGAAGGGCGGGCCTGCAGCCCATCACGCGAACGCCGATACGGTCGATCACACGGCCGATGGGCGGCCCGACATCATCGGAGCGGAGTGGCGACTGCTATAAGAGAAAATGGGGCGAAAACAAGATCGCCGCCGCAGACCTGCCCTGCGCTGTGCCGCAGGTACAACCAAATTTTGTCGTGGACTCAGGCCGGCGCCGGTATCATTGATACGATTCCTCGCAAATTCTCGGCGTTCGCCCGCGCGATCCGCAACGATTGCGCGGATACCGGCAGGGCCGAGCAAAAAAGGAGACGCCCATGTCCGGTTTCCACATGCCCCGTTTCATCGCCGCGGCGGCGTTAGCGTTTTTCGCGTCGTCGGCCTTCGCGCCGGACGCGCAGGCCGTCGTCTATTGCAAGACCGTCGGCGTGCCGAAGGGCTGCGTGGTGCGGCCGGTGGTGGTGACGCCGGCGCCCGTCGTGGTGACCCCGGCGCCGGTCGTGGTCGCGCCCGCGACGCCGGTGGTGGTGGCGCCGGTGCGACGCCCGGTCCGCCGCACCGTCATCGTGCGCTGACGTCAGGCCGTCAGTGGCGCGCCTGCTGCGCGAGCAAATCGAGCGCGGCATCCAGCACCGGATCGGCCCCTGCCGCGTAGGGCAGCGGTCGCTCGATCCGCCGGTCGGGCGCGACGCCCGTGCCCTCTAGCGGGCGGCCGTCGAATTCGTGCCCGGCGACCGCGACATCGAGCAGGAGATCGCCCGGCATCACAGGGGTGCCGCCGGATGAGACCGCGCCCGCGCTCGGCGTCCCCAGCACGCTGCCGAAGCCGCTGCGCTTGTAGCCGTGCGCCATGATCTCGCCGGCGCTGCGCGTGGTGTGGTCGATCAGCAGCACCGAGCGGCCGCGATAGCTCGCGGCCTGCTTGCGCGTCGAGAGCGTGCGTTCGCGTCCGTACACGCGCGAATCCCCCCAATAGGGCTTGCGGCCATCGTCCAGCAATTCGAGCAGGCGCTGCGCGACGCCTGCGGTGCCGCCGACGCGCCCGCGCAGATCCACGATCAGATAATCGGGCGGCTTGCGCCCGGCGGAGTCGTCGGCCTGCTCCTCGCGCCCGCGTCCGCGCCGCCGCTCCTTGCGCTCCGGATCGAAACCGGCCAAAGCGGCCGCCACGCTGTCGGATTCGTGCAGCGCCCAGACATGCACGTAGCCGATGCGGCTGTCGGCATGTTCGATGATGCGCGCGCTGGCGCGGGTCGCCGCCGAGAAGGCGGATTTCGGCTGGATCGGGATCACCGCGACCGCGACAGCCTGCGGCGCATCCGCGGCGGTGCGGCGGAGCGTGAGGCGGACGCGCTCGCCGATGCGTCCGCGAAAGGCCGCGACCGGCGAATAGGGCGCGTCGTCGACGCCGAGGATTTCGTCGCCCACGCGGATGCCCGCCTGCGCGGCGGGCGAGCCTTCCAGCACGGCGTCGACGATATGGCGGCCGTCGATGAGGCGCGTGAACGCGCCGGTCCCCGGATAATACGGACCGCTGCCCCAGAACATCCGCGTGAGAAATTCCGTGCCGCCCGCACCCGCGCCGACGATGTCGAGCAGGAAATAATACTGGTAGTCGTCCGGGGTCAGCAGCGCCGTATGCGAGGTCTTCAATTCGCCGAGCAGCGCGTTGATGCGCGCCACCGCCTGCGTGGCGTCCGGCGCGTCCAGCACCGAGGCGCGCGTCGCCGCC
>JBFWWQ010000182.1:0-7118 GCA_050246095.1 Pseudorhodoplanes sp.
ACGGCGGTCGCCATTGCCGAGCGCGGCGCCTGGCCGCTGCCGCTGCCCGACCGCTACGGCGTGGATGCGGCGCACCTCGTCGAATATGCGCGGCGCGCGGCGACGCCGGAAGGCTTTGACCGCTATCTCGACGAATATGTGCATGGCCAGCGCGCAGCCTGAGGGCCTTGCACCCCGCCGTTCAGGGGAGGAATCATTGGAGTGCCGCCCCGAGGAGCTGCTCGCCAGCGCCATCGCCGACCTGATCGGCGACGTGCGGCATGTCGCGGTCGGCAATGCGTCGCCCATTCCGGCGGCCGCCGCGCTGCTGGCGCGCGCCCGCGGCGGGGGGCGCCTCTATGTCTCGCTGCTGCAGAGCCGCAAGCACAATTTCTTCACTTCCGGCGGCGTCGAGCTGTTCGACTGCGCCGGGCAGGGGCGCATCGACGTGTTCTTCCTGTCGGGCGGGGAGATCGACGGCGAGGGCAGCATCAACCTGGTCGGCATCGGCGATCACGACCGCCCCGATGTGCGCTTCCCGGGGTCGTTCGGTTCCGGCTATCTCTACTATGTCGTGCCCAAGGTGATCCTGTTCCGCACCGAGCATTCGCGCCGCACGCTGGTGCCGAAAGTCGGCTTCGTCAGCGCGCCGGGATCGAGCCCGGACAATGTCTATCGCCGGGGCGGGCCGATCGCGCTGATCACCAACCGCTGCCTGTTCGCGTTCGACCGCGCGCGCCGCCGTTTCCGGCTGGCCAGCGTGCATCCCGGGCACAGCGTGGAAGAGGTGATCGAACAGACCGGCTTCGACTTCGAGCGGCCGGCGCAGGTGCCGGAAACGCGCCTGCCGGATGCCGCAACGCTGCGGACGATGCGCGAGACGGTGGCGCCGGAACTGGCCGAGGTCTATCCGCAGTTTGCCCAGAAAATATTTGGTGTTGCTTTACCCGGTCGCCCCCGCGAAAGCGGGGGTGCATAATCGCCGGCCATAACCATGAGTCCCGCCTTCGCGGGGACGCCACATCTCACACATCGAACCGGACAGTCAGAATGGACGATACCGCCGTCGGGCAACAGACCTTTCGTGGCCGCGTCGAGGATGCGGCTTTCATCACCGGGCAGGGCCGCTATGCCGACGATGGCGCGCGCGAGGGGATGGGCTTCGCCGCCTTCGTGCGCTCGCCGCATGCGCATGCGCGCATCCGCGCGCTCGATGTATCGGCGGCAGCGGCGACCGAAGGCGTGATTGCGGTGCTGACCGCGCGCGACATGGCCGGGATCGGCAGCGCCACGCGCTTTGGCCCGATGCAGGGGCGCGGCGGCAAGCCGGCGGCGGCGCCGCATCGCCCGGTGCTGGCCGGCGAGCGCGTCATGCATGTCGGCGATGCGGTCGCGATGGTGATCGCGGAGGATCCGCTGGCGGCGCAGGACGCCGCCGAGCGCGTCGCGGTCGAGTACGAGGAGCTTGCGGCGGTCACCGACGTCCGTGCCGCGGCCGCCCCCGGCGCGCCGCAGCTGCATCCCGACATCGCCGGCAATCTCGCGCTCGACTGGCCCGGGCCGGTGCCGGACGACGGCAGCAACGCCGCGGAAGTGGCGCACATCCTGGATTCGGCGAAACACGTGGCGCGGATTACCGAGGTGCATCAGCGCCTGGTCGTGGCCGCGATGGAGCCGCGCGGCGCCACCGCGCGCTACGACGAGGCCGCGGACCGCTACGAGATCCGCGTCTGCAGCCAGGGCGCCGCTGCGATCCGCGACCAGCTGGTCGGCATCATGAACATTGCAAGTGAAAAGCTGCGCGTCGTCACCGAGGATGTCGGCGGCGGCTTCGGCATGAAGAGCGGCAGCTATCCGGAATATGTCGCGCTGCTGGTGGGCGCGCGGCGCACCGGACGGCCGGTGCACTGGATCGCGGGGCGCTCGGAATCCTTTGCCAGCGACACGCAGGGGCGCGACGGGGTGACCGAGGCGGAGCTGGCGCTCGACGAGCGCGGCAGGTTCCTGGCGCTGCGCGTGCGGCATCTGCAGAATCTCGGCGCCTATCTCAGCTCCGCCGGCCTCGTGGTGGCGACCGTCAATCCCTCGCGCTGCTTCCCGACCGTCTACCGCATCCCGCGCGTCGAGTTCTCCTCGCGCGCGGTCTACAGCAACACCGTGCCGACCAGCGCCTATCGCGGCGCCGGCCGCCCCGAGGCGAATTACGTGATGGAGCGGCTGATCGAGCAGGCCGCGCGCGTCACCGGCATCGACCGCGCCACCCTGCGGCGGCGCAATTTCGTGCCGCCCTCCGCCATGCCCTACAGGAGCGCCACCGGCACCGTCTACGACAGCGGCGAATTTCCCCGCCTGTTCGAGGCGGCGCTGGCGCTCGCGCGCTACAAGGAATTCCCCGCCCGCCGGCGCGCCGCCAGGAAGCGCGGGCGCCTGCGCGGCATCGGCCTGTCCTGCTTCCTGGAGCATTCCGGCGGCTTTCCGACCGAAAGCGCGCGGCTGGATTTCTCCGGCGACACGCTGACGGTCGGGCTCAATGTCGGCAATATGGGGCAGGGCCATGCCACGATCTTTCCGCAGATCGTCGCGGAAAGGCTCGGCATCCCGGCCGCGCAAGTGCGCCACCGCCACGGCGACACCGACATGGATCTGAAGGGCTTCCCCGCCGTCGGTTCGCGCTCGACCATGACGGCGGGCTCGGCCAGCGTGCATGCGGTCGAGGTCATGCTGGAAAAAGGCCGCCGCATCGCCTCGCGCGTGCTGGAGGCGGCGGAATCCGACATCGCCTACCGCAACGGCGCGTTCGAGATCGTCGGCACCGACCGGCGCATGGGTCTGTTTCAACTCGCGGAGCGCGCCGCCGCGCTCGCCGCGGCGGGCGAGATCGCCGAATCCCTCGACACCAAGGTCTCGGCCGACACGCCGGTGACCTTTCCGAACGGCTGCCATGTCGCGGAAGTGGAGATCGATCCGCAGACCGGGGCGCTGGAAGTGGTGGCCTACAGCGCGGTGGACGATTGCGGCACCATGATCAGCCCGACCCTGGCGCACGGGCAGGTGCATGGCGGCATCGCGCAGGGCCTCGGCCAGGCGCTGACCGAACATGCGCTCTACGAGGAGGGCAGCGGGCAGCTCGTCACCGGCTCGTTCATGGATTACGCCATGCCGCGCGCGCACCACATGCCGTTGGCGCTCGTCACCGCCGACCATCCGGTTCCGGCGAAGACCAATCCGCTCGGCGTGAAGGGCGTCGGCGAGGCCGGCACCACCGCCTCGCTCGCCGCCATCATGAATGCGATCGCCGACGCCATTCCGGGCGAGGCCGGGGCACGCCTGCAGATGCCGGCGACGCCGCAGAAAATCTGGCAGGCGTTGCGGGCGGCGAGGCTGGGCTGAGCCCGTGTCCCGGGCGCAGCGCAGCGTGGAACGATGCGCTGCAGACCCGGGGCCGCTCCACACAGGGGAGTTTGCGACGGCCCCGGATCAGCGGTGCATCACGGCGCTGCGCTTGTGCTGCACCGCATCCGGGGCACCGAAGCTTTTGGCGTTCGACGCCGGGTGCGCAAGCTCACCCCTGTGAGATGAACTTCTTGTTGGTATAGGCCTCGAGGCCCTCGATGCCGCCCTCGTGGCCGTAGCCGGATTCCTTGACGCCGCCGAACGGCGTTTCCGGCGTCGAGATCGCCACCGAGTTCACGCCCACCATGCCGGATTCGATGGCGTCGCCGATCATGGTCGCGGTCTGCGCGGACGAGGTGAAGGCATAGGCCGCGAGCCCGAATTGCAGCGCGTTCGCGCGCTCGACCACTTCGTCGAAGGTCTTGAAGGTGACGATCGGCGCGATCGGTCCGAACGGCTCCTCCGTCATCAGCTTGGCGTCGTCCGGCAGGTCGGTGATCACGGTCGGCTCGAAGAAATAGCCCTGGTTGCCGTGCCGCTTGCCGCCGGTGACGATCTTGCCGCCGCGGTTCTTGGAATCCTGCACGATCGCTTCCATCGCGTCGAGGCGGCGCGGATTGGCGAGCGGGCCCATCGTGATGCCCTTCTCCAGTCCGTCGCCGAGCTTGATGCCCTGCGCGTATTCGGTGAAGCGCTTGAGGAAGCGGTCATAGACCGGCTCCTGCACGTAGAAGCGGGTCGGCGAGATGCAGACCTGGCCGGCATTGCGGTACTTGAAGGCCGCGATGGTGTCGGCGGTCTTTTCCGGATCGGCGTCGGAGAACACCACGACCGGCGAATGCCCGCCGAGCTCCATGGTCGCGCGCTTCATGCCCTTCGCCGCGAGCGCGGCGAGATGCTTGCCGACCGGCACCGAGCCGGTGAACGAGATTTTGCGGATGCGCTCGTCGCCGATGATGCGCTCGGAGACTTCCGCCGGCACGCCGAAGACGAGGTTGAGCACGCCCTTGGGAAGGCCGGCTTCGTGGAAGCATTTCACCAGCTCGACGCAGGCGCCCGGCGTCTCTTCCGAGGCCTTGATGATGATCGAGCAGCCGGCGGCGAGGGCGGCGGCGATCTTGCGCACCGGCGTCAGCGTCGGGAAATTCCACGGCGTGAACGCCGCGACCATGCCGACCGGCTCCTGCGTCACCAGCTGGCGCACGTTCTTCATGCGGCCCGGGATGATACGGCCGTAGGAGCGGCGGCCTTCGTCGGCGAACCAGTCGATGATGTCGGCGGAGGTCAGGACCTCGATGCGCGCCTCGGCGAAAACCTTGCCCTGCTCCTGCGTCATCACGCGGGCGACAGGCTCGGCGCGCTCGCGCAGGAGGTCGGCCGCCTTGCGCATCACCTTCGCGCGGTCATAGGCCGTGGTGGTGCGCCAGCCGGCCAGCGCCTTCTCCGCGGCATCGAGGGCGCGGTCGAGATCGGCCTTGGAGGCGTGCGGCAGCGCAGCAAGCGCCTTGCCAGTCGCCGGATTGATCACGTCCTCGCTCTTGCGGCCGCCGCCGTTGAGCCACTCGCCGTCGATATAAAGCGCAAGATCGGTATACATCGCTCGCCTCCCGGTGATGATTTTGGGGGCCCTGATAGCATTGCCGGCGCCCCGGAGTCACGGCACCGGGATGTGGTTCTGCGTCTGGCGCGGGCCTGCAGGCCGGGATGCGAATGCCGGCTGCGCGGCATGCGCAGGGCAGCCCGTTATCGCGGATGCTTGCCGCTCCCCGGCGCTGTGTTACCAGAACCTCCGGCCGTCCGCCCGGGCAGCGGCGGTGCCGAAGGGGAGGCGTCACATGGCAGCAGGCAATGCACAAAAGATCGGCTGGATCGGGATGGGCCGCATGGGCTTTCCGATGGCCGAACGGCTGATCAAGGCCGGACATTCGGTCGCCATCTGGAACCGCACCCGCGCCAAGGCCGAGCCGCTGGCGCAGAAGGGCGCCAGGGTGGTCGACAAGCTTGCCGAACTCGCCGATGTCGACGTGCTGTTTTCCATCGTCTCCACCGGCAAGGACCTGAAGGAAGTCTATTTCGGCAAGGAAGGCGTGCTCGCCGCCGGACGCATGCCGAAAATCGTGGTCGACTGCTCCACCATCGCGGTTGAGGAATCCGCCGAAATCCGCAGGCGGCTGCGCGAGCTGCATGCCGATTTCGTCGCCTGTCCGGTCAGCGGCAATGCCAAGGTGATCAAGGCCGGCAAGCTCTCGGCGGTGGCGTCGGGGCCGGAAGCCGCGTTCCGCAAGATTGCCGATATGGCGGAAGCGTTCGCGCCGGGCGGCGTGTCCTATGTCGGCGAGGGCGAGCTCGCGCGCGTGTGCAAGATCGCGCACAACGTCATGCTCGGCGTGGTGATCGAGAACCTGATCGAGATCACGCTGCTCGCCAACAAGATGGGCGTGCCGCGCAATGCCTTCCTCGCCTTCATGAACAATTCGGTCATGGGCTCGATGTTCACACGCTACAAGTCGCCGGCTTTGGTCAATCTCGACTGGACCACAACCTTCACCCCCGAATTGCTGCGCAAGGACCTCGATCTCGGCCTCGAACTCGGGCGCGAATACGACGTGCCCATGCCGGTGACGGCGGCGACCCGCGAGGTGCTGCAGACGCATTTCGGCGCCGCCACGCTCAAGCCCGATCCGGAGAAATATCTGTCCGAGGACTTCGCCGCCCTGATGGAGACCATGGCGCTCGCCGCCGGCATGAAGCTGACCAGCGAGAACAAGAACGTCCCGACGGGACTGGAGGGGTAATGCTCTGTCCGCGGTCATTCCGGGGCGCCGCGCAGCGGCGAACCCGGAATCCATAACCCCGATTCGTGATTATGGATTCCGGGCTCGCGCCTTCGGCGCGCCCCGGAATGACCGCGAAAAGGTTCGAAACAGCTCTCTCCCATCGGCTTTCCCGATAGCGGCATACCGTTTTATGGCTTGACCGCAATGGCGCCGCGGGTGTTCATCCGCGCCTGTTTTTGAAGCGGCCTGCGGCGGTCTCCGCGCCCATGCCGGACCGGTGCCGCAGCCCAGGGAGCAAGCCGATGGCTCAGAATTCGTCGCGCGTCGCGGGACGCCATTTCCTGCAGATTCCGGGACCCACGCCGGTGCCGGACCGCGTGCTGCGCGCGATGGACACCCCGATCATCGACCATCGCGGGCCGGAATTCGCCAAGCTCGCCAGGCGCTGCCTGGACGGCATCAAGACCATCTTCAAGACCAGCAACCCGGTGATCGTCTACACCGCGACCGGCACCGGCGCCTGGGAAGCCGCGCTCGTCAACACGCTCTCGCCCGGCGACCGCGTGCTGATGGTGGAGACCGGACATTTCGCGACGCTGTGGAAGAGGATGGCGGAGGCGCTCGGGCTGAAGCCGGAATTCATCAAGACCGACTGGCGCGTGGGCGCCGATCCCGCTCTGGTCGAGGCGGCGTTGCGCCAGGACAAGAACAAGGAGATCAAGGCGGTCTGCGTGCTGCATAACGAGACCTCCACCGGCTGCGCCTCGCCGATCCCGGAAATCCGCAAGGCGATCGACGCCGCCGGCCATCCGGCCTTGCTCTTCGTCGACACCATTTCCTCGCTCGCCTCGACCGATTACCGCCACGACGAATGGGGCGTCGACGTCTCGGTCGGCGGCGCGCAGAAGGGCCTGATGCTGCCGCCGGGCATGTCGTTCAATGCGGTCAGCGACAAGGCGCTGGCGGCAT
>JBFWWQ010000183.1:0-7117 GCA_050246095.1 Pseudorhodoplanes sp.
ATCGTGCCGAGCCCCTCCGCGTGCTGCGGCGGCAGCACCAGCGGAAAGCTTTCCGCCCACAGACGCGCGAGCCGCATCGACAGCGAGAGCGCGCCGGTATCGGCAAAGCGCGCAATCGCCTCGCGGTGCGGCGCCAGATAGGCATCGAGCGTGGCGCCGAGACGCGCCGTGGCCGGATCCACGACATGCACGCGCGTCCCCTGCACCGCCGCGATGGCGGACAGCGCGCGCATTTCGCGCAGCCGACGGCCGGGACTGGTCGGCAGATCGAGGCGCGCCGGATTGGCGCGGTCCACGACATTGACGTCGTGGTTGCCGGGCATGATCAGCATGCGCGCCAGCAATGGCGGGTGCGCCAGCACCAGGCGGAAAAACTCCGCCCATTCCGCGGAGCGGCCCGCATCCGTGATGTCGCCGGTGACCAGCACGAGATCGATCGGCTTTTCCGCATGCATGGCCGCAAGCCGTGCCAGCACGCGCGCAAGCCGTCCGTTGCCGCGCGGACCGGCGCGCCCGCTCTCGATGCGGAAGCCGTAGCGCTCGCCGACGATATGGATGTCGGAGAGGTGCACCACCCGCCATTGCCGCTGCGAGGCGCTGGCATCGGCGAAGCCCGCGCGGTCCATCGGCTGGTCCATGCTGGCATCGCCGACGCCCCAGACCAAAGCCGCGATCGCGAAATAGCCGCTCAGCAGCATGACCGCGTTGCTCAGCGCCGGCAGGACCAGGCGCTGCGGCGTCAGCAATTCGCCGAAGCCGGCGCTCCAGCGCGTCCCCGGCCAGACCCAGGCGACGATGCCCAGGGCGGCGGCGCAGAGCAGGATACCGGCCAGGGCGGCGCTCGCCGCCCGCAGGCGCGCGCGCCGTTCGGCGGAAAGATCGCGCGGGCCGAGCATCTCGATCAGATGCCGCAGCAGCTCGCGAAACAGCATGTAGACCGGCTGCACGACGATCGCGTTCAGCGACCAGAAGACCTGCTCGACGAAGCGCAGCAGCGGCCGCCAGCCATACCATCCGATCACCGCAACCAGCGCCAGCGCCAGGGCCGCGCCGATCCCGCTATAGGCGAGCAGCAGCGTCTGCGACATGCCGGCGAGCCAGGCCGAGGCCAGCAGCGGCGCGAGGCCGAGCAGCAGCGCCGGGATCGCGACCAGCAGCAGCCACGCCACGAGCAGCTTGGTAAAGCTGATTTCGGCCAGCAGGCTGCCGGCGATGGCGAGGAGCGAGCGGCTCTTGGTGCTCGACAGATCGTCTTCGATATCGCCGTTGCGGGGATCGATCAGGGGGATCATGCGGTCATGTATCATGCGGGCCGGCGGGCGCCGGACGGTGCAGCCGCATCGGCGTCCGCCGTTTCAAAGCGAACGGGGCCGACGTGCAAAATCGGGAACGGCTGGAGCGGGTGAAGGGAATCGAACCCTCGTCGTAAGCTTGGAAGGCTTCTGCTCTACCATTGAGCTACACCCGCATCCGGCGCGCCCGCCATTCAACAAGTCCCGGCGCGTCTTCGCAACTCCATCCCTGACGTCCTGTGGGAACGAACGCGGGGCGGCGGCTGGTGGAGGGGGTTGGATTCGAACCAACGTAGGCGTAGCCAACGGATTTACAGTCCGTCCCCTTTAGCCACTCGGGCACCCCTCCAGCCTTGGCCGGGCCGCAACCGTCCGAGCGCACGTATAGAATGTGCTTCCCGGCGGCGTTCGGCGCGGCCCGCGTTATGGTGGCCGCGTTCCCTGAAGTCAACCCGAAACGCCCGCGGCGCCCGTGCGTTGGACGCATGCGGCGCCGCCTTCATGGGCCGCCCCGGCCCGGTGCGAAAGCACTTGCAAATCGGTGCGAAGCGCCCGAAGTCAGCGCAGGCGTGGAACCATCGGACATGCGCGACAAACGGCCGAAACGGCCGCCTTTCGGGGCGACCAAGAAGGATTTTCCGCGGCGCCCCCCTGCCCGCGCGCGCCATCGCGAGGAGCGCGGCGACGGCCCCGTCCTGCTCTATGGGTGGCACAGTGTGCATGCCGCGCTCGCCAATCCCGCCCGCCGCGTGCGCAATCTCTGGGTGACCGAGAATGCGGCCCGGCGTCTGGCCGAGGAAGGCATCGCGCTCCCGCATAACCACGCGCTGGTGCGGCCCGACGAGATCGCCCGCAGGCTCGCGCCCGACGCCGTTCACAACGGCCTGCTGGCGGAGGCCGAGCCGCTCGAAGCGCCCGATCTCGCCGCATTGCCGCCGGAAGGCATCGTGCTGGTGCTCGACCAGATCACCGATCCGCACAATGTCGGCGCCATCCTGCGCAGCGCCGCCGCCTTCGGCGTCAGGGCACTGGTCACCACCGCCCGGCATTCGCCGGAGGCAACCGGGGCGCTCGCGAAATCGGCCTCCGGCGCGCTGGAATGCGTGCCGATGGTGCTGGTGCAGAATCTCGCGCGCGCCATGACCGCGCTGAAGGAGCGCGGCTTTCTTCTCGTCGGCCTGGACAGCGAAGGCGAAACCGATCTTGCACAGGTGCGGCTCTCCGCGCCGCTCGCTTTGGTGCTCGGCGCCGAGGGCAAGGGACTGCGACAGCTGACGCGCCAGACCTGCGACAGGGTCGCGCGCCTGGATCTGCCCGGCGCGATCAAGAGCCTGAATGTGTCGAATGCGGCGGCGTTGTCGCTGTATATCGCGGCAACGCGGCTCGGCACGCTACAGGGTTAGGGCGAGTTCGCCGCCCACGAGCCGGTGGCCCTTGACCGTGTCCGCGATCAGCGCGGCGAGAGCCTCGGCAGCGCCCCCGCGCGCGCCCTCGAAGAGGTACAAGCCCCAATAGCAATCGCACAGCTTCGGCAAGATTCCGTCCGGGATTTCCGCCAGCGGCTTGGCCACCTGCGAACGCGGCAGCACGCAATAGCCGAGACCGGCGGTGGCCGCCGCGATGACACCGGCGATATTCTCGGTGCTCAGCACGATGCGGAATCCAAGTCCGGCCTCTTCCAGCGCCGCGATCACGATGTCGCGCGACGACGATCCGAACGGATGCCCGACGATCGGCACCGGTTCCTTGATCGCCCGGTGCAGAGCCGGCAGCGCGGCCCAGTGCAGCGTCTCGCTCCAGTAGCTCGACGCCTGCGCACGCGGCTCGAAATGCGTCAGCGCCAGCGACAGGTCGAGCTGGCCCAGATTCACGAGCCGCAGCAGGTTGTCGGAAACGTCGCGATACAGCTCGAACTGCGTCTGCGGATGTTCGGCGAAGAACTTCGCGATAGCCGGCACCACGGCGGCGCAGCGCATTTCGTAGGGAATGCCGATGCGCAGCTGCGTGACGCCGGCGCGGCCGCGGCCGATACGCACGAACAATTCGTCGTGCGCGGCGAGGATCTGGCGCGCGTAGCTGGCGACGATCTCGCCCTGCACGGTCAGACGCACGCCCGGTGCGCTGCGGTCCAGCAATTCGGCGTCGAGCTGTTCCTGCAGCCGCTTGATATGGCCGCTCACCGTGGGCTGCGAAATGCCGAGCGACTGCGCAGTTTTGGTGAAACTGCGCGAATCGACGATGGCAAGATAGGTCCGCAGCAATTCCGGACCGATATTGATCGTCAGGTGTTTGAGATCGTTCATGCGGCGGACGCTCCCTTCCCGCCGGCACTATTCCTGGTTGCTGCAACGAACGGAAAGCCCGACAAGCTACCAAAGTTGGACCAAAATTTGAGCAGCAAATTTTGCCGTCGCAAAATTATTCATGAACAACTTGCCGTACCGGCCCGTCCGAATTGCAATTCTGCCGCGATCTTTAGCACAGGTTCGGAGGAGGCGGCACTAGCGGGATACCGGCGCGCTTCCCGCCACCCCGCTTGGCGGAATCGCCTCCCCCGTGGCCTTGGCGAACAGGTGCTGGATCGGCGTCGGCTGAATGGCGACATCGCCCGAGAACGGCCGGTCATGCGCCAGCACGACGAAAAAGGCGGCCGCGGAAGCCAGGGTGTAGATGTGGGTCGCCACCAGCTGCCCGGAAAAGTTGTGGATATGCACGATCGCGCAGAGCGCGAGCGCGGCCATGAACAGCACCAGCATCGCGATCCACTGCACGGTCGAGACGCCGCTGTCGGCCAGCGTCAGCCGGGTCAGCCGCGCGCTGCGCGCTTCGAACAGCTGGTTCAGCATCGGCAAGGCCACCGGCGGCGGCGAGCCTTTCTCCACCTCCGCCGAGACATGATCGACCAGTTCGACCAGGATACGGTCGGTGCCGGTGAAGGCCGGATTGTCCATGTTGAGCTTGTGGCGCATCGCCGGCCAATCGCGATCGATCACGAGCCGCGAATAGATCGCGATGTCGGCGCGGATCCGCTTGGTCACCTCGTCGGGAAATCCGACCGCCAGCGCCAATACGTTTTCCAGGGCCTGCGCCTCGCGCTGCACCGCGTTGCGCGCCTGCAGCGTGTCGTTCCAGATGCCGGCGGCGGTGAAGGCCATCATCAGCGCGAACATCGCGCTGACCACGGTGAGCATGACGTCCTTGACCAGCACGTCCGGCGTGCCGGCGCGATGGCGCAGGCACACGCGCACGACCGCGAGCGTCAGCCAGCAGACCAGCAAGGCGAGCCCGGTCGTGGCCGCCATAAGCGGCAGCAGCGGCAGGTTCTGGATCAGGTCGAGCAGCATGCGCGAGAAGGCGTTGGGACGACGGTTTGACGCTGCGTCCCTCTACGACAGGACGGCCAAAAAGCAAATCGCGCCCCCGCGCGTGGCGCGGAGGCGCGATCCAGGAAGCGTCAGATCAGTGCCAGCGCTTGACCGTCACGCGCAAGGGCCCGTGCATCGGGTGCATCGGCCGGTGGGCGGTGACGCGGTAGGAGCGATAGACCGGGCGCACGCCGTGGCGCCAGGAGCGGTAGACCGGACGCGGGCCGTAGCTCCAGCGCTTGTAATAGGGCCTCCAGCGGGTATAGCCGGGCGCATGGGGATAGCTGCGCACCGCGACCGGCGGCGTATAGACGCTCGGCGCGAAATTCGGGCCCGGGCCGGAATAGACCGGTCCCTGGTTCACCCACAGCGACGGATAGGCGACCGGCTGGACGAATCCGACCACGACCGGTTGCGGCACGACCCGCACGACCACCGGTGCCGCCTGGACGACCGGCTGCACGACGACCGGCGCCACGCTGGTGGCACAGCATCCGGTGCCCCAGCCGGCATTCCAGCCGACATTCCAGCCGCTGTTCCAGCCGCCCCAGCCGCAACAGCCGGCAGCGGCCGGGCTGACGGTCAGCAGACCGGCAACCGAAGCCGTAATGATTCCGAGAGCAACGCGAGACATGACACTCCCCTTCTTCTGGATGTTCAACGTCGATGTGAACGGCGGCGATTGCCGTCGAAAAAAGGCACTTCCGGCGTGACGATCATGGGCGGCGACGGCGCATAGGTGGTGACCGGTGCGCTCATGTCCGAGCTCGAAGACCAGCTTCGGAAATATTCTTCGGCCGGCGGCGGCAGCCTGCGGTTGGCCGGCGGCTCGATCTCGTAACGGCCGGAATGCGGAGCGGCGCCGAGCGAGGGGAAATAGCGCCGCGCCGGCGGCGGCAGCTCCTGCGGGAACGGCGACGGGATCACCGCGATCGGCACCGCCCCCGGCCGGTACAGGCCGAAATCGCCTTCGACCACGCCCCAGGCGGCGTTGTAACCGTTAATCATGACCGGAACGTCGGCGCGTCCCGGCACCACAAAGGCCGGCTGATGGTCCGCGCGCGCCGGCGCCAACGCACAGACGGCGGCAACCGCAACGGCGAAAATCGCAAAGCCTGAACGCATACGCCACGACACCCGGTTGGCGACCATTGCGGCCACTTTACCGGTCTGCCGGGCGGAGAGTGCTAACAGCGCGGGCAATTCGCAAATTAGCATTAATTCGTTATGACCGGGCGCCGCCCCTGCCGGTCACAGCGTGGATTCGACGCCGAGCGCCGAGAAGATCAGCGCGATCACCCACATCGCGATCGAGATCGCCGCCGTCCACAAGGCGAAAGTCAGGTAGGTGTCGCGCAGCACGGTGGCGCTGGCCCATTGCGCATAGGCCTCCGGCGGGCGGAAGTCCTTCTCGATATAGAGCCACATCTCGGTCTTGCGATAATCCTTGGTCAGCGCCTCGCGTGCCTTGAAGATGAGCACCAGCGCCATCAGCATGGTGAGGAAACCGCCGGCCTGAAAAGCGAGCCGCGGATGAAACGACATGCCCACCATCACGCAGAAGATCGCCAGCGAAGCGAATCCGCAGGCCCGCAATACGGTCTCATAGGCAATGCGGCGCATGTGCTCCATGCTCGCCCCTCGCAGCGCACCTCAGCCGCATGCCACGGTACACCGGATCGGTCCGCCTGCGAGTCACAATCGGGTGTCGATCGTGTCAGGCCAGGAGCGACGTCCCCAAGAGGGCGCAGGAGACGCCGGCCGCCCCCTTGGCAAACCGCATCAGCACCCGCTCCAGCGTAGCATGCGCGCGGCGGATGTCCTGTGCCTCGACCGGCCGCTCGTGCGGGTGCAGGATTTTCCAGACCTCCGTCTGGCAGAGGCCGGTCCGCTGCAGCCGCATCAGCCGGTAAAGCAGGCCGAGGCAGAACAGGAACGCGATCGTGCCGCCGATCTTGAGCGCGGTCGGCGGGTCGAAACTGAACCCGATCATCAGGGTCACCGCCGCCAGCGTCACAAAACCGGTGTCGCGCGCGGTCGTGGCGAACGCAAAGCGATCAAAGTGGTTCATGGCCATCTCCCTGAGCGACCACCCCCCGCGGCACGAATTCTTCCCTAACGGCAGCAGAATGCAAGACCGGCCGATGCACGTCTCATGAAGGTAAGGCAACGCAAGGGCGAGCATCGGACGCGCCGGTCCTGCGCTGCCAACGCCGATAGCGTAAAGCCGTTCCCGGCCGGCTAGAGACCGATTTCAAGAAAATTTCCGATCGCCGGCAGCGACAGGATGGCGGTGCCGGCCAGCCAGATCCAGAGCGAGGTGACCGTGGAATCGTCCTGGGCGCCGACATAGCGCTCGTACTTAGCGGCCGGTATGCCGGCCTGGATGACGGTCGCGGTGGTCAGCATCTGCGAGGAATTTTTGGCGATCGCGCCGGGCGAGCCGAACAAAGGCGCCGC
>JBFWWQ010000184.1:0-7111 GCA_050246095.1 Pseudorhodoplanes sp.
GTGCGCATCGCCTATGCCGCCGACCTGCCGACGCCGGACGAACTCGTGCGCGATCTGGCGCAAAGCGGGGGCGGGCAGGGCGCGCCGCGCGCGCCGGGCAATGGCGGCGCGGCGCAGGCGTCCGCGCCGGTCTCTACCTCGGCGCCGATGCCGCGTGCCGATGCCCCGCGCGGCGCCCCGCGCGCTGCGGCGGCGCAGGCGCCTGCCATGCAGCTCGCGCGCGAGACGGCGGAAGCCCCGGCGCTCAGCATCGGCCGCTTCGAGGACCTGGTCGCGCTGGCGGCCGACAAGCGCGATTTGCAGATGAAGACGGCGCTCGAACGCGATGTGCGGCTGGTCCGCTGCGAGGACGGCCGGCTGGAAATCGCGCTGGAGCCGAGCGCATCCAACACGCTGGTCAACGACCTTTCGCGCAAGCTCACGCTGTGGACCGGCCGGCCCTGGATGGTCGTGCTCTCGCGCGAGACCGGCGCGCCGACCTTGCGCGCGCAGGCCGCTTTGGAGGACGCCGAGCGCAAGCGCGGCGTGCGCGGGCATCCGCTCGTGCAGGCGGTGCTGGAACGCTTCCCGGGCGCGGAGATTGTCGCGGTGCGCGAAGCGGCGGAGCCGGAATCGGCGGCCGAGCCGGCGCCGGACCACCTGTTGCAGGAGGACGAGGACTGATGGCCGATTTCATGGGCATGATGAAGAAAGCCGCCGAGCTGCAATCCAAGATGCAGGCGATGCAGGCGGAGCTGGACAATGTCACGGTCGAGGGCAGTTCCGGCGGCGGCCTGGTCACGGTCGTCATGTCCGGCAAGGGCGAAATGAAAGGCGTGAAGATCGACACCTCGCTGCTCAAGCCGGACGAAAAGGAAATCCTCGAAGACCTGATCGTCGCGGCGAGCGCGGAAGCGCGCCGCAAGACCGAAACCGTGATGCAGGAAAAGATGCAGGCGCTGACCGGCGGCCTGCCGCTGCCGCCGGGCATGAAGCTGTTCTGAGACGATGAAACCGACCGCCGACGACGATTACATCATCAGGCCCGATCCGCAGGACAGGCGGCTGACCGAGCGCGTCACCGGCGTCGACCAGACCGGGGCTGCGATCGAGACCACGGTGACGGTCGAGCGCGCGCTCACGATCTACCTGAACGCGCAGGAAATCGTGACCGCGATGACCATCGGCGACCATCCGGACTTTCTCGCCATCGGCTATCTGCTCAACCAGGGCATGCTGCAGCCGGACGATGTCGTCACCGGCGTGGATTACGACGAGGAGCTGGCGGTGGTCGTGGTGCGCACCGCGCGCGCGACCGACTACGAGGCCAAGCTGAAGAAGAAGGTGCAGACGTCCGGCTGCGCGCAGGGCACCGTGTTCGGCGACCTGATGGAGGCGCTGGAGAATGTCTCGCTGCCGCAGGTCGAGTTCCGCACGTCCTGGCTCTACGCCCTGACCAACAAGATCAACACCACGCCCTCGCTCTATCTCGAGGCCGGCGCCATTCACGGCTGCGTGCTGGCGGAGAAGGACTGCCCGCTGGTCTATATGGAGGATGTCGGGCGGCACAACGCGGTCGACAAGATCGCGGGCTGGATGTTCCGCAACAACGTGTCCGCGCAGGACAAGATTTTCTACACCACCGGACGCCTCACCTCGGAAATGGTGATCAAGACCGTGCGCATGGGCATTCCCGTGCTGGTCTCGCGCTCGGGCTTCACCGCCTGGGGCGTGGAGCTGGCGCGGCAGGCCAACCTCACGCTGATCGGGCGCGCCCGCGGCAAGCGCTTCACCGCGCTCGCCGGGCTGGAGCGCATCGTGTTCGACCAGAACCTCGACTATGTCGAGGAGGAAAGCGCCAAGCACCGGCGCAAGGCGGCGATGCACGATGAATAAGTTCGATCCCTCCCTCCCTTCGCCTCTCCCTGCAGGCGGGGAGAGGGAGAAGACTTTCGGCCTCGTCCTCGCCGGCGGGCAGGCGCGCCGCATGGGCGGCGGCGACAAGGCGCTGATCGAGATCGGCGGCAGCAGCATCCTGGCGCGCGTGCTCGACACGCTGCGCCCGCAGACAAGCGGGCTTGCGCTCAACGCCAACGGCGATCCGGCGCGTTTCGCGCCGTTCGGCCTGCCGGTGATCGCCGACGACCGGCAGGATTTCGCCGGCCCGCTCGCCGGCATTCTCGCCGGCCTCGACCATCTGGCGCGGACCGCGCCGCAGGTCGCATGGATGCTCAGCGTGCCGGGCGATTGTCCGTTCCTGCCGCGCGACCTGGTCGCGCGCCTGCATGCGGCGCGGATCGCGGACGACAAGCCGCTCGCCTGCGCGCAATCGGGCGACTGGCGGCACCCGGTGGTGGGCTTGTGGCCGCTGCGCCTGCGCGAGGACCTGCGCCGGGCCTTGCGCGAGGAGAATTTGCGCAAGATCGAGGTCTGGACCGCGCGCCACGGCGTCGCCATCGCGCGCTGGCCGGATCAGCCGGTCGATCCCTTCTTCAACGTCAACACGCCGGAAGACCGCGCGCTGGCGGAGGAGATGGCGTCTTCCCTCTCCCCGCTTTAGCGGGGAGAGGTGAAGAAAGGCTACTTCGCAATCACCGCATAGGGCAGGAAGCCGACCATCGTGCCCGGCTCCACGCGCGTCAGGTCTTCCGGCAATTCCACAAGCCCGTCGGTTTCGGTCAGCGAGGTGATGACGCCGGCGCCGTCCTGCGGGTGCTTCACCGCCTCGACGCTGCCGTCCGCCGCGCGGCGCAGCGCCACCCGCACATATTCGCGGCGATCCTTCTTCTTCTTGTAGGCAAAGGCGGCGCGCACCGGCAGCGGCACCAGCGGCTGCGGCTCGGCGCCCGCGAGCCGCAGGATCAGCGGCCGCAGCACGCGCGCGAAGGTGACGTAAGCGGCGACCGGGTTGCCGGGCAGGCCGACGAAGGCCGCGTCGTTGCCCTTGCCGCCGGCGATGACGCCGAGCGCCACCGGTCGGCCCGGCTTGATCGCCACGCGCCAGAAAACCAGGTTGCCGATCTTCTCCACGGCGTCGCGCACATAATCGGCCTCGCCGGTGGAGACGCCGCCGGAGGTGACGATCAGGTCGTGGTCGCGCGCCGCGCCTTTCAACGCGGCGGCAAGGCTTTCCGGCTCGTCGCGCAGGATGCCGAGATCGCTCGCCAGCGCGCCGCTCTGCTCGATCAGGCCGGCGAGCAGATAGCGGTTGGCGTCGAAAATTCCCGCGCCGTCGCGCGCGCGGCCCGGCTCCACCACCTCGTTGCCGGTGGAGAAGACGGCGACGCGGACCCGCCGCCGCACGGCGATCTGCGTCAATCCCAGTCCCGCCAGCAGCGCGACATGCCGCGAGCCGATCACGCGGCCGGCGGGAAGCGCGACCGCGCCCGCGCGCGTGTCCTCGCCGGCGAGACGGCGATTGGCGCCGCATTTCAGTCCCGGCGGCACGATCACGGCTTCGCCGTCCATGCGCACGTCCTCCTGCATGAACACCGTGTCGGCCCCCGGCGGCATCGGCGCGCCGGTGAAGATGCGGATCGCCTCGCCTGCGGCGAGCGCGCGCGCCATAGCGCTCCCCGCCTGCAGGCGCCCCGCCACGCGCAGCCGCGTCTCGCCGTCGGGGGTGAGATCGGCGTGACGCGCCGCATAGCCGTCGACCGCGGAATTGTCGAAAGGCGGCAGGCTGATCGGCGCGGTCACGTCCTGCGCCGCCACGCGGCCGATGGCGCGGTGCAGCGGCACGGTCTCGGTCTCGCCGACCGGGGCAATGCGCCGCGCGATGATGCTTTCGAGCTCGTCGACCGCGAGAAGCTTGCCGCCGAAGGCGAAGCAGTCGTCGCTGAGCTGCGCCATCAGGCGGCTCCGGCCCGTGCCGGCAGGCGATCGAGCGGCACCGCCTCCGCCAGCAGCACGTCGGCGACCTGCTCGATGTCGTTGAGGTCGATCACCGGCACGCCGGTGCCCGAGAGCGGCGTGTCGGCCGCGATCGCCACGATCCAGTCGTCCTCCGGCTGCAGCAGCGGCTTGCCGTTGGCCACGCGATGCACCTCGACCTTGGGGAATTTTTCGCGCTTGAAGCCTTCGATCAGCACCAGATCGACGTCGGAAAACTTGTCCAGCAGGCTGCGCAAGTCCGGTTCCGGACGCCCGCGCAATTCGTGCATCAGCGCCCAGCGCTGGCCCGACACCACCAGCACCTCGGTTGCACCGGCGGAGCGATGCTCGAACGAATCCTTGCCCGGCCGGTCGACGTCGAAGGAATGGTGCGCGTGCTTGAGCGTGGACACGCTCTTCCCGCGCGCCTTCAGGCACGGAATGATCTTGGTCAGGAGGGTTGTCTTGCCGGAACCGCTCCAGCCGGCGAGGCCGATGATGCGCATGCAGACCTTATAGCAGACCGTGTTGAAGGAAGACGTCAGGCATCGGCCATTTCCATGCCGAGCGCGCGGATGCGCGCTTGTACCGCGGGATCGCGCAAAGCCTGCAGAAAGGCCTGCACCGCCGGCCGCTCCCGCCGCGCTTCCACCAGCAGGAAGTCGTAATGTTCCGGCGCGATGGGCGCGAAGCCGAGGCCGTACAAGGCGGCCACGCTCTTTGTCGCGATGCCCCAGTCGGCGCGCTGCTGCGCCACCGCCGCCGCCACCGCGTTGTGCGACTTCGGCTGGTTGGTATAGCCCGTGGGCCTGCGGCCTTCGAGCAGCTGGTCGATCAGGATGCGGGTTCCGGCGCCGGCATTGCGGTTGACCATGATGCAGTTTTCGTCGGCGAGCGCCGCCTGCAAGGCGGCCGCAGCGGTCCGGCCGCCGAACCGCGCGTCGCCGGGCCGGTAGAGGAAGCCCTGCATGCGCCGCCAGCCGGGCACCAGCGCCAGACCCGCGCGCAGCAGATGCGCGTTGTAGCGGCCGGTCTTCGGGTCGACGAGATGCACCGGCGCCACGTCGCATTCGCCGCGCTGCGCGGCCGTTGCGCCGCCCTGGCTGCCGACGGCGATCGAGCGGGCACGGAAGCCGCGCGCGGCCAGCGCCGAGGTGACGATGTCGAGCGCGATGTCGTGGCTGCCCATGATGACCAGGTCGGGCACGCGCAGTTCCGCGCCGATCAGCGTCACCTCGGCCCGCGTGCCGGCATCGAGCGCCGTCGCCAGCGCCTCGATGCGCAGGAAGCCGTCCGATTGCGAGAAGGCCGTCACCGAGCCGGAGCCCTTGGGCGAGGGGAAGGCGACCACGCCGTCCTGGCCCTCGACCAGCGAGACCAGCACGAATTCCTCGCGGCCGAGTTCGGAGGCGATGCGCACCGGCACAGTCGCCGTGACCGTCGCCGCGGCTTCCTCCGGCAGGCCGGCCAAGGCGCGGATCGCCGGCGCGACGAAGCTGTGGAAGGTGAAGATGGCCGAGGTCGGAAATCCCGGCAGCACCACGACCGGCTTGCCGTCCGCGACCGCGAGGCAGAGCGGCTTGCCCGGCTTCAGCGCCACGCCGTGCACCAGCACGCCCGGCTTCCCGAGGCGGGAGACGATGGCATGCGACAGGTCGCCCGCGCCTTTCGACGTGCCGCCGGAAAGGACCACCATGTCGCATTCGGCGAGCGCGCGCCGGATCGCGGCTTCGAGCGCCGCCGCGTCGTCGGGAAAGACGCCGAAGCCGACCGGTTCGCCGCCAGCCTCGGTGACGGCGGCGGCGACGATCGCGCCGTTGCTGTCATAGATGCCGGCGGGCCGCAGCGGCGCTCCGGGCGGCACGAGCTCGTCTCCGGTCGACAGCACGCCGACGCGCGGCCTGCGCACCACCGCGATTGCGGCGAGCCCGCAGGCCGCCAGCATCCCGATCTCGCGCGAGGTGATGCGCGTGCCGCGCGGCAGCAGCATCTCACCGCGCGCGAGGTCCGACCCGGCATAGCCGATGAACTGGCCGGGCGCCGCGGCGCGGCGGATCTCGATCGCCGGCGCGCCGCCGTCGTCGGTCAGTTCGGTATGCTCGATCATCACCACGGCGTCGGCGCCGCGCGGGATCATGCCGCCGGTGGCGAGCGCGGTGGCGGTGCCCTCGGTAATCGCGATCGTGGGCGCGTGGCCGCAGGCGATCACTTCCGGGTTCAGCGCGAGACGCCGGGGACTATGCTCGGTCGCGCCCGCGATGTCGGCGGCGCGCACCGCAAAACCGTCCACCCCCGAACGGTCGAAGGGCGGCACGTCGATCGGGGCGGCGATGTCCGCCGCCAGCACCCGGCCGAGGCTCTCCGCCAGCGGCAGCGTCACGCTGTCGCGCGGGGAAAGATCGAGATGCGCGGCAAAGCGTGCCCGCGCCTCCTGCGGCGAGACGATGCCGAGGAACTGCTCCTGCCGCGCCGCGCGGCGCACCGCCGCGAGCAGCGCGCTTTCGGCTTTCGCGCGATCGGTGTTCTCGCTCATGGCAGCGCCCGCACCGCGACCGGCGTGCCGGCGGGGTGGCCCTCGCTGTCGGCGGCGATCAGGATCCAGCCGTCCGCCTGCGCCAGCGCCTGCAGCGGCCAATAGCCGGAGGCGAGCGGCTCGGCCTTGCCGTCGCGGCACCGCACCGGCACGATTTCCGCAAGCCCGATGCTGGAGGCGACCTTGCGCGACAAGGTGGCGGGCCACGCGCGCTCCGTCGGTGCCGCGCCGGCGAGCTGGCCGAGCAGCGGGCGCCCGATGGTCATCCAGGCGGCGAGCGCGCTGTCGAGCCGCCCCGGCAGCAGCAGCACCGGCGCCGCGCGCACGCGGCCGAATGCGGCGGTCTCGCCCGGGCTGATCCCGATGCCGTGCGCCGCCACCGTGCCGGCCCGGGCCAAGACCGACACGGCATTGTCGTCGCGCCCCGAGCCGGTGCCGCCCACGGCGACCACCGCGTCGGCGGCGGGCGCGGCGAGAATCTCGTCCAGCGGACCGGCGCCGGCAATCGCTTCGCCGCCTTCACGGCCGATGTCGCCGGCAAGCACGGCGAGCGCGCCGGCGATCGGCGCACTGGCGTCGGCCTTCGCCGCAACCAGATGGATGCGCGGCCGCCGCACCGGCACGTCCGCGATGCCGGCCGCCAGCAGGGCGGCGCAGCGTCCCGCGCCCAGTTGCGCTCCCGCGGGCAACAGATGTTGTCCGGCCGCGCCGTCTGCGCCGGCCGCC
>JBFWWQ010000185.1:0-7108 GCA_050246095.1 Pseudorhodoplanes sp.
CGTGCCGAGCGAATTCAGAGCCTCCAGTCCATCGCCGGTGCCGACGATTTCCAGTCTCGCGGTGTCGGCGAAAGCCGATGTCGATGCGGCCAGGGCGAACAGGGCGAATGCGACAATCTTGAGCTTCATCGGTATATCCATGCGTTGAACCGCCGCGAAAATTGCACAAGACCATGAACCCTTCGTTCCGGCACGTGGTTAATAATTCGTCACGCGCATCGGAACAATCCGATTGTTGTCGAAGCGGACGCGGTAACTCTCCATAAACATTCCCGCCGATGCGACACCGCAATTCACACATCTTCACTCGAATTTCAGCGCCTTCGCGTACGGGTTCCCACACGCGAAGGGGACGGTTCTCACCGCGCGCCGACGCTTTGGACACCAGGCTGGACGATGGTGAACGACGCACCGACGAACGAGGATTCATCTGCGCAGCCGCGGCGCATGGGCCGTTTGCGCGCGGTCCGTCTGCCGCGCGCGTCGCTGTTTTCGTCGATCGCGTTCCGGCTGGTTGCGGTCGTGCTGGCAACCGGCCTCATCGCGTTCGGCGTGCTCGGCTTCTCGACGTCCTGGCGATTCGATCAGGCGCTGCACGAGCAGGCGCAGGCACTCGGCCACCTCTCGGAGCGCCAGCTTGCCGACCGGCTGAACAGCGAGGCGCTGCTCGCGCGCGCGCGCGTCGAGGCGATCGGCGCGCAGGCTTCCGGCCGCCTGCGCCAGCTGGTCGAGCGCAAGGATGTCATCCGGGCGGTGGAATCGCGCAATGACGTCATCATGCGCGAATTGTTCTCAGGCCTCGCCCGCTCCTATGGCTATGACCGGTTGATCGCGTTCGACGAGGCGGCGCGGGTGGTCGGATCGGATTCGCGGCGCGGCGTCCTGGAGGTGCATAGCGACGTCAACCATACGCACCTGAAAGCCGATGTGACCGCGATCCTGACCCCCGACAACACGCGCTCCAATCCGCGCGGAACGGTGGAGATGCAGGAATTCTCGGAAGAACTCGTCAATTCGCTGGAATTTCCGGACCAGGCCTCGGTCGGGCATCTTTCCATAGAGCCGGTTTTCGACGATTTCGGCGAGTTGATCGGCGCCCTGGCCGGCATTCGCCTGATGAAGGCCGTCGAGCCGACGCTCGACAACTTCACCACCCTCTCCAGCGCCGGCGTCATGATCGCGTTGCGCGGCAAGCTGGTGTCGGGTGCCGGGCCGAAAAACGTCGTCTTCTCCGACGCGCGCTACAAGTCGGCCGACCTCCTGCGCTCGGACGACGGCAGACATGTCGGGCGCTGCGTCACCTATGAGAGGGTTTTCGACGTCTGCACCTCTACCGAGGTGGCGGTTGCGACGGCGTCGCGTGACCAGATGTTCCGTATCGGTGCCGACCAGTCGGCGTCGCTGATGCAGCAATTGCTGCTCTCGGCGGCCATCACGCTCGGCGCCCTGGTGATCGCGCTGCTGTTCATGGTGCGCCATTCCACGCACGGACTGTCCTCGCTGGTGACCGCGGCGCGCGCGGTGGCGGCCGGCGACCTGGATGTTCGGCTGAAGCCCGCCGGCATCGGCGAAGTGCACGAACTCTCGATCGCCTTCATCCGGATGCTGGCGCATCTGCGCACGAGCATGGGGCGCATCCGACAGCTTGCGTTCTTCGATTCCGTCACCCAATTGCCGAATCGCGAAAAGATCCGCCTCGATGCACCGGCGCTGATCGACGACGCGGATGCCGGCGCGCTGTTCTTCCTCGATCTCGACGGGTTCAAGGCGATCAACGACACTTTCGGGCATCGGGCCGGCGACGCGCTGTTGAAGCAGGTGGCGCAGCGGCTGACGTCGCATCTCGTCGTGCTCAAGGAGAACTACAGGCTCGATTCGATCCCGGTCGCGCGGGTCGGTGGAGACGAGTTTGTCATGATCGTGCCGGGCTCGGCGGGCGCCGGGCATGCCGGCGCCATCGCCGCCGAACTGATCCGGCTGCTCGGACAGCCCTTCGACATCGGCGGCACGCGGGTTGCGATCGGCACCAGTATCGGCATCACCGTGTTCCCCGCCGACGGCAAGGCCTATGACGAACTGCTGGTCAACGCGGACCTTGCGATGTATGCGGCCAAGGAGCGCGGCCGCAACAGCTTCGCCTTCTTCAGCCAGGATCTGGCCGACAAGGCCAAGACCCGCCTGTCGCTCGAGAACGATCTGAAGGCGGCGATCCAGAACGAGGCTCTGTCGGTCGCCTATCAGCCGAAAATCGGTTGCGGCGACGGCCGCATCCGCGGCGTCGAAGCGCTGGTCCGCTGGAAGCACCCGACGCTCGGCAATATCTCGCCCGAACAATTCCTCGGCATCGCGGAAGAGGCAGGCATGATCGGGGATGTCGACCATTTCGTGTTCTCGCGTTCGATCTCGGAGATCGGCGCGCTGATCCGCGCCGGCGCCGATCTCACGCTGGCCGTGAACATCACGGCGAGCGAGATTTCCGATCCGGAATTCATGAAGGAAATCCTGCGTGTCCTGCGCGAACACGATTTCCCGCCCTCGCGCCTCGAGCTGGAAATCACCGAGAAGGCCGCCGTGCAGAACCCGGAAGCGGTGCTCCGCCGCGTCGCCGTGCTGCGCCAGCTCGGCGTCAGGCTGGCGATTGACGATTTCGGGGCCGGTTATTCCAATCTCGCAACCCTGGCGCGTCTGCCGTTCGACGCGCTGAAGCTCGACCGCTCGCTGATTTCCGGCGCCAAGCGCGATCCGGAAAAGCAGAGCATCGCGCGCATCGCCTTCGCGCTGGCGCGCGAACTCGGTCTCGATTCGGTCGCCGAGGGGGTGGAAAGCGCCGACGATTTCAAGTTCGTCGTCGAGGAGGGCGCGACGATGGCGCAGGGCTATTATTTCAGCCCACCGGTCGCGATCGCGGAATTGTCCACGCTCGTCGCCTCCAACTATCTCGCCCCGCGCGTGGGCCGCATGCAGGAGGCGCGCAATGCGGCAGCGGCCGCCGCGGTGACGCCGATGCCCGCGCGTGTGCGTCGCGGCCTGAACTGAGGCCGTTTCAGCTTTTCAGGTCGGGCAGGTCGATCCAGCGGCGATCCTTCCAGCTCGCTTCCGCCGCTTCCGCGAACTGCACGCCCTGCGCCCCGGCACGCAGGTTCCACGGGAAGTCGCCGCCCTCCACGACGTGCTTCAGGAACAGCTCCCACTGGATGCGGAAGGCGTTCTTGTAGGGCTCCACTTCCGGCATCTTCTGCCAGTCGCGATAGAAATCGAGCGGTTCGGCGACATCGAGGCTCCATTGCCCCTTCGGCGTGTTCTCGCGCCTTTGCGTGTAGCAATGATTGAGCCCCGCGACGGCCGATCCGTCGCTGCCGTCCACCTGCATCACGATGATATCCTCGGTGCGCACGCGCACGCACCACGAACTCATGATCTGCGCCATCGCGCCGCCGGAAAGGCGGGAGATCGACATCAGGCTGTCGTCGGCGTCGGCGTTGTAGGGCTTGCCCTTCTCGTCCCAGCGCTTTTTCACCAGCGTGTCGGCGCTGCAGACGACGTCGAGCGGTCGCCCGCCCATCGCCTCGAGCATGTAGAAATAATGCGGCATCATGTCGAGGATCATGCCGCCGCCCTCGGCCTTCTTGTAGTTCCAGGACGGTCGCTGCGGCGGCTGCAGGTCGCCCTCGAACACCCAGTAGCAGCCCTCGATCCGCACCATCAGCACCTTGCCGAAGAAGCCGGACTTGACCAGCTGCCGCAGCTTGTACATGCCCGGCGCCCAGAGCTTGTCGGCGACGACGCCGTGCTTGATGTTCTTCGCCTTGGCCTCGCGGTAGATTTTCTCCGCCTCCGCATAGCCGACCGAAATCGGCTTCTCGGTATAGATGTGCTTGCCGGCGGCGATGGCGCGCATGAGGTTGGCGGCGCGCGCGGTCGTGGTCACGCCGTCAAAATAGATTTCGTAATCCTTGTCGCCGAGCGCGGCATCGAAATCCGTGGTCCATTTCTCGACACCGGCTGCTTTCGCGACGGCCGCGATGCGCTCCTTGTCGCGCCCGACCAGGATCGGATCGGGCACGAGGCGCGTGCCGTCGGCCAGCGGCAGGCCGCCGTCCCTGCGGATCGCCGCGATCGAATTCATCAGGTGCTGGTTGCGCCCCATGCGACCGGTCACGCCGTTCATGACGATGCCGATTCTGCGTTGGCTCATGGCTTGGATCCTTCTTGTTATGGGAAATCAGACGATGCGGTGGAGCAGGTTTTCGCCGGCGCCGAGCCGGCGGCAATTCTCGGCGGCGACCGCCAGGCTGCGCGCGAAGGTGCCGTCGGTGACCCACGCGACATGCGGGGTCGCGACCACGTTCGGCAGCGACAGGATCGGTCTTGCGGCGGTCACCGGCTCGTCGGCGAAGACGTCGAGCCCCGCCGCGGCGAGGTGCCCGCTGCGGAGCGCGTCGGCCAGCGCCGCCTCGTCCACCAGCGCCCCGCGCGCGGTGTTGACCAGGATCGCGCCGCGCTTCATGCGCCCGATCCGCGCCGCATCCAGCAGCCCCGTAGTCTGCGCCGTCGCCGGCACATGCAGCGAGACGATGTCGGCGCGCGCCAGCAGGTCGTCGAGTGGCACCGCCTCGGTTCCGTCGTCGGGTGGCGTGCGCGCCCAGACGATGATTTCGGCGCCGAGCGCGCGCAGAACCGGCGCCAGTTTGCGCGGGATCGCGCCGTAGCCGATCAGCCCGACGACGCGCCCGCCGATCTCGCCGATGCCGTCGAAGAATTCCGGCGGCAGCGACCAGCCGCGTCCGGCGCGCGTCGCGGCATCGAGAATGGGAATGCGCCGCAAGGCCGCGAATATCAGCGCCAGCGTCGTCTCGGCGACCGCCTGTGTGTTGGTCCCGGGCATGTTGCAGACCGCGATGCCGCGGGCGCGGCAGGCATCGAGCGCGATGGTATCGACGCCGACCCCGATCTTCTGGATCAGCTGCAGCGCCGGCGCCGCCTCGATCATGGCCGGGGTCACCCGCTCCAGCACGTGCCAGAGCGCGCGCGCTTCGGCGATCTCGCGCAGGAAGCCGTCGCGGTCGCGCTCCTCGACGATCGCGACCTGCAATCCGGCCAGCGCCGCGATCTGCGCCCGCAGGCCGGGACTTGCGGCATAATGCAGGACGACCTTCATTCCGCCGCGACCCGGCGTCCGGTGCCGCCGATGGCGTCGCGGCCGGCAAAGCGCGCCGCCGCACCGAGTTCTTCCTCGATACGGATGCCCTCGTTCCACTTGGCCATGCGCTCGGAGCGGGCGAAGGAGCCGACCTTGAGCTGGTCGGCGCTCCAGCCGGTCGCCAGATGCACAATGGTGACGTCCTCGGTCTCCCCGGAGCGCGCGGAGACGATGGTGCGCCAGCCGGCGCGGCGCGCGGCGTCGCAGGCGGCCCGCGTCTCGGTCAGCGTGCCGACCTGGTTCGGTTTCAGCAGCACCGCGTTGCAGGCGCCGGCGGCGGCGGCTTCGCGTACGCGCTCCGCCGACGTCACCAGGTAATCGTCGCCGATCACCTGCACGCGCGCGCCGACGGCGGCGGTGAAAGCGCGCATGCCCTCGTGATCGTCCTCAGCGACCGGATCCTCGACCGAGACGATCGGATAGCGCGCGCACCACTCGGTCAGCCGCTGCACCAGACCGGCGGTGTCGAGATCGGCATTGTCGGCGGCGAGGCGGTAGCGCCCCTTGCCGCCGAACTGCGACGCGGCCACGTCGATCGCCAGCGCGACATCCTCGCCGGGACGCAAGCCCGCCTTTTCGATCGCGCGCACGGCCTCGCCCAACGCCTCCTCGTTGGAATTGAATTCCGGCCACCAGCCGCCCTCGTCGGCGACGCCGCGCAACAGTCCGCGTTCCTGCATCAGCAGGCCGGCGGCGCGATAGACTTCCGCCGCCATCGCGGTCGCCTGATCGAAAGTCTTCGCCCCGACCGGCACCAGCAGGAAGTCCTGCAGGTCGATACGGCGTCCGGCATGCGCGCCGCCGCCGAATATCTGGATGATCGGCATCGGCAGCCGCACCGGCTGTCCGTTGGCGAGATAGCGCCAGAGCGGCGCGCCGGCGCTGGCCGCAGCCGCGTGCGCGACCGCCATCGACACCGCAATCACCGCGTTGCCGCCGAGCCGCGCCTTCAGCGGCGTACCGTCGAGCTCGATCAGCCGGCGGTCGATTGCGGCCTGATCGTTTGCCGGCAGGCCGCGCAAGGCCGGCGCGATCTCCTCGGCGATCGCGCGCACCGCCTGCGCCACGCCGAGCCCGCCGAAAGCCTCGCCCCGGTCGCGGCGGTCGATCGCCTCGTTGGAGCCGCGCGAGGCGCCGGCCGGCGCGATGGCGCGGCCCGTCGCGCCGCCGGCGAGCCGCACTTCCGCTTCGACGGTGGGGCGGCCGCGCGAATCCCACACACGGCGCGCATGGATGTTACGAATTTCGGACTGGCTCATCGTTTCGTTCCGTTTGCGATCCGGCGCTCCGCGCACCAGGCGCGTGCGACCGCGCCGAGCCTTTCGGGAGGCTGCGACAGCAGCGCGCGCGCGACGCGGCGCACGGCATTCTTGTCGGTCTCTTCGTGGAGATATTCGACCGGCGACTTGCCGTCGATGCGTGCCAGGAACAGTCCGGGCAGGAGGGACGCCGCGCGTGCTTCCAGCGCGTCCGCATCCTCCCAATCGACATGCGCGAGATAGGCGGCGGCGAGCGCCGCGAAAGAATCCAGGTAATGCGCGACGGACTGCGGCTTTACCAGGCATTTCAGCAGCAGGTGGTTGAGGCAGAAGGCGAGGTCGAAGGCCGGATCGCCGTACCAGGCGCATTCGGCGTCGAGGATGACCGGCCCTTTCGGCCCGATCAGGATGTTTTTCGGGCTGACATCGCCATGCGCGACCGTGCGCCTGGTCGCGGCCGTGCGGGCGGCGAGCGCTTCGAGCCGCGGTGCGAGATCGGCGTGAGCCTTCGCCGTTGCGATCAGGTAGGGTTCGAGTCGGATGTCGTAGAAAATCCGGTCGGTCGGAAAACGCGCGGCGGCGCCGGGATCGCGCGCGAAAGCCGCATGAATGCGCCCCAGCCGGTCGCCGACGGCACGGGCGACGGCGG
>JBFWWQ010000186.1:0-7064 GCA_050246095.1 Pseudorhodoplanes sp.
CAGGCGGGGAAGCGGTTTTCCAGCACGCGCACCGACCATGCCCCGAGCGGCGACAGGCCGAGCACCAGCATGACCAGCACGCTCGTCACGGTGAGGCGCCGGCCGGCGCGCGCGTAGCGCGTCGTCATCAGCAGCAATCCGGCAAAGGCCGCGAGGAACAGCAGATTCGAGGGCTGGGTCAGGAACCCGAAAATCTTGGACAGCGCGAAGAACATGCCGGCGATCTAGCACGTCCGTCCGATTCCCGCTCCGCGCTACGGGCGCGGAAACGGGTCGGGCGAACGGCCGCTGGCCCAGGACAGCAGCAATCCCGCCCATTCGCGCGCGGCGGTGTCGGTGCGCGCCAATCCGGCCGAAAGCGAAGCGAAGGGCGACAGCATGGCCTCGCGCCCGCCGATGCGGAAATCCACCGGATAGGCCTCGACCGGGAAACCCGCCTGCCGGAACAGCCCGATTGCGCGCGGCATGTGATGCGCCGACGTCACCAGCAGCCAGCGTTCGCCGTAGCGCGGATTGATCTGCGCCTTGCTGCGCGTGGCGTTCTCGAAAGTGTTGCGGGCCTCGCTTTCGAGTTCGATGCGCGCACCCGCCACGCCGAAACTCTCCAGCAGCGGGCGCGCATGCGCGGCCTCGCTGCTGCCGCTGCGCCCCGCCCCGCCGGTGAACAAAATGCGCGCGGCGGGAAAGCGGCGCGCGAGATCGGCCACCGCCGTCAGGCGTTCGGCGGATTCGTTGAGCGCGGGCGCCCCGTGCACGGCCGACACGCCCGGGCTGATCGCGCCCCCGAGCACGACGATGCCGTCGGGCGCGCCGCGCGAAGCGTCCCAGGCGGGAAAGCGCTGTTCGAGCGGCGCCATCAGCCAATTGCCGACCGGCAGCCATCCGCAGGAGGCGAGCAGCACGAGGCCCGCGACCGCGAGCTTGCGTCCGAAACGCGCCGCCGGCGTGAGCATCAGCAGCACGCCGAGCAGCGCCAGCGTCATGAGAAGATTGGAAGGAAGCGCGAAAAAGCCGAGAATATCCGCCGCCGCAAATGACATGGTCGCTCCCCGCCGGGCGCCGGCGCTAGCCTTTGCGCTTCCACTCCTCGTAGCGCTTCTTGGCTTCCTCGTTCGGCGGATAGAGGCCGGGCAGCTTGGCGCCCTTCTCCACCTCCTGCACCACCCAGCCTTCCCAGCGCTCGTGCTCGACGCCTTCGTTGGCGATCTCCTCGACCAGGTCCTTGGGGATCACGACCGCGCCGTCGTCGTCGGCCACGACGATGTCGCCGGGAAAGATGGCGCAGCCGCCGCAGCCGATCGGCTCTTCCCAGCCGACGAAGGTCAGTCCGGCGACCGAGGGCGGCGCCGCCATGCCCGCGCACCAGATCGGCAACTTCGTCGCGAGCACCCCGCCCTTGTCGCGCATGACGCCGTCGGTGATCAGCGCCTTCACCCCGCGCCTGACCATGCGCATGCACAGGATGTCGCCGAAAATGCCGGCGCCGGTCACGCCCATAGCATCGGCGACCACCACGCAGCCCTCCGGCATCGCCTCGATCGCCGCGCGGGTGGAGATCGGCTTGGCCCAGCTTTCCGGCGTCGCCAGATCCTCGCGCACCGGCACGAAACGCAGCGTGAAGGCGGGCCCGACCACGCGCCGTCCCTCGCCCGCGAACGGTTGCGGCCCCTGCATCCAGGTGCGGCGGATGCCGCGCTTGAGCAGCATCGTGGTGATGGTGCCGGTGGTGACCTGCTGCAGTTTCTCGAGCGCGCCCATGCTTCCTGCCCCGTTACGCCGTGTCAGGCCGGCAGCATACCGAGCTTTTCGTCCCGCCGCCGCAGCAACACGATGAACGGGATCGAGAGCAGGATCATCAGCAGCTTGCCGATCACCTGCCCGGGCAGGAATTGCAGCGATCCGAAGGCGAGATGGAGAAAGACCACGGAATCGACGACCAGCCCGACCACGCCGGACGCGACCACGGCGGTGACGAAGCGGCGCCGCGCCAGCGGCGTGTAGACCGCGAGGTCGGCGAATTCGGAAATCAGGAAGGCCGCGGCCGAGGCCGTGACCAGCGCGAGCGGCGCGAACAGCCCGGAAAAGCCGGCGCCGATCAGGATCGCGGCGACCGACGCCCAGATTCCGAGCCGCCGCTGCAAGAGGTCGCGCAGCACCAGCGCGATGCCGACCATCAGGACGCCGGACGGCGCCATCACGCCCGGCGCGACCGGAATGAGGCACGGCCCCTCGCGCAGGCAGGCGGTGCCGAAATTGCCGATCATCCAGTTGGCGGCCGGCACGGTGAGGCAGAACAGAGCAAAGAAAATGACGCCCTCGAAGAAGCGCCGGCGATCATTGTTCATCAAAAGAACTTCCGAACCCTAAGCCGCCCCGACGAATCTTTCGAAGCCTTCCGCCCGCAACCGGCAGGCCGGGCACGTGCCGCATCCGTAGCCCCAGGGATGGCGGCGCGAGCGGTCGCCGAGATAGCACGAATGCGTTTCCTCGATGATCAGATCGAGAAACTTTTTTGGACCGAGTTCGCGGGCTAGCGCAAAGGTGGCGGCCTTGTCAATCCACATCAATGGAGTGTGAATGACCAGCGGCCGGCCCATGCCGAGCGTCAGCGCCACCTGCATTGCCTTGATCGTGTCGTCGCGACAATCCGGATAGCCGGAATAGTCGGTCTCGCACATGCCAGCGACCAGATGCCGGATGCCGCGCCGATACGCGAGCGCCCCGGCAAAGGCGAAGAACACGAGGTTGCGCCCGGGCACGAAAGTGGTGGGAAGGCCGTCATCCGCCAGCGCGATGGCGCTCTCGCGGGTGAGCGCGGTTTCCGACACCGCGCCCAGCGTCTGCAGCGGCAGCAGGTGATCCTCGCCGAGCCGCGCCGCCCATTGCGGATCGAGCGCACGCATGGCCGTCAGGATGCGCGGCCGCACCGCCAGCTCGACCTTATGGCGCTGCCCATAGTCGAACCCGACGGTCTCCACGCGCGCGAATTGCTGCAGCGCCCAACCGAGACAGACGGTGGAATCCTGCCCGCCGGAGAACAGCACCAGCGCCCGGTCGGATGGCCCGCTCAATCCCATTTCGGCGACCAGGCCCAGTCGACGATGCGCCCGCCGGGATGCGCGAGGCCGGCGATCTGCGCCATCTCCGCTTCGCTCAAACGGAAATCGAACAGGTCGATATTCTCCGCGAGGCGCTCGACCTTGCTGGTGCGGGGAATGACGACGATGTCCTGCTGCACGAGAAAGCGCAGCGCGATTTGCGCGGCGCTCTTGCCATGCGCCTCACCGATCCGCGCCAGCACGGCATCTTGCCTGGCGCCGCCGCGCGCGATCGGCGAATAGGCCACGACCGCCATGCCGTGCGCACGGGTCGCCGCGATCACCTTCGTCTGGTCGAGAAAGGGATGCAGCTCGAACTGGTTGCAGACCAGCGGCTCGGTGGCGAGCCGGTTCGCCTGTTCCAGCAGCGCGACAGTATAGTTCGAGACGCCGATATGCCGGGCGAAGCCCTGCTGCTGCATCCGGCACAAGGCGGTCATGGTCTCGGCGAGCGGCACTTCCTTGTTGGGCCAATGCAGCAGCAGGAGATCGATCTCGCCGAGCCGCAGGGCGGCGATGCTCTCCTTCACCGAGCGCTCCAGCGCATGCGGCGACAAATTGGCCGGCGCAACCTTGGTGGTGACGAAAATCTCCTCGCGCTTAACGCCGGAGCCGCGCACGCCCTCGCCCACCTCGCGTTCGTTGTTATAGAGCTGCGCGGTGTCGAAATGCCGGTAGCCGAGCGCGATCGCCTGCGCGACCAGCCGCGCGCATTCGCGTCCGCGCAAATCCCAGGTGCCGAGACCGACGATCGGTATGCGCGCGCCCTTGGCTTCGACGACCTGCATCGGACCACCCGCCGGACGGAGAGATAAGCGGCGCAACGGCGCCGGTACGGAGGAGAATGCCGCGACCCGCCCACGCGAGGCAATGCCGCAGCGCGGGTCAGTCCGTTTTCGCGGGCGAAAGCGCCCGGAAGGCGAGCGCCGGCGCGGTCTCGATCACCTTCAGCAGCGCGCGCGCCGGACCGCGCGGCGCGCGCTTGCCCTGCTCCCAGTTGCGTACGGTTTCCAGCGGCACGCCGATGCGGCTTGCGAATTCGGCCTGGGTGAGCCGCGTGGCGGCGCGGATGCGCCGCGCATAGGCGGCGTCCGGGGTGCGCGCGGCGATTTCGGGCGCGTTCGGCAAGGGCGCCGCGACCGGGCGCTCCTCGCCGCCGGGGAGGATTTCCACGATGCGGCCGTCCGCCTTCAGGCGCAGCCGCAGGTCGGGCTTTCCGCTCATGGCCCGAAGGTTAGCCGATTCGGTCAACGAACCCTTAACGGCCGCCGGCCTTTGGCCTGCCGTTCAGCGGCCGACGGTGCAATGGCCGACAGGCCCGCTGCCCGGTCGCGGACAATGACGATGTCGCCGGCCGAGCAAACGGACATGGCGCTCACCGCGTCTTCTCGAACAATTCGCGCCCGATCAGCATGCGGCGGATTTCGCTGGTCCCCGCCCCGATCTCGTAGAGCTTGGCGTCGCGCAGGATGCGGCCCGCGGGAAACTCGTTGATATAGCCGTTGCCGCCGAGCGTCTGGATCGCATCGAGCGCCATCTGCGTCGCCTTTTCCGAGGCGAACAGGATGGCGCCGGCGGCATCCTCGCGCGTGGTGCGCCCCTCGTCGCAGGCGCGCGCGACCGCATAGACATAAGCCTTGGCCGCGTTCATGCCGACATACATGTCGGCGAGCTTGCCCTGGATCAGCTGGAAGCGGCCGATCGGCTGGCCGAACTGCTTGCGCTCGTGCACGTAGGGGACGACGAGGTCGATCGCCGCCTGCATCAGGCCGAGCGGGCCCGCGGCGAGCACCACGCGCTCATAATCGAGGCCGGACATCAGGATGTTGACGCCGTTGCCGACGGCGCCAAGCACGTTCTCCTCCGGCACCTCGCAGTCCTGAAACACCAGTTCGCCGGTATCGGAACCGCGCATGCCGAGCTTGTCGAGCTTCTGCGCGGTGGAGAAGCCCTTGAACTTCTTCTCCACCAGGAAGGCGGTGATGCCGCGCGCGCCGGCGGTGGCGTCGGTCTTGGCATAGACCACGACCACCTCGGCGAGCGGGCCGTTGGTGATCCACATTTTCGAGCCGTTGAGGATGTATTTGCTGCCCTTCTTGTCGGCGCGGGTGCGCATGGAGACGACGTCGGAGCCGGCGCCCGGCTCCGACATCGCCAGCGCGCCGACATGCGCGCCGGAAATCAGCTTGGGCAGATAGCGCTTCTTCTGGTCGGTATTGCCGTTGCGGCGGATCTGGTTGACGCAGAGATTGGAATGCGCGCCGTAGGACAGGCCGATCGAACCGGATGCGCGCGAAATCTCCTCCATCGCGATGCAATGTTCGAGATAGCCGAGGCCGGACCCGCCCCATTTCTCCTCGACGGTGATGCCGAGCAGGCCGAGGTCGCCGAGCTTCGGCCACAGGTCGCGCGGAAACTCGTTCTTGCGGTCGATCTCGGCGGCGCGCGGCGCGATCTTGTCCTGCGCGAAGCGGCGCACGCTGTCGCGCAGCATGTCGGTGTCGGCACCGAGGCCGAAGTCGAATCCAGACCAGGTGTTGGAAATCATGGCTTTGCGTCTCCCGGCAGCCGCAGTTTAGCCCGAAGCGCCGCCCGGCGCAGGGGCGTCGGGCGTGTCCTCGATGCACATCAGGGTGGCGAGCATGCGCGCGATCGGCTTGGCCATGCCGGCCTGCTCCGCCGCCACCTCGACCTCGACCACGCTCAGCGTGCGTCCGGCGCGCACCACCTGACCGGTGGCGAGGAACCGCTCGCCGACCGCCGGCGCCATCAGGTTGATCTTGAATTCGACCGTCAGCGGCGTCGAACGCGCCGGCATCAGCGAATAGGCGGCGTAGCCGGCCGCCGAATCCGCAATCGCCGCCGTGACCCCGCCATGCAGGAAGCCGCGCTGCTGGCACAGATCGGGCCGCGCCGGCACCGCAATACAGCATTGCCCGGGGGCCAGCGTCAGGATCCTCGCCCCGATCAGCGCCATGAAGCCCTGCCGCCCGAAGCTCGCCCGGCAGCGCGCCTCGAAATCGGGATCGCGCGGCACCAAAGCGCTTTCGCGCGGGACGGCGCGGAGGGGTTTTCGCTCTGTTTCCATACGTCACCGTATGTTTGACATACGCTACCGTATGGGGAAGACTGCCGCGAGTCAACCGCCCCGCTTCCCGTGAACCAGGCCCGCATGCGCGCGCAACGCAAGCCCCGCTCCCCGGCCCGTCCGGCTGCCCTCGATGCCGGTACCTGGATCGATGCCGCGCTCGATGCGCTCGCCGGCGGCGGGATCGCGGCGGTGCGGGTCGAGCCGCTGGCGAAGACGCTCGGCGTTACCAAAGGCAGCTTCTACTGGCATTTCACGGACCGGCGCGCTTTGCTCGATGCCATGCTGGCACGCTGGGCGGACGGGCGCATCGCCGCGATCCGCGAGCAGGCAGCGGATTCCGGTGCGCCGGCAGCGACGCTGCGGCGGCTCGCCGACCTCTATGTCCGTCGCGCCAATCTGCGCGGGCTGGCGATCGAGCTGGCGATCCGCACCGCCGCGCGCGGCGATGCGGCGGCCGCGCGCGCGGTCGCGACCGTCGACCGCGAGCGGCTGCGGCATGTCGCGGCTTTGTTCGCGGGGCTCGGCTGGAACGGCACGCAGGCGCGCGCCCGCGCGGTGCTTTTCTACAGCTACCTGTTCGGGCAGAGCCTGCTGACCGGCAAGCTGGCCGGCGCGGCCGCCACCGATGCCGCCATCGACACCCTGCTGGCGCGCGCCTGACATTCGCGCCCGGCCGCACGGAAAGCGGGTGTACGGAGAGCCGCGCGGCGTGCATGAGGATGCGCCCCGGACTCCGATCCGATCGAGTTGAATCGGATCGGAGTCCGGTTCTCTTGGTTTGTCGCGCAATCTCGCGGCGAACCGGTGCCCACTTCGCCGGTTTGCGTGTTTTTCTGGTTTGTCGCGCAATCTCGCGGCGAACCGGTGCCCACTTC
>JBFWWQ010000187.1:0-6845 GCA_050246095.1 Pseudorhodoplanes sp.
GGCGGCGCCCAATGCCGCGCCCGAGGCCGCGCCCGTGCTGGCGACCAGCCCCGAGCGCTTCATCAACCGGGAGTTGTCCTGGTTGCATTTCAATCGCCGGGTCCTGGAGGAATCGGCGAACGAGCACCATCCGCTGCTGGAGCGGCTGCGCTTCCTGTCGATCTCGGCCGCCAACCTCGACGAATTCTTCATGGTGCGTGTTGCCGCCCTGAAGGGCCAGGTGCGCGAAGGCATCACCGAGAGCAGCCCGGACGGCCTGACGCCGCCGGAGCAGCTGCGGGTCATTTCCGAAACCGTCTCCGCGCTCGCCAGCGACCAGCAGTCGCGCTGGCGCGCGCTTCGCGAGGACCTGGCGAAAGTCGGGATCGTGCTGGTCGACGGCCCGGACGTCACCAAGCCGGAGCGGATCTGGCTGGAAGAGCATTTCATGCATCACGTGTTTCCGGTGCTGACGCCGCTCGCGATCGATCCCGCGCATCCGTTTCCGTTCATTCCCAATCTCGGCTTCTCCATCGGCCTGCAGCTCGTGCGCGTCGCCGACGGCAAGGCGATGAACGCGCTGATCCGCGTGCCGCACAAGATCGACCGGTTCATCCGCCTGCCGAAAGGCGAGGACGGCACGCAGCGCGTGATCACGCTCGATCAGGCCACGAGCCTGTTCATCGGCCGCCTGTTCCCCGGCTACACGCTGCTCGGGCAGGGCGCGTTCCGGCTGATCCGCGATTCCGAAATCGAAATCGAGGAAGAATCCGAAGACCTCGTCCGCCAGTTCGAGACCGTGCTGAAGCGCCGTCGCCGCGGTTCGGTGATCCGGCTGGAGATGGAAGAGGCGATGCCGCTCGAGCTGTGCCGCTTCGTGCAGCGCGCGCTCGCGGTGACCGACGACGAGATATTCCTGGTCAGCGGCATGCTGGCGCTGAACGACCTGAAGGAGCTGGTGGCGATCGACCGGCGGGATCTGCTGTACGATCCCTACAATCCGCGCTTCCCGGAACGCATCCGCGACCACGGCGGCGACTGCTTCGCGGCGATCCGGCAGAAGGACCTGGTGGTGCATCACCCCTACGAGTCCTTCGACGTGGTGGTGCAGTTCCTGCAGCAGGCGGCGCGCGATCCGGACGTGATCGCGATCAAGCAGACCTTGTATCGCACGTCGGCGGAATCGCCGATCGTCAAAGCGCTGGCGGAAGCCGCCGAAGCCGGAAAGTCGGTGACCGCGCTGGTCGAGCTGAAGGCGCGCTTCGACGAGGAGGCGAATATCCGCTGGGCGCGCGACCTGGAGCGGGCCGGCGCGCAGGTGGTCTACGGCTTCATCGAACTGAAGACGCACGCCAAGCTCTCGCTGGTGGTGCGGCGCGAGCGCGGGATGCTCGCTTCCTACGTGCATGTCGCGACCGGCAATTACCATCCGATCACCGCGCGCATCTATACCGACTTGTCCTATTTCACGTCCGATCCCGTAATCGCGCGTGACGTCGCGCGCATCTTCAACTTCATCACCGGCTATGCCGAGCCGGCCGAGCTTGAGGCGATGGCGGTATCGCCGGTGACGCTGCGCAAGCGTATCCTCGAACATATCGGCGAGGAGATCGGGCATGCGCGCGCCAAGCGCCCGGCCGCGATCTGGATGAAGATGAATTCGCTGGTCGATCCCGGCATCATCGACGCGCTCTACGCGGCATCGCAGGCCGGCGTCGCGATCGATCTCGTGGTGCGCGGCATCTGCTGCCTGCGCCCCGGCGTCCCCGGCCTGTCGGAGAATATCCGCGTCAAGTCGATTGTCGGACGCTTCCTCGAACACGCCCGCATCTTCTGTTTCGGCGCCGGGCACGGCCTGCCGCATCCCAAGTCCGCGGTGTACATTTCATCCGCCGACATGATGCCGCGCAATCTCGACCGCCGCGTCGAGGTGCTGTGCCCGATTCGCAATGCCACGGTGCACGAGCAGGTCCTTGACCAAATCATGGTCGTCAACATCGCCGACAACCAGCAAAGCTGGAAGGTCTTGCCCGACGGCACCGCGACGCGCATAAAGCCGGAAAAGGGTGACGAATCGGTCAACGCCCAGCAATACTTCATGACCAATCCGAGCCTGTCGGGACGTGGAAAATCTCTCAAGGACCCGGGATCTTCTCCTCGCCGTCCTTCGCGGCGTCAGGAGCGAAGCAAGTAGCGCGGACAAGGCGCAAGGCGCCGGCACGCGCGTCGAGACGCGCGGCAAGAAGCGCAACGCGGGCAAGCGCAAGCCGCGCAAGAAGCTTTCGGCCAAGGGCCGGCTCGATCACGGCCCGCCCGTCGCGGTCATCGATATCGGCTCGAATTCGGTGCGCCTCGTCGTCTACGAGGGACTGACGCGAAGTCCGACGCCGATTTTCAACGAGAAGGTGCTCGCCGGCCTCGGCCGCGAGGTGCAGTCCAAGGGCGTGCTGGCGCCGGAAAGTATCGCGGTCGCGATGGCTTCGCTGCGGCGCTTCCGCGCGCTGTGCAACACGCTCGAAGTCAAGCGCGTGTTCGGGATTGCGACCGCGGCCTGCCGCGATGCGCGCAACGGACCGGCCTTCATCCGCGAGGCGGAGCGCGTCTGCGGCACGTCCATCGACGTGCTGTCGGGCAAGCGCGAGGCGCAATTGTCGGCCCGTGGCGTGGTGTCCGGGTTCTACAAGCCGGACGGCATTGTCGGCGACCTTGGCGGCGGCTCGCTCGAACTGATCGACGTGCATCACAGCCGCATCCGGCCGGGCGTGACCCTACCGCTCGGCGGCCTCGCGCTGCAGGACGCTTCCAGCAAATCGCTGAAGAAGGCGGACAAGATCGCCGAGAGCGCGATCGGCAAGGCGTCGCTGCTCTCCGCCGGCAAGGGGCGCGCCTTCTATGCGGTCGGCGGCGCCTGGCGCGCGCTCGCGCGGCTGCACATGGCGCAGACCGGCTATCCGCTGCACGTCATGCACGGCTATACGATCCGTGCCAAGGAGGCGCTGGAATTCTGCGATCTCGTGCGCCGCGTCTCGCCGGAATCGCTGGCGCAGGTCGAAGTGGTCTCCAGTGCCCGGCGGCCGCTGCTCGCCTATGCGGCGCTGGTGCTCGAACACGCGGTGCGCAAGTCCAAGGCCGACCGCGTGGTGATTTCCGCGCTCGGCGTGCGCGAGGGCCTGCTCTATTCGCTGCTCGACGAGCGGGAAAGGGCTGAGGACGCGCTGATCTCGGCGGCGCGAAACGTCAATCTGCTGCGCTCGCGCGCGCCCAAGCATGGCGAGGAGCTGCTCGCCTGGACCGACCGCTTCATGGCGACGACCGGCATCGACGAGACGCCGAGCGAGAAGCGGCTGCGCCACGCCGCCTGCCTGATCGCCGATATCGGATGGCGCACGCATCCCGATTACCGCGGCGAACAGGCGCTCAACCTGATCTCGCACGCGGATTTCGTGGCGGTCGACCATCCGGGGCGCGCCTATCTGGCGCTGGCGGTCTTTTTCCGCCATGTCGGGCTGGTATCGGAGGAGCTTTCGCCGCGCCTGCGCGAACTCGCCACCAGCCGCATCCTCGACCGCGCGCGTGTCCTCGGCGCCACCATGCGCGTCGCCTACATGATTTCCGCCTCCATGTCGGGCGTGCTGCCGGACACGCCGATGCGCGTGAAACGCGGCAAGCTGGTGCTGAAACTGCCCGGACGCTATGCGGCGCTGGCCGGCGACCGCGTGGCGACGCGGGTGCGGCAACTGGCCCGGCTGATCGGGCGCGAACCGGTGATCCTGACGCGCTGAAGTACGTCGCCTGGTGGCGGGTGGCAGGACAGGCAGGAGGCCTGTCCTGCCGCGTTTCATCGAACCAGCTCAACCTCGCTCGGCCGCCAGGCCTTGGTGAAGAACGGCTCGGTCGGGCTGTAGAGGCGCAGGATCGTGAACCAGCCCTTTTTCGGGTCGGTCTGAATCCAGTTGCCCCGTTCGACGCCGGCAGGCTGCGTCGGGCTGAAGTAGATCGTCGTGCTGCCGTCGGCGCCAGCCTTGGCGGCAGGCGAGGGATAGCTCTGGCTGCCGGCACGCGGATAGCGTTGCGGCGTGTCGAGCATCGAGCGGGTCATGTTGTCGTACACGGTGAACGACCAGAAATTCGCCTCCGGAATCCCCTTCGGCAGCGTCACCTTGTAGGTCTTGGCGCCGTCGAAATAGTTCTTGTTCGCGTCCGCCATGGTCAGGAGATATTGCGAGCCGATGCCGGTCAGGCGCATGGCCATTCCCGGCGTGATGCCGGTGATGCCGTAGAAGAAATACGTCCGCGCATCGAGCGTGCGATAGCCGGTAGGCGGATAAGGCTTGACGCCTTCGCGCGTGATTTCCGGGATCGGCGTCTCGAACTGATAGCCGGTCTGGAACAGCAGGTTCGACCATGACGAGTTGGGGTAATAGAACCAGCCCGGGTCGCGCGGGTTCATGAACAGCGTGCGCGAGGTCGCATTGCCGAGCGCGAGCGCCTCGGTCATGATTCTTTTCATGCGCGCGTCCGGCGCGAACGGCTTGCCTTTGATAATGCCGACCGCGGCCAGCGGCCCCATCAATTCCGCGTCGAGCGAGGTGGCGGGCTCCTTCTGCACCACCTCGTTGAGCGTCTCGAAGTAACTCCAGTCGTTGGGCGGAATGGTGTTCATCACCTTGCCGCTGCCTTCGTGAAACACGGTCGGCGGCGGCGGTGTGATGCGCCCGAGCTTGGCCTTGCCGGCGAGGAAGTCGGAGATCGGTATGCCGACGCCGCCCGGCTGGTAGGGATAGACTTTGGTGAACTTCTTGATCGTCTCGACCACGGGCTTCGGATCGCTGTGGTTCTCCAGGAACGACCGGCCGAACCACAGGATGCTGTTTGTCTTTGCGCGCGTGACGAAGAAGCCTTCGGGGATCGGCCCGGCATAGTCCGGCGGCAGGATCAGGTACTTGCCGCCTTCTCCGCGATCCGGCCCGGGCATGCCGATGTCGACGACCCAGCGGAACCAGGCATCCTGCACCGTGCCGAGAAACTTGGGCGGGGTCTCCAGCACAATGGGGCCCTTCGAAAGCTCGAAGAAACCCATCACATAGATTGTGTCCGCATTGGCGGTGAGGAACAGCGACTTGGCATCCATCAGCTCGGAGAAGATGACAACTTCGTTCTCCTTCATGCCGATGCTTTGCATGCCTTTGCGCAGAGAAGCGATGCTGACGCCTTGCAGGGTGTCGGTGAACGCGCGAAACGCATGCGAGAGATCGAGGTTGTCGTAGACCTTGTCGAGCGTCGCCTTGCTCGGCGCGCCGTCCTTGAACTCGAGCGTGCCGATGCGTGAATCGACCTTATCCGGCGTGTTGAGCGCAGGAGGGATCGGTGCCTGAGCACCGGCGATGGACGGCCATGCCAGCATCGCGCAGGCTGCCGACGCCGTGAGAAATGCGGAAAGCTTCATGATTCCTCCTTTTGCGCCTGCGGGAGGCGTCCCTGTGGCGTCGGCAATTCTTCAGAAAGACATGAAGGACGTCTATCCGGAATCTGCAAAAGCCGATGTAGCATCATCCGAATTCTGCAAAAACCAATCTCATCCTGAGGAGCGCCCGCAGGGCGCGTGTCGAAGGATGATGGCGGAACAGATTCAGGCTGGATGAATCCGCCTCTAGCCCCGCTCGATCGGCACCACGCGGCCCTTGTCGACCGCCAGCGCCAGCCTCCCGTGCTTGAGCGCCAGCGCCTTGTCCCCGAACAATTCGCGCCGCCAGCCTTTCAATGCCGGCACATCGGCATTGTCGTCGCCGGCAATGGCTTCGAGGTCGTCGATGGTCGCGACCACCTTGGCGGCGACGCCGTGCGCCTCCGCGGTCATGCGCAGCAGCACTTTCAGAAGTTCGACGGTCGCCGCGCCGTTGGGGACGTGCTTCTTGCGCTCGAGCAGCGGCAGCGTCTTGGGATCGCGCGACAAGGCGCGCTTGACGAGTTCGGGAATTTCCGAGCCGAGCCGCGAGCGCTCGAAGCCCTTGGGCAGGGCGCGCAAGGTGCCGAGCCGCTCGATGCTGGTGGGCTGCTGCGTGGCGATATCGACGACCAGATCGTCCTTGAGCACGCGCTGGCGCGGAATGTCGCGGTCCTTGGCTTCGCGCTCGCGCCAGGCGGCGACTTCCATCAGCACCGCCAGCTCCTTCGGCTTGCGCACGCGCGTGCGCAGGCGCTGCCAGGCATTGTCGGGATCCATGCGGTAGGTGTCGGGCGAGGTCAGGACCGCCATCTCGGCGTCCACCCAGTTGGTGCGGCCCATGCGTCCGAGATCGGCCAGCAGGCGGTGATAGACGTCGCGCAGATGCGTCACGTCGGAGACCGCATATTCGAGCTGCGCTGCGCTGAGCGGGCGGCGGGTCCAGTCGGTGAAGCGGTGCGACTTGTCGAGCAGGTCGCCGGTGATGCGCTGCACCAGCTGGTCGTAGGAGATCGAGTCCCCGTAGCCGAGCACCATGGCCGCCACCTGGGTGTCGAAAATCGGATGCGGAATGAGGCTGGCGCGGTGCCACACGATCTCGATGTCCTGGCGCGCGGCGTGGAAGACCTTCACCACCTTCTCGTTGGCCATCAGGCTGAAGAACGGCGCGAGGTCGAGGCCGGGCGCCAGCGCGTCGACGACGATCGCTTCCTCCGCGCTCGCCATCTGCAGCACGCAGAGCTGCGGGTAGTAGGTCGATTCGCGCAGGAACTCGGTATCGACGGTGATGAAGGGATGCCGCGTCAGCCTTTCGCAGGCGGCGGCAAGGTCGGCCGTGGCGACGATCAGGCCGGCGCCGGAACCGGCACCGGGCAGGGCGGCGGGGGCCGGCATGCTCAACCCCGCACCCGCGGCATGTGGA
>JBFWWQ010000188.1:0-6823 GCA_050246095.1 Pseudorhodoplanes sp.
AAAATGCTCGACGGAGTCGGCGGATACAAGCCGGGCCACGGGAAGAAACGTAACACGCCGCTGCACGGGTGAAGTTCTGCGTGGGGCGCGTCCGAGGAGAGAATGAAGCCCACCGATATTTCCGCGCCCGATTATTTTCACAAGGTTGTCGATTGCCAATGGGCCTGCCCGGCGCACACGCCGGTGCCCGAATACATTCGCCTGATTTCGGCGGGACGGTATTCCGACGCCTACATGGTCAACTGGAAATCGAATGTCTTTCCGGGAATTCTCGGGCGGACATGCGATCGTCCCTGCGAGCCCGCCTGCCGGCGCGCCCGTGTCGAGGATGAGCCGGTCGCGATCTGCCGGCTGAAGCGCGTCACCGCCGACTACAAGGACGACGTGCGCGGACGCATGCCGAAGCCGGCGCGCATGCGCAACGGCAAACGTGTCGCGCTGGTCGGCGGCGGCCCCGCCTCGCTCACCGTCGCGCGCGACCTCAGCCCCCTCGGCTATGACTGCGTGGTGTTCGACGGCGATCCGAAATCCGGCGGGATGATGCGCACGCAAATCCCGAAATTCCGTCTGCCCGATAGCGTGATCGACGAGGAATGCGGCTACATCCTCGATCTCGGCGTCGAATTCCGCGGCGGCGAGCGCATCGACAGCCTGAAAAATCTGCTGGCGCAGGATTTCGACGCGATTTTTGTCGGCTCCGGCGCGCCGCGCGGACGCGACCTCGACGTTCCCGGGCGCAAGGAGGCCGCCGCCAACATCCATATCGGCATCGACTGGCTGTCCTCGGTCTCGTTCGGGCATACGACCAAGATCGGCAAGCGCGTGATCGTGCTCGGCGGCGGCAACACGGCGATGGATTGCTGCCGTTCCGCGCGGCGCCTCGGCGGCGAGAGCGTGCAGGTCGTGGTGCGCTCCGGCTTCGAGGAAATGAAGGCGTCTCCCTGGGAGAAGGAGGACGCCATGCACGAGGACATCCCGATCCACAATTTCCTGGTGCCGAAATTCTTCACGCACGAGAAAGGCAGGCTCACCGGCATCACCTTCGAGAAGGTGAAGGCCGAGCGCGACGCCAAGGGCCGCCGCAATCTCGTGCCGACGGGCGAGCCGGACCAGCATTTTCCCTGCGACGACGTGCTGGTCGCGGTCGGCCAGGAGAATGCCTTCCCCTGGATCGAGCGCGACATCGGCCTCGCATTCGACAAATGGAACATGCCGGTGGTCGACCCGGCGACCTTCGCCTCGACCCACCCGAAGGTCTTTTTCGGCGGCGACGCGGCCTTCGGGCCGAAGAACATCATCTGGGCGGTGGCGCACGGCCACGACGCGGCGCTGTCGATCCATCGCCTGCTGTCGGGCGAGGACATCAAGGAGCGCCCGCTGCCGGAGGTGGTCGTCAGCAGCCAGAAGATGGGCATCCACGAGTGGAGCTACGACAACGACATCGCGCTCGACCAGCGCTACAAGGTGCCGCAGCGGGACAAGACGGTGGCGCTGCGCGACATCAAGGCCGAGGTCGAGCTCGGCTTCGACGTGCAGCTCGCGCTCGCCGAGGCGCAGCGCTGCCTGAACTGCGACGTGCAGACCGTGTTCACGGCGCAGCTCTGCATCGAATGCGACGCCTGCGTCGACATCTGCCCGATGGACTGCATCACCTTCACGCGGAACGGCGAGGAGGCCGATCTGCGTCAGCGCCTCAGCGCGCCGGCGGTCAATCCCGAACAGGAACTCTATGTCGCGGACGGACTGAAGACCGGCCGCGTCATGGTCAAGGACGAGGATGTCTGCCTGCATTGCGGGCTGTGCGCCGAGCGCTGCCCGACCGGGGCCTGGGACATGCAGAAATATCTCATCAACATGATTCACGCGGGTGATACGCCATGCCAGCCGGTCCGATCAGCCGCGTAAACGACTTCGTCGTCCGCTTCGCCAATGTCAACGGCTCGGGTTCGGCGAGCGCGAACGAGATGTTCGCCCGCGCCGTGATGCGCATGGGCGTGCCGGTTTCCCCGCGCAACATCTTCCCCTCCAACATCCAGGGCCTGCCGACCTGGTACGAGGTGCGCATCACCGAGGACGGCCATCTCGGCGCGCGCGGCGGCGTCGATTTCATGATCGCGATGAACCCGCAGACCTTCGACAAGGACGTGGCCGCGATTGAGCCCGGAGGCTACCTGCTCTACGACTCGACCAAGCCGATCCCGGCCTCGAAATTCCGCGAGGACATCACGGTCATCGGCGTGCCGCTGACCGCGATCTGCAACCGCGAATATTCCGACCCGCGCCAGCGGCAATTGTTCAAGAACATCATCTATCTCGGCGCCCTCTCCGCCCTGCTCGACATGGAGGTGCCGGCGATCGAGAAGCTGATCGGCGAGCAATACAAGGGCAAGGACAAGCTGATCGGCCCCAACGTCCATGCGTTGCATCTGGGGCGCGACTGGGCGTTGGCGAACCTGAAATGCCCGCTGCCGATCCGCGTGCGCAAGGCCGACAGGGTCGGCGACCGCATCTTCATCGAGGGCAATTCGGCGGCCGCGCTCGGCGCCGTCTATGGCGGGGCGACGGTCTGCGCCTGGTATCCGATCACGCCCTCGTCCTCGCTCGCCGACGCCTTCACCCGGCATTGCGCCAAGCTGCGCGTCGACAAGGAGACCGGCAAGGCGAAATACGCCATCATCCAGGCCGAGGACGAACTCGCCTCCATCGGCATGGTGATCGGCGCCGGCTGGAACGGCGCGCGCGCCTTCACGGCGACCTCCGGCCCCGGCATCTCGCTGATGCAGGAATTCATCGGGCTCGCCTATTTTGCCGAAATTCCGGCCGTGATCTTCAACGTGCAGCGCGCCGGTCCCTCGACCGGCATGCCGACGCGCACGCTGCAATGCGACATCACCTGCTGCGCCTATGCCTCGCACGGCGACACCAAGCACGTGCTGCTGTTTCCCGAAGACCCGGCCGAGGCCTTCGATTTCGGCGCGCAGAGCTTCGACCTCGCCGACCGCCTGCAGACGCCGATCTTCGTCATGCTCGACCTCGATATCGGCATGAACCACCGCATGTGCCGTCCGCTCCGCTGGGACGACCGCCATGCGCATGACCGCGGCAAGGTCATGTCGGCTGAGGAACTCGAGGCCGGCAAGGAATTCGGCCGCTATCTCGATGTCGACGGCGACGGGGTGCCCTATCGCACCTATCCCGGCACGCATCCCAGCAAGGGCTCGTTCTTCACCCGCGGCACCTCGCGCGACCGTTACGCCAAATACACCGAGGAGCCCGGGCCCTATGTCGACAACATGCAGCGGCTGCTGCGCAAGTTCGAGACCGCGAAAGACCTGGTGCCGCGGCCGCTGATCGCCAACGCCGAGAAGCCGACCAAATACGGCGTGATCTATTTCGGCTCGACCGCGCCGGCGATGGACGAGGCGATCGAATTGCTGGCCGCGCGCGGCCACGTCCTCGACCGCATGCGGGTGCGCGCCTTCCCGTTCCATTCCAGCGTCACGAGCTTCATCGCCGACCACGATTTCGTCTTCGTGGTGGAGCAGAACCGCGACGCGCAGCTGCGCTCGCTGATCGTCAACGAATGCGGCGTCGATCCGGTGCGCCTGGTGCCGATCCTGCACTACGACGGCACCCCGATCACCGCCCGCTTCATCGACGGCGCCATCGGCGGGCATCTCGACAAGCTGAAAATCGTGCCCAAGCGCAAGGTGGCGTCATGACCTATATCGCCAAGCCGAAATTCCACCATCCCGGCCTGCCCCGGAACGCGCTGGGCTACACGCACCGCGACTACGAGGGCACGATCTCGACCTTGTGCGCGGGCTGCGGCCACGATTCCATCACCGCCGCCATCATCGAGGCCTGCTACGAGCTTTCCATCGAGCCGCACCGGGTGGCGAAGATTTCCGGCATCGGCTGCTCGTCGAAGACGCCGACCTATTTCCTCGGCAATTCGCACGGCTTCAATTCCGTGCACGGCCGCATGCCCTCGGTACTGACCGGCGCCAATCTCGCCAACCGCGACCTGATCTATCTCGGCATTTCCGGCGACGGCGATTCCGCCTCGATCGGCTTCGGGCAATTCGCGCATGCGCTGCGGCGCGGCGTCAACATGACCTATATCGTGGAGAATAACGGCGTGTACGGCCTCACCAAGGGCCAGTTCTCCGCCACCGCCGACCGCGGCTCGAAGTCCAAGCGCGGCGTCATCAATACCGACAACTCGATCGACCTCGTGGCGATGGCTTTGCAGCTCGGCGCGACCTTCGTCGCCCGCTCCTTCTCCGGCGACAAGAATCAGCTCGTGCCGATCATCAAGGCCGCGATCGAGCATGACGGCGCCGCCTTCATCGACGTGATCAGCCCCTGCGTCGCCTTCAACAACCATGCCGGCTCGACCAAGAGCTTCGACTATGTGCGCGAGCACAACGAGGCGGTGAACCGGCTGGACGTGATCCCCGCGCGCGCGCCGATCACCGTTGACTATGCGGAAGGCTCGCTGCAGCTCGTCGAGCAGCATGACGGCTCGCGGCTGGCGTTGCGCAAGATCGGCGCCGATTACGACATCCACGACCGCACCGCCGCGCTCGGCTTCCTGCAGAAGCATTCCGCCAAGGGTCAGATCGTCACCGGCGTGCTGTTCATCGAGGGCGAGCCGGAAGACCTGCACGCCTCGCTGAAGACCGTCGACACGCCGCTCAACGCGCTCGGCACCGACGACCTGTGCCCGGGCTCGGCGGCGCTGGACAAGATCAACGCCAGCCTGCGCTGAGCCGTCCGCCGCGCATGGCGGTCATGCCTTGTCCCGGCGCCGGGGCCGCCGCATGCTGCGCCAGAATCGCACCGGAGACGCAGCGTGACACGGCGTAGACTCGGCCGCTCGGACCTGAGCATCGCTCCCATCGTGTTGGGCGGCAACGTGTTCGGCTGGAGCGCCGACGAGAAGACCTCTTTCGCGCTGCTGGATGCGTTCGTGGATGCCGGCTTCAACGCCATCGACACCGCCGACGGCTATTCGCGCTGGGTCCCGGGCAACAAGGGCGGCGAGTCGGAAAGCATCATCGGGCGCTGGCTGAAGGCGCGCGGCCGCCGCGACGACGTCGTGATCATGACCAAGGTCGGCACCGACATGGGTTCCGGCAAGACGCTGAAGCCGGATTACGTGCTGCGCGCGGCGGAGGATTCGCTGCGCCGCCTGCAGACCGACCATATCGATTTGTACCAGAACCATTTCGACGACCTCGATACGCCGCCGCAAGACACGCTGGAGGCCTTCGCGACCCTGATCGCGCAGGGCAAGGTGCGGGCGATCGGCGCCTCCAATATCGGTACCGAACGGCTGCGGGAATCGCTCGCGATCAGCGGCGAGCTCGGCATTCCGCGCTACGAGAGCCTGCAGCCGAACTACAATCTGTACGACCGGTCGGGCTTCGAGCGCGCTTACGAGGCGCTCTGCCGGGAGCAGCAGCTCGGGGTCGTCAACTATTACGCGCTGGCCAGCGGCTTTCTGTCGGGCAAATACCGCTCCCGTGGCGACCTCGGCAAGAGCGCGGCGCGCAGCAGCCGGGTGGAGAAATATCTCGATCCGCGCGGCCTGCGCATCCTCGGCGCGCTGGACACGGTCGCCGCGCGCCACGGCGCGACGCCGGCGCAGATCGCGCTGGCCTGGCTGCTCGCGCGCCCTTCCGTCACCGCGCCGATTGTCAGCGCGACCAGCCTGCCGCAGCTCGCCGAAATCCTGAAGGCGCCCGGCATCCGCCTCGGCGGTGACGATATGGCGGCGCTGAACGCGGCAAGCGCCGAGGACGCACCGGCTATCGCTGGTTGACGCAGCTTTGCGTATAGGCGCCGATCTGGCCGCCGGAAACGCCGCCGGCGCCGCCCGACTGGATGCAGCCGATGGCGCGGTCCTGGAAGGTCTGGCCGGGCGTGACGGGGACCGAAGGCGGCGGCACGGCGGTGCCGTAACGGCCCGGCACCGGACCGGGATCGCGCGCGGGCTGCGCGATGGAGGGCGGCTCGATCGTGCGCGGGGCGGTGCCGAGCGGGGTCACCACCGAGCGCGGCGGCGGCAGTGGCGAGGGGGACGAGCTGCCGCGGGGGCGCGGGCGCGGCTTGCCGTCCTGTTGCGGCATTTCCTTGGGCAGCGTCTCGGAAATCGTGCGCCGGCGGCGTTCGCCCGGCTCCGGCGCCATGATCTCCCAGGAGGCCTGCGCCACGACGAAGCGGTCGGGCGGCATGCGATCGGGCGCGGCGCCCGCGGCGGAAGCGGCCGCAAGCGCAAGGCACAAAGCTGAAAATCCAAGCGCGTTTCGCATGTTCGCTTTCCGACAATGCCGCCGCTCGTGCATGTAGGCGGTCAGACGCCTGGCGTCGATGCCCAGTCCAACACCAGTTTGCGGCGAAAGTTCCGGTCGCGCTTGAGATGCCATTCGCGGCTCATCGCCTTGCGGCGGGTGGCGCAGCGCTCGACATGCAGCAGCACCCATTGCCGCCCGCGCGTGAAGCGCGCGCCCTTGCCGGCATTGTGCTGCGTCAGGCGCCGCGCCACGTCGAGCGTCCAGCCGACATAGGTGACGGCGTGGCCGCCGCGCCGGCAGCCGAGCACATAGACGAAACAGGCGGCGCGCTGGCGAGTCTTGACGGGCGGTTTGATTCCCATCCGGGAAGGATAGCTCCCGACCCTTAACAACAACAGCCAAGCGCGTGCGTGCCCCGGATGCTGCGCAGCAAGGCGCGAAGCGGCATGCTGCGCGGCCGATGCGGGGCCGTTGCAGATACCGCGTTTTGAAGCGGTCTCGGATCTGCGGCGCACCACTTC
>JBFWWQ010000189.1:0-6820 GCA_050246095.1 Pseudorhodoplanes sp.
GGAAACGCGCATAGGCCGGGAGCCGGCGGCTGACAGGCCGTGCTGATGGCCTGAACCGGCTGTTCGTTCCGACCGACAAACGGTGATCCCCGGGACGTTGCTCATGAAACCCGCCACAATCCTTCCGGTCGCCGCCGCCCTGCTCGCCGCCTCCCCGGCGCTGGCGCAGAAAGCGGCCCCCGCCGACAGCAAGGCTGTCGCCGCCTGCCTAGAGAAGGCGGAGGGGGATGGGAAGTATGGCGGCCACTGCATCGGCGTGATCGCCGATCCCTGCATCGAGGTGGCCAAGACTAAGGCGACCTACCGAGAGGACTCGAAGGCCTGCGCAGCGCGCGAACTTCCAGTCTGGAACGCACTCATGGCTGAGGCGATCAAGCGCGCGACGCGCGCGGTCGAAAAGGCGAAGGAGACCGCAATCCTCGAATCGCAAAAAACGTTCGCGGCCTCGCGTGACAAGCTCTGCCCGATCTACGACCAGGTCGATCCGGACATGGCGATGGGCGGGGCGAATTACTGCCGGCTGCAGGAAACCGCGAGGCGCACGCTGATGCTGCGCCGCCTCGCGGATGCGGTGAACGAGCACTGAGGCTCACGTCGCCTGCGCGGGAGAAGGCCCGGGAAAAATCTAGCCGAGCTTGCCCTTCACCAGACCGCTGACCTTGCCGAAATCCATCTGGCCGGCATAGCGGCCCTTCAGCGCGCCGATCACCTTGCCCATGTCCTTGATGCCGGCGGCGTCCGTCTCCTTGATCGCGGCCTCGATCGCGGCGGACACTTCCGCCTCCGACATCTGCCTGGGCAGATAGCCCTGGATGATGGCGATCTCGTCGGCCTCCTGCTTCGCCAGTTCCGGCCGCCCGCCCTTCTCGTACAATTCCTTCGATTCCTGGCGCTGCTTGATCATCTTCTGGAAGACGCCGAGCAGGTCGCCGTCGGCGAGCGGACCCTTGCCCGCGCCGCGCGCCTCGATGTCGGCATTCTTGATGGTCGCGTTCATCAGCCGCAGCGTCGAGATTTTGCGCTCGTCCTTGGCCTTCATCGCCTCTTTCAGCGCGTTGTTGATGTCGTCGCGGATCACGGTTTCCTCACAAGGCTTGGGTTCGCGGACCGTACAGGATACCGAGCGCGCCGATCACGCAGATCGCGGCCCCCACCGCGTCCCGGCGGTCGGGCCGCGCGCCCTCCACCGCCCAGAGCCAGGCGAGCGAGGCGGCGATATAGAGGCCGCCATAGGCGGCATAGGCGCGGCCGGCAAAGTCCGACTCAACGAGGGTCAACAAATAGGCGAAGAGGACGAGCGATGCCACGCCCGGGGCCAGCCACCAGGCCGGCTTTCCGAGCTTCAAATAGCCCCAAAAGGCGAAGCAACCGGCGATTTCGGCGAGCGCCGCGCCGATATAAACAAGGATCGAGGTCATTCTTGGCTTTCCGCACGCCGGGCCCTATGTAAGCCGCCGATGACCGACAGACTAGACGATTCCGGCTGGGCCGAAGAGGCGGCCACCGCCCTGCTCGTGCTCGCCGACGGCACGGTGCTGGAAGGCGTCGGATTCGGCGCGACCGGCTCCGCCGTGGGCGAGGTCTGCTTCAACACCGCGATGACCGGCTACGAGGAAATCCTCACCGATCCCTCCTATGCCGGGCAGATCATCACCTTCACCTTTCCGCATATCGGCAATGTCGGCACCAACGAATCCGACATCGAGACGGTGAACCTCGCGGCGACGCCGGGCGCGCGCGGCACCATCCTGCATGCGGCGATCACGCAGCCGTCCAACTACCGCGCGACGCGCCACCTCGACGCCTGGCTTAAAAGCCGCGGCATCATCGGCCTGTCCGGCATCGACACGCGCGCGCTCACCGCGCTGATCCGCGAGAAGGGCATGCCCAACGCCGTGATCGCGCATGAGCCTTCCGGCCGGTTCGATCTCGACGCGCTGAAGCGCGAGGCGCGCGCATGGCCCGGCCTCGTCGGCATGGACCTCGTGCCGATGGTCACCAGCGCCCAGCGCTTCACCTGGGACGAGACCGAGTGGGACTGGGAGAAGGGCTATGGCCGGCAGGAGAGCCCTGAATTCCATGTCGTCGCCATCGATTACGGCATCAAGCGCAACATCCTGCGCCTGCTCGCGTCCACCGGCTGCAAGGTGACGGTGGTGCCGGCGAAGACCAGCGCCGAGGATATTTTCGCGCTGCAGCCGGACGGGGTTTTCCTCTCCAACGGCCCGGGCGATCCCGCCGCGACCGGCGAATATGCCGTGCCGGTGATCCGGGCGATGATCGACGGCAACATGCCGACCTTCGGCATCTGCCTCGGCCACCAGATGCTCGGCATCGCGCTCGGCGGCAAGACGATGAAGATGCACCAGGGCCATCACGGCGCCAACCACCCGGTGAAGGACCTGACCACCGGCAAGGTGGAGATCACGTCCATGAATCACGGCTTCGCGGTGGACAAGGATTCGCTGCCGAAGAATGTCGAGCAGACGCATGTCTCGCTGTTCGACGGCTCCAATGCCGGCATCGCGCTGAAAGACAAGCCGGTCTTCTCGGTGCAGTACCACCCCGAAGCCTCGCCCGGCCCGCGCGACAGCCATTATCTGTTCCTGCGCTTCACCGAGATGATGCGCACGCACAGGCGCGCCTGAGGCCGGCGGCGCCAGCCTGGCGCCGGTTAAGACTTGCTTGAGACGTTTGCGGTTAGGACAGGCCATGCAACCCGCCCGCAAGCCGGCGCAGCCCCTGACATTCCTGTTCGCGGATGACGGCTCCGTGCCGAACAATCCGGCGCTGCCGCTCGTCATCATGCCCGGCGCCATCGATCTTTCCGGCACGCCGGACCCGGAAGCGGTGATCGAGCGACTGGTCACGCGCAACGGCTGGCGCGGCACCTGGCGCAACGGCATCTACCCTTACGTGCATTACCATTCCTCGATTCACGAATTCCTCGGCGTCGCGCGCGGGCGCGCCCGGGTGCGTTTCGGCGGCAATGCCGGCGAGCAGGTCGAGATCGGACCGGGCGACGCGGCGATCCTGCCCGCGGGCACCGGGCATCAGGGTTTGTGGACCAGCCCGGATTTCGTGCTGGTCGGCGCCTATCCGCGCAGCGGCCATTACGATCTGTGCCGCGGCTCCAAGGCGGAACACGACAAGGCGATCGGCGCGATCGCCGGCGTCCCGCTGCCGGACACCGATCCGGTCTTCGGCGCGGACGGCCCGCTGCTGCAGCTCTGGCGCGGTTGAAGCGTGCCATTCCGGGCGGGCGCCGCAGGACGCGCGCTGCGAAATCCATAACCCCGACAATCGCCGTATTCTGCGAGACTGGGTAAAGTCTCAAGGACAGTGGGTACGGATTCCGGCCCTCGCTCACTGACATTCGCGCGGCCGGAACGACGGAATTTAAGTTGGCCGACTGGATTTCCTTCTTCGACACCGCGCATCCGATCTACGTCAACGACGCGCACCGGCAGGTGCATGCGCGGCTGCTCGCGCTCGGCCTCGCGCCCTATATCCGCACGCCCGACGATGTCGTGATCGATTACGGATGCGGCGAGGCGCTGCATGCCTGGCGCATCGCACCGGCCTGCGGCAGGCTGATCCTGTGCGAGGCCGCGCCGAAGCTGCGCGAAACCCTCGCCGAGCGCTTCGCCGACAATGCCAAGGTCGCGGTGCTGTCGCCGGAACAGGTGGCGGCCCTGCCGGCGCAGTCCGCCGACCTCATCGTCCTGCATTCGGTCGCGCAATACCTGACGCGCGAGGAGCTCGCCTCCCTGCTCGCGCAGTTCCGCCGCCTGCTCAAGGCCGACGGCCGCCTGCTGCTCGGCGACATCGTGCGGCCGGACGTCTCGGCGCTGACCGACGCGGGGGCGCTGGTCGGGCTCGCCGCCGCCAACCGGTTTCTCTTCGCGGCGCTGATCGGGCTCACGCGCATGCTGCTCTCGGATTACTGGCGGCTGCGCCAGCGCGCGGGGCTGACCCGCTATGGCGAGCAGGAAATGCTGGCGATCCTGGAGAAAGCCGGCCTGTCCGGCACGCGCGCGCGGCTGAATATCGGACATAACCAGGCGCGCATGGCGTTCGTGGCACAGCCGCGCTGATCCCGGCGCCGGCCGGTGCTTAAGCGTTAAGGTAAATGCGAGCGGGTAACTTGTTGGCAATCACGATTGCGCTAGGCTGATCGCGGCCCGGTGGCGGAGCGGCGACGCGTTTGGTCCTGCAAGACCTCCCTAGCCTGGTTCGATTCCAGGCCGGGCCTCCAACTCCCCCGACATTGCCCGACCGCGCGCGCCTCGGCGGCGTAACACCCGGCACGCCATCACGGAACCATCGCGCCGCCTGGCCGTTGTCGCAGGCATTTTGCGACAGGGAGATTCTCATGCGCGCCGTCGTCGCCGCACTTTGCGCCGGTCTTGCCGCGGGTCCAGCCGTCGCGCAGACGCAGGCCGATCCGAAAGCCTCCGATTCTGAGCACAGCACCGGACGCACGCTGTCGCCGGACGAGAAGGGCGTCATGCAGCCGCAAGGCCCGGCCGGCCCGATCACCACCGGTTCGGGCGGCGCGCCGGCATCAAGCCCGCAGGGGCAGACGCCGCCGAACATTCAGAGCGCGCCCGAGGGCTCGTCGAAGACCATCGTCGATCCGCCCAAGCAATAATTTCCATCGGCCCGGCGCCGGGTGCGCGTCGGCGCGCCCGGTCGCGCGTGCGTCGCCGGAAGGCTTGCAGCCCGGAAAACCTTGCAAAAGGCCCGGAAAAGTTGCCAACAGCCGCCCTTCCCACCCCCCCGATTCTGGTCTAAAGACCCCCCGCGCGCGGGAAAGTCCCCGGGCGGCGCAAGGCCGAAGGACGCGCACCAGCGCGCCTTTTTTTTGTGTGCGGGTGTTACCGCCAAAGTCATTCCGGGACGCGCGCCAAGCGCGCGGGCCCGGAATCCATAACCACCGCTGCGGATTATGGATTCCGGGCTCGCGCCGGCGGCGCACCCCGGAAGGACCGTTGTGAATTCGGAGCCGAATGCCCAAACGAACCGACATCCAGTCGATCCTGATCATCGGCGCGGGCCCCATCGTCATCGGACAGGCCTGCGAGTTCGACTATTCCGGGACCCAGGCCTGCAAGGCGCTGAAGGAAGAGGGCTACCGGATCGTCCTGGTCAATTCCAACCCGGCGACGATCATGACCGATCCGGATCTCGCCGACGCCACCTATATCGAGCCGATCACGCCCGAGATCGTCAGCAAGATCATCGAGAAGGAGCGTCCCGACGCATTGCTGCCGACCATGGGCGGGCAGACCGCGCTGAACTGCGCGCTGTCGCTCAAGCGCATGGGCACGCTCGACAAGTTCAACGTCAAGATGATCGGCGCCACCGCGGAAGCGATCGACAAGGCGGAAGACCGCGAGCTGTTCCGCGAGGCGATGCAGAAGATCGGGCTCGCCACGCCGCGCTCGCACCACGTCAAGACGCTGGCCGACGCGCTGAAGGCGCTCGACGATATCGGGCTGCCGGCGATCATCCGTCCCTCCTTCACGCTCGGCGGCACCGGCGGCGGCATCGCCTACAACCGCAGCGAGTTCATCGACATCGTCGAAGGCGGCATCGACGCCTCCCCGACCAACGAGGTGCTGATCGAGGAATCGGTGCTCGGCTGGAAGGAATTCGAGATGGAGGTGGTGCGCGACCGCAAGGACAATTGCATCATCGTCTGCTCGATCGAGAATGTCGATCCGATGGGCGTGCATACCGGCGATTCGATCACGGTCGCGCCGGCGCTGACGCTGACCGACAAGGAATACCAGATCATGCGCGACGCCTCGATCGCGGTGCTGCGCGAGATCGGGGTGGAGACCGGCGGATCGAACGTGCAATTCGCGGTCAATCCGGAAGACGGCCGGCTGATCGTGATCGAAATGAATCCGCGCGTGTCGCGCTCCTCCGCGCTCGCCTCCAAGGCGACCGGATTTCCGATCGCCAAGGTCGCCGCCAAGCTCGCCGTCGGCTACACGCTGGACGAGATCGCCAACGACATCACCGGCGGCGCCACGCCCGCCTCGTTCGAGCCGACCATCGACTACGTGGTCACCAAAATCCCGCGCTTCGCCTTCGAGAAGTTTCCCGGCGCCGAGCCGACCTTGACCACCTCGATGAAGTCGGTGGGCGAGGCGATGGCGATCGGGCGCAATTTCCAGGAGAGTTTGCAGAAGGCCCTGCGCTCGCTGGAGACCGGCCTCACCGGCCTCGACGAGATCGCCATCGAGGGCCTCGGCCAGGGCGACGACAAGAACGCGATCCGCGCCGCGCTCGGCACGCCGACGCCCGACCGCCTGCTGAAGGTGGCGCAGGCGATGCGGCTCGGCGTCGGCGACGAGCAGATCCACGCCTCCTGCAAGATCGATCCCTGGTTCCTCGCCCAGATCCGCGGCATCGTGGACATGGAAGAGAAAGTCCGCCGGCACGGATTGCCGGCGATTGCGGGCGCGTTCCGCCGCCTGAAGAGCATGGGCTTTTCCGACGCGCGGCTCGGCAAGCTGAGCGGGACGGGCGCCGACGAGGTTGCCGCGAAGCGCCGCGCGCTCGGTGTGCGGCCGGTGTTCAAGCGCATCGACACCTGCGCGGCGGAATTCGCTTCTCCGACCGCCTACATGTATTCGACCTACGAGACGCCGTTCGCCGGCGAAGTCGCGAACGAGGCGCGCCCCTCGGACCGCGACAAGGTGGTGATCCTGGGCGGCGGGCCGAACCGCATCGGCCAGGGCATCGAGTTCGACTATTGCTGCTGCCATGCCTGCTTCGCGCTGAAGGATGCCGGCTACGAAAGCAT
>JBFWWQ010000190.1:0-6820 GCA_050246095.1 Pseudorhodoplanes sp.
GCGATCTCGGCGATGGCGACCGCCACGAGCACGAAGGCAAGCAGCATCGCCACCTGGTTGCGCCCGAGCAGGAGCAAAGCTGCGGCGCAGGCGAACAGGAGCGCGTAGAGGTAGGACCGCCGCTGCAAGGTCACCTGCAGGAGCAGCAGCGCCACCGGAAACACCGCATAGCTGAGCACGATGCCGGTATGCTGCAGGCGTCCCGACGCCGCGCCGCCGAACATGAAGATCGCCGCCGCCAGCACGCAGGCCGCCGCCGGCCAGCGTGCGCGCAGCCCGATCAGCGCCATCGCGATGCCGCCCGCCAGCAGGTGCGCGTAGACGACCAGATCGAACGCCCGCATCGAGGGCGCGCCGTCGAACATGGCCCAGATAAAGAAAGCCGGTGCGAAGATCAGCGATTGCGGATCGGCCACCGCCGGATGGCCGCCGTAATGATACGGATTCCAGAACGGGGAGGCGCCGGACTGCAGCGCATGCGCGAGGAAGCGGAAGAAGGCGTAGAATTGGTTCTTCGAATCCCAGGGCACGACGCTGTCGGTTGCGACCCAGCGCAAGGCGGCCAGCGCCCAGATCGCGAAGACGACGGTGCAGACGCCGATCACCCGTTGCGCGCGCATGCCGATACCCGCGTTGGTGAGCCACGCCGCCCCGGCGCTGTCGTCCCGATCTGAAATGGCGCGCCCCCCGGCCTGTCGCCGGTCACCGCGTTGCGGGCCGGCCTGTTGTTGCAGCCACCCTGCCAAAGCGGGTTGCGGAGGTAAAGGGCGATGCCGCCGGCCGGCTTTCGCAGCGCCGGTCGGCGCGCCGGCCCCCTGGTGATCGTGCAGGTGCTGCGGCAGCAAGGCGGCCGCGCGCGGTCTGGTCCGATTTGAGCAATATCCCGCAGCGCATCCGGCGCCGTCAGGCCGACCAAATCGCGCGCGGGACCTGCACCACCGACGCGGCATGGCAATTCAGAACGCGAGCGACAGCTTGGCGCGCAATTGCTGCCGCTCGAAATAATCGAGATCGAACGAAGCGCCCGGCGTGAGCGTCGACTTGCCGTAGATCTGCGGCGTCCATGCCACGTTCAGCGCGGTCTTGTCGGTGATGGCGATGAACATGTGCGGACCGAGAAACAGCGCGTCGCCCGCGAAACGATCGAGCCATCCGCCGTTGAAGGCCGCGAGGTAGCGCACCTCGCCGCCGATGAAGACCTGCGGCGAGAGCTGGTAGGACAGCGAGCCGGAGAGATTGGTTCCCGAACCCTCGACCCATTGCGCGCCCGGCAGCCGGTCGCGCTGGCGCGCCCAGGCGAAATTCGCGTTGAACGCCGCGTAAAGCCGGTCCGGCACCAGCACGGTATCGACGAACAGCTTCGCCTCCACCGAATATTGCTGCACGGAAGCGCCGGTCGTGCCGTCGATCGTGGCGTAGCGCGGCTCCAGCGCGAGGGAAGCCGCGAACGGATAGCCCAGGCTGCGCGGCAGGATGCGGTACATCACCTCGCCCGACACCCCGTCGAAGGCCGTGCGGTTGATGTCGGCGATGTCGGGATGCCCGCCGACATTGTGGCGCGTGGCGAAGAAGGAGAAGGCGGTGAACAGGTTCTCGGCCGGCGTGATGCCGAGCTCGGTCTTCAGCACCTGCGCACGGTAATTCCCCGCCCCCTTGCCGAAGCTGCCGGTCCATTCGAACGAGACGCCCTTGTCGCCGGGCGCGCCGGTGTCGGTGGCGTCGGTGAATCCGAAAATGTCGCCGCCCGGCACGTCCGGCATTTCCGCCCGGGCGGGCGCCGCCGCCAGCAGGGCGGCACACAGGAACAGAAGTCGCATCGAGCCCCGTTGCCGGCGCAAGGCGCGCCGGAAATTCCCTTCCCCGCACACATTATCGGGGCAGTGCGCAGCGTTTGCAAACGACGACCGTCTCATCGCGGGCGCTCCGGCGCCGCGGCGCCCCGCTCGATCTGCGCCATGCGGCGGCGGACCGTCTTGTAGAGATAGGCGCGCATCTGCGCCTCGTTCTCCGGCGTCATGACGCGGCGCGCGGGCAGGTCGGTGCATTCGAGCGCCGGACTCGCGCAGCGGCGCGCCCGCTTGCATACGCGCGCGGGACATTGCCGCCAGCGATCCATTATCGCCGCGAGCTTGCGCAGCAGCGCCTCGCGCAACTCGGCCTGCGTCATCGATGCTGCCGTCGGGCTGTCTGCGGCCGGGTCCGGCTTCCGCCTGTTTGCGCGCATGCGATTTCTCCGTTCGGACCAAAGCAGTGCGCCTTCGCGCGCGGCAGCACCGAAGTTCTGCGCAACGGGCCCCCTCACCCTGCCGGGTCATGCGAGGGGGCGGAGCGCCGTGAGGCGCGTCCAGCTACGCCTTCCGGCGCGTGCGTTCGGCGCGAACGCACTCGCCTCACGGCGCTCCACCGCGGCGATTTCACTCCCTGGGGCCGTGCTTCCGGGACCGGATGCCGGGCATCAGCCCGGCTTTATCCCGCAGGCTTTCGCCCGCGTTCTTCCGGCCCGCGTCCAGCCATCGAAGGCGGCCTCCCGTAATGGAGGCGGACGGCGACCCAGGGCGTCCCGGGTGCGGGGTTACGAGCCCCGCGCGCAGGCGCCGCTCCCTCCCCCGCCCGGCAGCGTCCTGCAGAACGGCCCTCGCGTGGGTGGGATGACTGTGAATATAATCCTGTATAGGAAAAATGTCAAGCAATGTTTCAGGGGCCCTGCAACCGATCCCGTGTCCCGGGCGCAGTGCGGAGCCGAAAGCGCGTTCACGCGCGTCTTCAATGCAATATGGCGATGCACCGCAGACCCGGGGGCTTCCGGACGCCGGAGCCCGTAACGACCCCGGATCAGCGTCGCACCGTTTCGCTTTCGCTCACGCTGCGCCGCGTCCGGGGCACGCAAATTCTTATTCCATCATCCTGAAGCGCGAACGTGCGCCGCGCGTGAGCCTCGACGGATGCACGGCCCGGGCCGTCGCCCTTCGAGGCTCGCTACGCAGCCAAGTTTACGCTGGCTGCGTAAACTTGCCAGCGATGCTCGCACTTCAGGGTGACGGGGAGAGAATGACAGTGGAGTTTTGTGCTGCGTTCGGCGCACCGGATCGGCTAGTCTGCCGAATCGCATCCATCCCGACACACCATGACGACCTTTACGCCGCACCAGGACCGGGCGCTCAAAGCCGTTGCAAGCTGGCTCAAGGACAAGCCGGGAACATCGACCGCGCCGCAGACTTTCCGCCTGTTCGGCTATGCCGGCACCGGCAAGACCACGCTCGCGCGCCACATCGCCGACAATGTCGACGGCAAGGTACTGTATGCCGCCTTCACCGGCAAGGCCGCGAGCGTGATGCGCCAGAAGGGCTGCTACAACGCCTCCACCATCCACAGCTTGATCTACAAGACGCGCGAGAGCGGCGAGGAGACGCCGAATTTCGAGTTGTGGGACGACGCGCCGGCGGGCAAGGCGGGGCTGATCGTCATCGACGAATGCTCGATGGTCGATGCCGAGCTCGGGCGCGACCTCCTTTCCTTCGGCGTGCCGCTGCTGGTGCTGGGCGATCCCGCGCAGCTTCCGCCGATCGCCGGCGGCGGCTTCTTCACCGAAGCCGAGCCGGACGCCATGCTGACCGAGGTGCACCGGCAGGCGCAGGGCGATCCGATCGTGCGGCTGTCGATGGCGATCCGCGCCGGCGAGGCGCTCGAACCGGTGCGCGAGGGCGAAATGCAGATCGTGGCCAAGGGCGATCTCGATCCTTCGCGCGTGCTGGAAGCCGACCAGGTGCTGGTCGGGCGCAACAACACGCGCCGCGCCTACAACAAGCGGCTGCGCGAGCGGCGCGGCATCGAGGATCCGCTGCCGGTCGCCGGCGACCGCCTGGTCTGCCTGCGCAACAACCGCAAGAAGGCGCTGTTCAACGGCGGGCTGTGGAACGTGAAGGACCGCGGCGCGCGCAAGACCGGGCTGATGACGTTGCGCCTGATGCCGGACGAGGGCTATGGCGGGCGCGGCGTCAAGGTCACGGTGCGGCCGGAATGCTTCACCGGCGGGATCGAGGATTTCGACTGGCCGCAGCGCAAGCCCTACGACGAGTTCGATTACGGCTATGTGCTGACCGTGCACAAGGCGCAGGGCTCGCAATGGGACGACGTCGTGCTGTTCGACGAATCCTTCGCCTTCCCCGACAGCCGCGCGCGCTGGCTCTATACCGGCGTGACGCGGGCGGCGAAGAAGCTGACCGTGGTGGTGTGAGCGACGCCGTCATTCCGGGACGCACGCCGAAGGCGGGCGGGCCCGGAATGACCGGCTCCTGCGACCCCCTCACCCCGCGGCGCGGCGCGGCGCGGTCTGCGGAGAGAGGAACAGGCTCTCCAGCTGACCCAGCACCTGCATGGCGGGCAGGACGCGCGCGAAGCTCGCATTCGGCTCGCGGCCCTCGCGGATCGCGGCGATGAATTCGCGGTCCTCGAGCTCGACGCCGTTCAGCGAAGGGCCGATCCCGGACAGGTCGACGGGCTTGTCGTAGCCGTCCACCAATTCGTCGTAGCGCGCGACATAGGTGCCGTTGTCGCAGATATAGCGGTAGAAGGAGCCGAGCGGGCCGTCATTATTGAACGACAGCGACAGCGTGAAGATCGCGCCCGAGGGCACCTTGAGCTGGATGCCCATGTCCATCGCGATCCCGAGTTCGGGATGCAGCGGCCCCTGCATCGCCTGCAATTGCGAGGGCATTTCGCCGGTCTGGTAGAGGAACAGGTCGACCGCGTGGCAGGCATGATGCCACAAGAGATGGTCGGTCCAGCTGCGCTTCTGGCCGAGCGCGTTGAGATTGGTGCGGCGGAAGAAATAGGTCGTGGCGTTGAACTGCTGCAGGCGCAATTCGCCGGCGCGGATCCTGCGGTTGATCCACTGGTGGCTGGGATTGAAGCGCCGCACCTGCCCGGCCATGCCGACGAGCCCGGTTTCCTTCTGCACCTTCGCCAGCCGCTCGGCGTCGGCCGCCGAATCCGCCATCGGGATTTCCACCAGCACATGCTTGCCCGCACGCAGGACCTGCTCGGCCTGCGGCGCGTGCAGCGGCGTCGGGGTGGCGAGGATCGCCGCCTCAATGCCCGGCTGGCGCAGGCCCTCGGCGAGATCGAGCGACCAGTGCGGGATGTTGTATTTCTTCGCCACTTCGGCGGTCGTCTCCGCGACCCCGCCGACGAGGCTTGCGACCTCGACGCCCTCGATCTTGGCAAGCGCGTCGAGATGCTTGCAGCCGAACGCGCCTTCGCCGCCCACCAGGACTTTCATGGTTCGTCTCCTCTTAGCGCTGTAGCGAAGCAGGCTGCCGGACAATGTTTCTCCACCTCTCCCTTTGGGAGAGGTCGCGCGCCAACGGGTCCGCGCAAAGCGCGGCCCGATGACAGGCTCCGCGCGGGTGAGGGGTTAAGGTGTCAAATGTAGATTTGACCCCCTCACCCTAACCCTCTCCCCGCAGGGGAGAGGGAACCGACCCAGTTCGCCGCTCCATTTCAGAGCGGACCGTATGCCTCTCACGCCGCCTTGCGCGCAGGCGCTGCGTGATGCTCGAGCACCAGGGTTGCGCCCGCGGTGTTGGAGATCGGCACGTGGTAATTGCTGTGCACCTTGGTCACGTCGGCGCCGAGCGTGCCGCGCATCACCAGCCAGTTGAGGAATTCGACGCCCTGCGAGCCGGCATATTCCACCAGCTCCGGGATCGTGTAGCGGGTCAGCGTCTCCGGCTCGTGCACGATCTTCTCCATGCACAGCATGTCGAACTCGCGGTTGATGAAGCCGGCGCGCTTGCCGTCGAGCTGGTGCGACAGCCCGCCGGTGCCGAGCACCAGCACGCGGATATCCTGCGGATAGGCCGCGATCGCACGCCCGATCGCCTGCCCGAGCTTGAAGCAGCGCCGCGGCGTCGGCAGCGGGTGCTGCACGGTGTTGATCGAGATCGGCACGCTGCGCACCGGCCAGTCGCCGTCGCTGTTGGGCCAGAGCAGTCCCATCGGCACGACGAAGCCGTGGTCCACCGCCATGTCCTGGCAGGTGACGATGTCGAACTCGTCGGCCACCAGCGATTCGATCAGATGCCACGACAAGGCCGCGTCGCCAGGAAACGAGCTGAGCACGGGCAGGCCCCAGCCCTCGTCCTCGTTGCGATATTCCGCCGCCGCGCCGACCGCGAAGGTCGGCATCTTGTCGAGGAAGAAGTTGAGCCCGTGGTCGTTATAGATGCAGACCGCGACGTCCGGCTTCGACTTCGCGATGAAGGCGCGCGCCGCGTCGTAGCCGTCGAAGAACGGCTTCCAGTAGGGCTCGTTCTGCCGCTTCTCGGCGATGGCCTTGCCGATGGCGGGAATATGCGATGTGGCGATAGCGCCGACGATCTGTGCCATGTGCCGTTACCTCCCTGCCGCCAGCAGTTTCTGCTTGAATTCGTCCACGCTCATTCCGGTCTGCTGGGCGCCGATGTCCTGCACCGACAGCCCGAGAATCCCGGCGAATTTCGCGAGGTAATAGACGTTGCCGCCGGCCTCGATCAGCTTGAGCACGTTGCGCTGGCGGATCGCCTCGCGCTGCTGCGGGTTCAGCCCGTAGCGCTCGCAATAGGCGTCCTCGTCCTTGAGGAAGGCGGCGCGGTTTTCCGCCGAGTTGAACGAGTAGCACATGCGATTGAGGGCATAGCCCTTCTGCGCCTGCTCTCCGTCGAAGATGGTTGTGCCGGGAATGTCGTGATGCTGGATTTGCATTGCGCGCGATCCTCCCTTGGACCCTTTGCGCGCATAGGTAACGAAAGCGGCGCGGTCTCAATTGATGCAGATCAATGGT
>JBFWWQ010000191.1:0-6817 GCA_050246095.1 Pseudorhodoplanes sp.
TCGAACGTAAGAGAACAGACCTTCCGACTGATCGCCTCGTCCGCGCATGGCAAAGCATCCCGTGGCTTCAATTCCACGGAATCACATGCCATCCTCGCCGTCGAGACTTTTTCAGCAGCCTGCTAGAACACAAACCTGCGCCGCCTCAGCCCGCGGGCGGAAACACCACGCCCGAAATCGGATCGATGAAGGTGATCGCGTCCTCGACGGAGACGACGCCGGCGGTGTTCTTCACCGCCACGCGCAAGGCATCGCGTTCGCGCTCGTCGGTGATCACGCCGCTGATCCGCGCAATCCCGTTCTTGACCGTAACCTCGATGGAGGAGGCCGGCATCCAGGGCTCCTTCTCAAGCCGTCCGAGAATCGCCGCGCGGATGGTCTCGTCGCTGCCCGGCTTGACGCGCGTTTCCGTGGCGCGCCGCACCAGCGCCCGCAGCAGGTCCATGCGCGTCACGATGCCGACCAGGCGCCCGTCCCGCACCACCGGCACGCGCTTGATCCCGCGCCGCTCCATGATGTCCACGATGTCCGACAGCGGCGCATCCTCGCCGACGCTCTCGATACCGGCCGTCATCACTTCGCTTACGCACTTGCTGGCGCCCTTGACATATTCGCTCGCCAACAGCCCGGGACTGGTGAGGAATTCCAGCCAGCGCGGACGGCGCAGCGTGGTCTCGCTCTCGATGCGGCGCAGGAAGTCGCCCTCGGTCACGACGCCCACCGGCCTTCCCTCCGCGTCGACGACCGGCAGGCCGCTGATGCCCTTGGCGAGCATCATGCGGATCGCCGTATAGATGGAATCGTCCGGCTTCACCGCGACGATATTCCGCACCATGATGTCCTTGGCTTTCATATCCGGCATGGTCGCAGGCCCGGGGCGTTGTCATATTGATTCCGATCAACCGCGGCATGTCTGGCGAAATGTTTTTCGCCGGTATCGCGCGGGCGCTTGCATCGCATCCGCAGACCCGCAAGATGCTGCGCGCAAGCCCCCGCCGGACAGGTTGTGACGCCACATGTCGACTTATCGCCTGGATCGCTTCTTCTCGCCCCGCTCCGTGGCGATCGTCGGCGCGGGTCCGCGCGCCGATTCCGTCGGCGGCGCGGTGCTGCGCAACATGCGCGAAGCCGGATTTGTGGGGCCGCTGCATGTCGTCAACCCCTCACATGCCGAGGTCCTCGGCAGCAAGACCGCGGCCTCGCTGCGCGCGCTGGTGCAGGCTCCCGATCTCGCGGTGATCGCCATTCCGCCGGCGGCCGTGCCGGAGGTCGTGCAGGATGCGGCGGAAACCGGGGTCGGCGCGGCCATCGTGCTCACCGCCGGACTGGGCCGCGGGCCGGGCTCCCACGCCGCGCGCGCGCACGACGCGGCGCGCGCCCGCGGCATGCGGCTGATCGGACCGAACTGCCTGGGCGTGATCGCGCCCGCGATGCGCTTGAATGCGAGCTTCGCCGCCTGCATGCCGGAGCGAGGTCCGCTGGCGCTGATCTCGCAATCCGGCGCCGTCGCGGCCGGGCTGATCGAATGGGCGGCCCGGCGCCGGATCGGATTCTCCGCCATTGCCTCGATCGGCGATCAGCTCGATGTCGATTCCTCCGACCTGCTGGATTTCTTCGCGCTCGATTCCCATACCCGTGCGATCCTGCTCTACATCGAGAATGTCGTCGATGCGCGCAAGTTCATGTCGGCGGCGCGCGCGGCGGCGCGCACCAAGCCGGTGATCGTCATGAAGGCGGGCCGTCACGCGCAGGGCGCGCGGGCGGCGGCGACGCATACCGGTGCGCTGGCCGGATCGGACGCGGTCTACGACGCCGCATTCCGGCGCGCCGGCCTGCAGCGGGTGATCGATCTTGCCGAATTATTCGATGCGGCGCAGACGCTCAGCCGCGGGATCGCGCTTTCCGGCAACCGGCTCGCCATCGTCACCAATGGCGGCGGGCTCGGCGTGCTCGCCGTGGACCGCCTGACCGATTTCGGCGGCGTGGCCGCGAGCCTCTCCGAGGACACGCTGCGGCGGCTCGATGAAATCCTGCCCGCGACCTGGTCGCGCGCCAACCCGATCGATATCATCGGCGATGCCGGACCCGACCGCTACAGCGCCGCACTGGAAGCCATTCTCGCCGATCCGCAGAACGACGCCGTGCTGGTCATCAACGTGGAGACGGCGCTCGGCTCGGAAATGCAGACGGCACAGGCGGTCGCTGCCGTCGCACGCCAGCAGCGGTCGAAATGGCTGCAACCCAAACCCCTGTTCACCGCCTGGGTCGGCTCCGGGCGCGAGGTCGCCGAGGTGTTCGAGGCCGCCGCGATTCCGAGCTTCGTGACGGAATCGGACGCCGTTCGCGCCATCATGCATCTGGCGCACCACCGCGAGGCCGCGATCAACCTGATGCGGGTGCCGCCGGGACTGCCGGACGATTTCGCGCCCGATGCCGCGACGGCGCGCGACATCGTGGTGCAGGCCCTCTCCGAGCGGCGGTCCTGGCTCGATCCGGACGAAGTCGCCGCCGTCATGCGGGCCTATGCGATCGCCTCGGTGCCGACCCTGATCGCCGCCGATGCCGAGCAGGCGGTGCAGCTGGCGGCGCCGTTCCTGCAGTCCGGAACCACGATCGCGCTCAAGCTCCTGTCGCGCGACATCCCGCACAAGTCGGATGTGGGCGGCGTCGCGCTCGGTCTGTCCGATGCCGGGGCGATCCGGCAGGCGGCCGCGGAAATGCATGTGCGGTCCCGCAAGCTGCGCCCGCAGGCGCGGCTGGAAGGCTTCATCGTGCAGCCGATGATCGCGCGGCCGAAGGCGCGCGAGCTGATCGTCGGTCTCGCGGAAGACCCCACTTTCGGTCCGGTGATCGCGTTCGGGCGCGGCGGCGTCGCGGTGGAACTGGTGGCGGACAAGGCGCTGGCCCTGCCCCCGCTCGATCTCAACATGGCGCGGGACCTGATCGCCTCCACCCGCGTGTCGCGCGTGCTGCGCGCCTATCGCGACGTGCCGGCAGCACGGCTGGACGATATCGCCCTGGTGCTGGTGAAGGTGGCGCAACTCGCCGCCGACATCCCCGAAATCGTCGAACTCGACATCAATCCCCTGCTCGCGGACGAGAACGGCGTGCTCGCGCTCGACACGCGCATCATGGTGCGGCCCGCGGCGCAGCCCGGCTCCAAGCGTTTCGCGATCCAGCCCTATCCCAGCCGCTGGGAGCGGCGGCTGACACTGGGCGCGGACTGGAACGTGTCGGTGCGACCGGTGCGGCCGGAAGACGAGCCGCTGTTCAAGACGTTCCTCACCAGCATCTCCGACGACGACCTGCGGTTGCGTTTCTTCGCGCCGATCCGCGTTTTCGACCACGTCTTCATCGCGCGCCTGACGCAGATCGACTATGCGCGCGCCATGGCTTTCGTCGCGCTCGACGACCCTACCGGGGCGCTGATCGGCGTCGTGCGCCTGCATGCCGACAGCAATCTCGAAAATGCCGAATATGCGATCCTGCTGCGCTCCGACATGAAGGGACGCGGGCTCGGCTGGAAGCTGATGGAGATGATGATCGAATATGCCCGCGCGCAAGGCTTCAGGAACGTGCAGGGCCAGGTGCTGAGCGAGAACGTCACCATGCTGCGGATGTGCGAGCAACTCGGCTTCGCGGTTACCGAAGACCCGGAAGACCGCTCGCTGCGCCACGTGTCCATCAAGCTGAATTAGGACCGCCGGCTCAGGCGATCCTGATGCGGGCGCGTCCCTCGAACAGGTCGCGGCCCTCTACCAAAGCCCGGATCTTGCCGTCCGCAATGTTCCGCTTCAGCATCCAGAAGCCGCAGTCGGGATGCACATACCGGATACGGCTGGCACCGATCGCGGATTCGGCGCGTTCGATCGCGCGTGCGATGACCGAGGGAGTTTCGATTTCGGTGGATTTCACATCCACGACGCCCAGGCCGAAACCGATTTCCGGCCGCAGATCGCGGAAGGCCGCAAGCTCCTCCGCCGGGCGATGCGCGTTCTCCATGACGATGTGATCGACATGCAGGGCGTTGAGATAGTCGATCAACTTGACCCAGCTCCCCTTCTGGATCGACTGACCGCCGTAATTGCCGAAACACAGATGCACGCAGGGCACGGTCTTGACCGCATCCAGCACGCGGTTGATCGACGCCGCCGCCCATTTCCATTCATCCGGGCTGCCCGGCAGATTGGCCTCGTCGAGCTGCACCACATCGGCATCGAGATGGCGCGCCTGCTCCGCCAGCGCATCGGCGATCGCATTCGCAAGATCGGGCAGGTTCTTGTAATGGCGATCGACCAGCGTCTTGGCGAGCATATGCGGGCCGGTGATCGTGAACTTGAAGGGGCGCGAGGCGAGCTTCTTGGCGCGCGCGCAAGGGTGCGCGAGATCGAGCGTGCCGCAGCCGATCGGCCCGTCGACCACCGCCGGCGGGCGCGTGCGGAAACCCATGCCGCGCTGCGCACGATAGGCCACGAGTTCGTCGAAGGTGATGTCGGTGCGGATGCCGGCCAGCGGGCGCACGAAATATTCGATCATCCCATTGGTCTCGGGATGGTTGACGTCGAAGCGCGACAATTCGCCGTCGCAGACCAGGTCGATCCCCGCATGTTCCTGCGTGTGGATGACGACGCGGGTGGCGTCGATCAGGGCCTGCTCGGAGGGAAGCGCGCTGAGCCAGTCCGGCACCGGATAGGAGCCGACGACCGTGGTCTTGATGCGGGGCTGCGTTGTCATCTCCGGTATTGTCATCTCCGGTGTTGTCATTTCCGGTGTTGTCATTTCCGGCCTTCCCGAACGGCGCTGCACGATGGACAGGGGTGCGACCGTTTGTTATCCAAACGGTTAATGAAAGGAAAGTCCAGCTGCGATTTGGTCGTGCGGGTGGAATCGCAATGACGCCTGCGCCGAGTGCACTGCCCGAGACGTTCCGCGACGTCGAACATCTCGAAGAGGCGATGACCGAGCCTTCGCCCGCACTGATCGAGGATTTCGGCAGGGTCGCGGGCGATCTCATCGTTCTCGGCGTCGGCGGAAAGATCGGCCCGACGCTGGCGCGGCTGGCGCGCCGCGCCGCACCCGGGCGCCGGATCGTAGGCGTCGCGCGTTTCAGCGAGAAGAACCTGCGCGAGCGGCTCACCGCCTGGGGCATCGAATGCGTCGAGGCCGACCTGCTCGACCGCGCGCAGGTTGCGAAGCTGCCGCTTCTGCCCAATGTGATCTTCATGGCCGGCCGCAAGTTCGGCTCCTCGGGCCGCGAGGACCTCACCTGGGCGATGAACGCGCATGTGCCCGCAATCGTCGCGGACGTGTTTTCCGGCTCGCGCATCGTCGCCTATTCGACCGGCTGCGTTTACCCTTACGTCAGCGTGCTGCAGGGCGGCGCGACCGAGGCGACGCCGGCGACCCCGCCGCCCGGCGCCTATGCCAATTCCTGCGTCGCGCGCGAGGCGATGTTCCAGTATTTCTCGCGCGAGCGCGGTACGCCCGGTCGCATCATCCGCCTCAATTACGCGATCGACATGCGCTACGGCGTCCTGCATGACGTCGCCACGCGCGTCATCGCCGGGGAGCCGATCGACCTCACCACCGGCCATGTCAACGTAATCTGGCAGGGCGACGCCAACGCGATGGTGCTGCGCGCTTTCAACCACTGCACGACGCCGGCGAGCCCGCTCAATGTCAGCGGGCCGGAAACCGTCAGCGTGCGCTGGCTGGCGCAGGAATTCGGCAAGCGTTTCGACAAGGCTCCGGCGTTCCGGAATGCGGAGGCGCCGGATGCATGGCTGGTGAATGCCGCGCAGGCCTTCCGGCTGTTCGGCTATCCGTCGGTCCCGCTGATCCGCATGATCGACTGGACCGCCGACTGGGTCCGGCACGGATCGCCGAGTCTCGGCAAGGCCACCGACTATGCCCGGCGCGATGGCGCCTTCTGATCCCGCGGGCGGCGAATCCGCGCTGCGCGCAGCCGACATCGCGGATGCGCAGGCGCTGGTGGAGCAGGCCGGCTGGAACCAGGTCGCCGCCGACTGGCGCATTTTTCTCGAACTCGGCGCCGTGCACGCGCGCCGCGACGCGGGCGGCCGCGTCGTCGCGACCGCGGCCACGCTGCCGCATGCCGGCGGCTTCGCCTGGATCAGCATGGTGCTGGTGGATGCCGCCTACCGCCGGCAGGGATGGGCGAAGCAGCTCATGCAACGCTGCCTCGACGACCTCGCCGCCGCCAACCGCGTGCCGGTGCTCGACGCGACGCCGGCCGGGCGCGAAGTCTATCGCCAGCTCGGCTTCCGGGATTCCTGGACCTACCAGAGACTGGCCCGCCCTGCGCGCCGGAGCGCCGCACCGCCGCCCGGGCGCGGCCTCGAGATTCGCCCGATCGACGATTCCCTCTGGAACGCGCTCTGCGCCTATGACGCGGCAGCGTTCGGCTCCCCGCGCGGCCCGCTGCTGTCGCGGCTGCGCGGACGATTGCCGGCGGCCGGGCTTTGCGCGCTGCGCGAGGGGCGGCTTGCCGGCTTCATGCTCGGACGCGACGGGCGCCTCGCCGCGCATATCGGCCCGCTGCTCGCCGAGGACGATGCGGTGGCGCAGGCGCTGCTCGCGCATGCGCTCGCCGCCATACCCGGCCCGGTCTTCCTGGATTTCGCCGACGCCCAGGACGAGGTTGGCCGCTGGCTCGCGCAGGCCGGCGTCACGCCGGCGCGGCCGCTGACGCGCATGCGGCTCGGCCGCGACGGCCGCTTCGACGATCCGCGCCGGACTTATGCCGTGGTCGGACCGGAATTCGGATTGTGCCTTGCACCGGCCCGTTTTCCTTGCG